>NZ_JBNTQO010000005.1:0-428246 GCF_050630465.1 Bacillus basilensis | reverse complement strand
GCTTTTAATTCAAATACATCGTGCATATAACCCATCGTTTGTAATAAACCTTCTAATGCGTTTAATGTTGCGATATGAATCGCCGTTGGGAATGCATCGTTTGTTGATTGTGCCATGTTTACATGACTATTTGGACTAATATAATGATAGTCTCCCTTTTCCATTCCTAATAATTCAAGTGCACGATTGGCAATGACTTCATTTGCATTCATGTTCATTGAAGTACCTGCTCCGCCTTGGATTGGATCTACGATGAAATGATCATGCCATTTTCCATCAAGAATTTCTTGAGCAGCTTCTGCGATCGCGCCGCCCTTGTTCAATTCTAATCTTCCTACATCTGTATTAGCAAGCGCTGCAGCTTTTTTTACAACTGCGAACGCTCTAATTAAACCTTCATGGATTTTGTATCCTGTAATTGGGAAGTTTTCAACTGCACGCATTGTTTGTACACCGTAGTATGCATAGTTTGGTACTTCTTTTTCACCTAAAAAATCTTTTTCAATTCGAACACCATTTTTAACTTCAGTTAATGTTGCCATGATTATTCACTCCTTAACGATTTCTTATGCTGCTTTTGTTTCTTTGACTGTTTCTACATATTGTTTTGCTTTCTCATTATCGAATTCGCCTTCCCACTTCGACATAACAATGGCCGCTAATGCATTTCCTAATACATTGACAGATGAGCGAATCATATCTAAAATGCGGTCAATTCCCGCAATTAACGCGATACCTTCTAGTGGTAACCCCATTGAACCTAACGTTGCTAATACAACAACGAACGATGCACCTGGAACTCCCGCCATACCCTTGGATGTTAACATGAGAACGAATAATAACGTTATTTGCTCTGTCAGTGACATGTGCACACCGTACATTTGTGCAACAAACAATGCCGCTAACGCTTGATAAATAGCCGATCCAGTCAAGTTAAATGTATAACCTGTCGGAATAACGAAAGAAGCAACTGCCTTTGGACAACCGAACTCTTCCATTTTTCTCATTATATTAGGTAAAACAGCTTCTGAACTTGCTGTCGTAAATGAAAGAATAAGTTCTTCTTTTAAAATTTTCATTAACGTAAAAATGTTTACGCCAACCATTCGAGCATTAATACCTAATACAATCACAACGAATAGTATAACAGTTACGTATACAGCTAGCACTAGTTTTCCTAAAGGAAGTAGTGTTGCTACACCAAATTTTGCAACCGTAACCGCAATTAATGCGAATACACCAAATGGTGCAAATTTCATAACTTGATTGGTAACCCAAAACATCGCTTCGAGTACACCTTCAAAGAAGTTAAAGACAGGCTTTCCTTTTTCCCCAATTGCCGCAACTCCTAAACCGAATAATACTGAGAAGAAAATAATCGGTAATAAGTCACCTTGTGCAATCGATTCAAATACGTTTTTCGGTACAATATGAACAATTGTCTCAGCAAAACCTTTCTTCTCTGTAGCATCAGCTGTTTGTTTATAAGAAGAAATATCGCTTTGCTGTAAGTTATTCATATCAACGCCAGTACCTGGTTGGAATATATTTGCCGCAAGTAATCCCATTAAAATAGCAATTGTCGTAATAATTTCGAAATAAAGAATTGTCTTCCCGCCTAGTTTCCCAAGCTTCTTCATATCACCTACACCAGCTACCGCAACAATTAATGCTGAAATAACAATCGGTACTACAATCATTTTAATTAAGTGAATAAATATATCCCCAATTGGTGTGATATAAGAAATCGCCGTTTTATTACCATAGAAGATTGCCCCTACTATAATCCCTAAAACAAGTGCAACAAAAATTTGTGTCGCCAATCCGAATTTTTTCATTTATGTTCATCCCCTTTATGCGAACGCTTTCATTTCGTATTTATAAAAGCTTACTCACACATCATATAAGTGAACCTACAAAATCATACAAAAACCTACAAGTTCGTCACAAAAAATTCGAAAATTTTTCTTTTCTTTTTCATTGACACCTTTTTATTAAAAAGAGATAAAATATACTTGATAAGTAATCAGATTGTTTCGTATAATCAAAAAGATATATACTTACAACAAATTGAAATGAAAAGGAGTCGATAGTATGAAAAATTATGTACAAAAATCCATCTTATCTTCTTCTTTTCTTTTTCATTTTCTTAAAAAGGAACAAAGGCATTCGCCTTTGTTCCTTTTTTATTGCGATCTATATAGGGGGAATTGTTATGAGGCCATATAAAAGAGTCTTAATTAAATTAAGCGGCGGTGCACTTGCCGATCAAACCGGAAATAGCTTTAACTCCAAAAGATTAGAACATATCGCAAACGAAATTTTATCCATTGTTGATTTAGGTATTGAGGTATCCATCGTCATCGGAGGCGGGAACATTTTCAGAGGTCATTTAGCTGAAGAATGGGGAATTGATCGTGTAGAAGCTGATAATATCGGTACGTTAGGTACAATCATTAATAGCTTAATGCTACGCGGCGTTTTAACAAGCAAAACAAATAAAGAAGTGCGCGTTATGACTTCCATCCCATTTAATGCTGTAGCCGAACCATACATTCGCCTACGTGCAGTCCACCATTTAGATAACGGTTATATCGTTATTTTTGGAGGCGGGAACGGGCAACCATTCGTTACCACAGATTATCCAAGTGTTCAAAGGGCTATTGAAATGAATAGTGACGCAATATTAGTTGCAAAACAAGGAGTAGATGGTGTCTTTACCAGTGATCCAAAACATAATAAATCAGCGAAAATGTACAGAAAGCTAAACTATAACGATGTTGTTAGGCAAAACATACAAGTAATGGATCAAGCCGCTTTATTACTTGCCCGTGATTATAATTTACCAGCACACGTCTTTAATTTTGATGAGCCTGGAGTAATGAAAAGAATTTGCTTAGGTGAGCATGTGGGGACATTGATTAATGATGATGCTTCATTGCTTGTGCATGAAAAATAAATATTTTTCATTAAAAAAGGGTGTCTATAAAAGACACCCTTTTCCATTAACCTTTATAAATAAAAATCCATCACCCCTGAAAATTTCTCCTTACAACGCTCCCAAAAAGATAACTTCTCAAAAAATTCTTTCGTCATTTCTTTTGAATCACGAAAATCCTCTGTTAACGTCTTATTCACTTGCCCTACAATAGGACCACCATGAATATAAAAATTCATTTCATCATTTATATTGAAGCTACGCGAAGTAAAGTTTGTTGTACCAATAACGGTTAATTCATTATCAATAAGCATTAATTTGCCATGGAACATTCCTTTTTTATAACCGTATACAGTAATCCCGTTATTAACAGCTTGGCGTATGTATGGATACGCCGCTTCTTTTATAAGAGGTAGATCTGGTTTATATGACCAAAGTATTGTTACTGTAACACCACGCTTTTGCGCCGCGATTAAAGTATTCATTAGTTCTTTATTTTTCGCTATAAAATACGGCGTTGCAATTACAATTGAGTGCTGAGCTTGTTTTATTAGCTCTATATATTTTTTAGCAACGTAATGCCCATTGTAACTGACCATAGTATGCAATGTATTCCCTTTACTAGCCTTATTCGTACTCCTCTTTATATCTTCTTTCGTATCTCGTTTCCAATCTAAAGCAAATTGTTCCTCTAAATCTTTTGCGCCTTCTCCTTTTATCCGTACATGATAGTCTCTCCAGTACCCAAAGTGCTTATCTTTCCCTAAATACTCATCTCCTATATTAAAACCACCCGTATAGCCAATCTCTCCATCAATCGTCGTAATGCGGCGATGATTACGATGATGAAGGGAATAAAACCCGAATGGTAATTCCTGTTTTCTACTATATGTAAAATGCACGCCATTTTCCTGTAATTCTTTTTTCATCTTTCTTTCAAATGATAAATCGTTAAGTAAATCGACAGATAAATATACGTTTACTCCTTCTCTCGCCTTTTCTTTTAATAAATTTAAAAAAGTATGGCTGCTTTTATCATCCGATAAAATAAAAAAATAAGTGTAAATAGATCGTTTCGCTTCTTTTATATCAGTAAATAACTGTTTATAAAATGACTTTCCTTCTACATATAATTGAAAATCACTATGATGAGGTGCATATTCTATCGGCATGTTTTTCCCGGTTTCCATTTTCCGTCCGAGCGTAACATCGATATGCATACAAATTAAAATAAAAGCGAAAATAGCAATAATAATAGAAGTAACTCGCAATATTTTTTTGATCATTTTAATTTCCTTCCGCTCGTTTTCTTTCCACCTTTCTATTTTGTCATTCCAATTTAGATTTCATGCTTCATACAAAAAAGGATGTGACTTAACGTCACACCCTTTTCATATTAAACAAAGTTCCTTGCATCATTATTTCTTCCAAACTTATAAATTGCAATTAAGAAGAATGCTATTGCAAAAGCAAATAAAATTAAAATATTTACATACAACTCTGAAAATGGAATTTCTTGTTGTAGTTTTGATACTGTGTCTAATAGCCATCTCTGCGGAAGAAAATCGGCTACTTTTTGCACTGCTTTCGGCATAATTTCATATGGGAAATAACATCCAGACAGTAAACATGTCGGTACAATAATCATATTTTGCATTGCATTTGCTGATGCTGAGTTTTTCGAAAAAGCAACAAGAACTAACGATATTCCAATCGCTATTAAAGCAAATAGCATGAGTACACCAATCATCACTATGAAAGGCATATTGATATTCGTATGAAAAATTTTCGTTAGGAATAGGATTGTAATTAGAATTTGTACTGTGAGTATCATCATATTGACCCCGACATTAGATAATATGAATTTCTTCCCATCTATCGGCGTTGATAAGAGTCTAAAATACGTTCTATTTTCTTTTTCTTTTAAAATATATCCTGATAAATTCGCTGCTGAAAACAGCATAAACATAATAAGATAGCCCATTGTTTGATTTGTCATATCTTTATTTTTCGAAGTATCTTCTAGCGTCTCAGTTTTCATTTTAAATGCACTTTTTTGGTACCCTGCGTACATATTATCAAACGTACTTTGATCTGTTCCTGCCACTTTACTAATAGCTGCTACGTTATCAATATAGTTGTATAAATATGATTTTATAAATCCTGTTACTTGATCACCTTTAATCGATGAAATTTCAATATGATCTGGCTTCCCTTCTCGAACACTTTTTGAAAAACCAGATTCTAATGTAATAACTCCATCAAGTTTTTTGGAAGTGAGTTTATCCTCTACTTCAGACTCCTTAACCTTACTCACGTTCACATTGTTTAATCCTTCTAAAAACTTTATCGTATCATTTGCTATCGGCTCATTTTCTTTATTTACAATCCCGATATTTAACGTTCCTTGCCCTACATTTCCGTATATCGAAAAAGAGATGAGCGTTCCGATTATCGGCAAACTAATAATAATGAATAACCCTTTTTTATTTTTCAAAAGTACAGATAACGTTTTTTGTATGAGCCATAAAATATCTTTCATACTATAGCCCCTCCCATCTACGTAATGCAATAATCGCAATTAATAAAAAGAGTGCTGATATTCCAAGGTTTAAAGAAATGACTGGTAGTGCTGCTCCTACATCATTTGCATAAATAATTTTCATAACAGCTGTATTTGCCCACGTTAATGGTGATAAATTCGTAACGAAATTTTCTTCTACTACGAAATATGCACCACCAAAAATAGAAGCTAATTGTACAACTACAAGAATAATTGCTCTCGATGATTCTGCTGTTTTCGTAATATAGCCAATCCCTAAACCGAAGCTAATTGCTAGAAAGACTTGTGTTAATAAAATAATAAATATGATTCCAAGATGCTCGCCCCAATTCGCTTGAAAAACAAATTTACTAAATAACATGACGAGTAATATACACAGGGCATTTGCTACTAGACTACCAAGTATTTTTCCAATGAATATTTCAGCCTTACTTATAGGCGCAGCAATAAGGCGATCTCCTGTTTTACGTATTCGTTCTTCTCGAATTAAAGAACTCGCTCCCATCGCAGCATATAGTGCGATCATCGTTGTCATTACAACCGCATAATAGTCCATAGAACCTGGCTTTTTCGCAGCTTGTAAAGATGTTTCTTTTATATAATTATTATGATTTCCATTTGAAACAACTGTGCTCACCTTACTAGGATCTACTTTTGCAACTTCGGCCGCTACATTGTACTTATCAACAAATGTTGTAAGCATGCCCTCCACAATACTTCCCTCAATACTACTTTTGTCACTTCCGTAAAATTTTGCACCATCTTTATTTAATTCTACATAAGCAGCATATTTATTTTGCTTCACTTCTTCTTTCCCATCTATACTGTCGGAAGCTTTTTTAAAATGAATACCCGATTTATCGATTTCTTTCGTAAATGCTTCAAACGATTGAGAAAATGTGCTACTCGCTTCATCTTTATATAGCACTTGTATATCCTTAATCGATTGACTATCGCTATTAAATGCATTCGTTAATGCTGTCCCTAACACGAGCATGAGCACAATCGGAAATGCTAACATAAAAACTAAAGTTCTTACGTCCCTGAAATCTCTTTTAATATGCATAATTGCAATATTGAAGATGTTCAATTGATGAACCTCCCTTTACCTTTTCTTCATTTACCCTTTATTTATCTCGTAAGTTTCTTCCAGTCAACGTAAGGAATACCGTTTCTAAGTTTGGTGCCTGCTCCTCTAACGAACGAATTTCAATGCCATGATTAATGAAATGCTGAATAATTTTATTTAAATTATTTAATCCTGCATCCGAGTTTACCTTAATTACGTTCTCTTCAATTTGAACAGCTTTCACACCATTTATCTCTTTTAACTGTTCTACATCTAAATTTTCTACTGACTTTACTTCAATCCAAATGTCTTTCGTATCGGTAATAATCGCTTTTAACTGTTCTTTCGTTCCTTCTGCGATCACTTTACCATGATCGACAATTGCGATTTTCGTACAAATCTCTTCCACTTCTTCCATGTAGTGGCTCGTATAAATAATCGTGCTACCCATTTCATTTAATTTACGTACTGACTGCAGAATATAGTTTCTTGACTGTGGATCAATTCCAACTGTCGGCTCATCCATAATAATTAACTTCGGTCTATGTGCGATTGCACAAGCGATATTCAGTCTTCGTTTCATCCCTCCAGAAAAGTTTTTCGGGTAACTTTTATGTTTATCGCTAAGCCCCACAAATTGAAGTGCTTCCTCTACTCTTGCTTTTAGCTCAGCTCCTCTTAGCCCATACAATCCAGCAAAGAATTTCACATTTTCATAGGCAGTTAACTCTTCATAAATCGCAATATCTTGCGGAACGATACCGATATTCATCTTCGCAAATCGATTATGTTTCTTAATATTTTTTCCTAGTATACTAATTTCACCTTCATTGCTTCTTAACAACCCAGCAATCATATTAATCGTTGTACTCTTACCAGCACCATTTGATCCTAAAAAGCCAAATATTTCTCCTTCTTTAATAGATAAAGACATATTATCTACCGCGATGAAATCACCAAATTTTTTCGTTAAATTTTTTATCTCTAATGTATTCATCATTTCACCCCTATTTCGGTTTCTCTACTTTTAGTATAAACAAAAAAAATGAACCTGCTCAGTGCAGAAGTTCACTCTTTTCACATGAGAATATTCACTTTTTTCCTATGAGATGATTCATCCTCATATTGGCAACAACATTGTTACCGAAAAACCATTTTTTCCATCTACAATAATTTTCCCGTTTACAGACGCTGTTCGCTCCTCCATCCCCATAATACCGAGACCTTTTTTCACAAGCGCTGCACCTTTTCCGTTATCCTTCACTTGTACTTTAACCATCTTGTTAAGCACATGAATATCTATGGAAATCACTGTTGCATCAGCATATTTCATTGCGTTTGTAAGTGCCTCTGTAACATTTTCACCGATAATCTTCCACTGAATCGGTGAAATCAAATCTAAGTTCCCTTTATATACGAAAGGAATATTTATATCATGCTTACTGGAAAATTCCTCTATGAATAATTTCATACGGTGAATACCAATTTGCTCAGTAGGTGGCTTCATATTTTTTAATGTAATACGAATGCTTTCAATTCCATCTTTAGAAATATGAATAGCATTTTGTAATAACTCCGCAGATTTTTCTTTATCTATTTCCATTAACCTCTTTGCTGCTTCCATTTGAATAAGTGCGCCCGTCATTGAGTGGCCAATTTTATCATGAATTTCTTGTGACAACCGATTTCTCTCTTCTAACTTAAATGTGTACTCTGATTGTCTTATGTACTCTTTATTTTCATTTAAACTTTTCGTCAGTCGTTGCAGATCTTTTCGCATCTTATCATTTTGTGATTCAAGCTTTACTACACGCGATATATACCGTTCTGCCATAGTTAATACGATGAAAGAAAATGCAACAATTAATCCATACGTCATTCGAATACTTTCATCTGTAAAGATAATAGGAATCATCATAGTGATAAAGAGCTGCCATTTCTTCTCTATATAACGAAATATAATTTCATATAAGTTCAATGGTAAAAACAAAATAAAAAACGGATGAATCTTCCATGTAAATAACATAACTACACCGATTGACACAGAAGTTAATATGTTTTTGTACGTGTTATTTTTAAATATAGAGATCAGCACGTTTACAGAAAGATATAAAAGCAAAGTAAGTATAATCCATGGTAAGTTTGCAACATTTAAATAAATGTAACTAAACACAATATATATAAAAACAATTAATTTACTTACAATTAACCAAAATTCCATATCTTTAATCTACTTTCCCTATTAAATAATAAATCGCAATTTGTGTACGATGTTCAAGTCCAGTTTTCCCTAAAACTGATGTAATATAATTTGCAATCGTTCCTTCTGATATAAAAAGTTGCTTTGAAATTTCTTTATTCGAAAAACCTTTCGCAATTAATGCGATAATACTAAGTTCTCTTTCTGTAAAAAGACTTTTATCTATTTTACATTCTTCCTCTTTGCTTTCCATTAAATTGCACTTAATTTTATCAAGCACTACATCTTGCATAACTGTTTGACCGTTATATACTCCTTTTATCGCATCACGAATACGCTCTGGATCATTATTTTTTAATAAATAGCCTTTCGCTCCGTTTTTCACTGCGTCCAAAATATATTCATCATCATCGAATGTCGTTAAAATAAGCGGTTTCGTTCTCGTCTCTTCACAAATAAATTTCGTTGCCTCTACCCCGTTCATGTTTGGCATACGAACATCTAAAAGTGCAATATCGACTTCATGCTTCTTACAATATGCTACAGCTTCTTCCCCATCATTTACAGTATCTAATACTTCGAATTCTTCGTATGTATTTAAAATAATCTTCATGCCTTCTCTAATAAAAGAATTATCATCTGCTATTAATATTTTAATTTTCATGTTTGTTAGTATGGACCTTCTCCTACTAACATTCACATCCTTTCTCCGCGTAACATTTCCTCTTTGCTCATTATATACTTCTTTTTACCATTTTTTCATATAGCCTCCTTCCTAAAAATATATTATTCTTTTTTTACAACATGTGTAGGGTGACTTACCATTTCTTACGTCTATATAATAGAATGCGTCAAAAAGGAGGGAGAGACCCATTGAGGAAAAACAATTAATTGAAAAAGCACAGCAAGGAAGCGAACATGCCTTTCGTATTCTTGTACAAACCTATCGTCATTATATTTTTCAAGTTATCTTTTCTATTGTAAGACATGAAGAAGATTCGAAAGATGTTACACAAGAAGTATTCGTAAAAATTCACGCCTCTCTCCCTAATTATCAATTTCGCGGATTGAAAACATGGATGGCTCGTATTGCCACTAATCACGCTATTGATTATAAGAGAAAGAAAGCTAGAGAAAACGAAGAACTCTCCTTATGTAAAGAAACTGAGGAAAATATAAAATCCTCTCATAATATTGAGGCTTTATTATTGACGAAAGAGCAAAAATTACTCATTGCTCAAAAACTGCGAGAACTTCCCGAAAATTATCGTGACGTCGTTCTCGCACATTACTTAGAAGAAAAAAGTTATCAAGAAATTGCTTTACAGGAAAACATCGAAGTGAAAACAGTCGAAATGAAACTGTATCGGGCAAGAAAATGGATTAAAAAACATTGGAAGGAGGAAGAGTTTCTATGATGCATTATTCAAAAGAAGATTGGCGCAATTATACATTAGATCTTATAGAAAGCAATGAACGTGAATCTATGGAAGAACACCTTTATGAATGTGATCATTGTTTAGCACTTTATATGGAAAGTATTGATGAACAACAGGAAAACCTTCCAATGATAAATGATGATTCATTTACGAACGAAGTTATGAAACAAATTAATTTTGAAACACTACAACCTAATGAAAATATAAAAACAAACTCACTAAAGCGCACCATTATTCACTACATAATTGCGACTGCGGCGACAATTATTTTTATGGTAAGTGGTTTATTCCAATATATTTTCACAGCGACATCAAATTTCGAGAAATCTTCAAAACATAACGTGTCTTCTATCTCACAACAAATTGTAAACAAATCGGTAGACACATCAAAAAAGGACGGAGGTTCAAAGCATGAATAAAAATCCCTTTTTAGCACTTGTATTAGGGCTAATCCCCGGGCTTGGTCATTTATATGTAAAGAAATTTGGACGGTTTATTTTATATAGCGGAGGGGCTGTATTTCTATTTATCTTTGCAGCATTTTGTACAATAGCATTAGGAGAGCGTGATATTGCTTTTCTTTCTCTGTTTTTACTAGTCGTGTTATGGGCAATCAATTTATTAGATTTAGTTATCACTATTATTAATCAATCGAAAAAACAAGCAGCTGGAGAATTGACAGAGTCCTCTAAAGAGAGCGAACGTTTTTATATCATTCTCCTATCAATCATTCCTGGTCTTGGTCATTTTCAATTAGGACTTATGCAACGTGGACTTACATTTTTAGTAGCTTGTACAGGGATCGGGAGTATGATCATTTTCGTTGCACTTTTAACATCCCAAGAAAGCTTCCTTATCTTCCTTATTACATTACCTGTTTTATGGATTTATAATTTCTTCGATGTTGTTCAGCAACTACAGAAAAAAGAACGTGGTGAGCAATTAGTTGATCGTACTATTTTCGAAGATTTTGAAGAGCACCGTGAACAAGGAAAGAAAAGTAAAACATTCGCTTCTATTTTAGCGATGTTCCCCGGAGCAGGACATATGTATTTAGGCTTACAACGCCGTGGCCTTCAGCTTATGGCAGCCTTTTTACTTTCAATATATTTACTTGACTTATTAAGGCTATCTGCGTTTTTATTTTTAGTACCAATCATTTGGTTCTATAGCTTTTTTGACGCTTTACAGCAAACTTCAAAATACGGAAAAGAACGTGTAAATGACGAACCTATCATTGATTATTTTATCAATCATCAAAGATGGATCGGTATTGGGTTAATTACACTTGGTGGTTATTATTTATTAGATCAAACACTCCTTCCTATTTTGGACAATTATTTTGCAACTATATTTAACATTCATCTTAGCGAGCTGTATTATCGCTATTTCCAAACATCTATCGTTGCACTCCTCTTAATTGGCGGCGGCTTTAAATTGTTACTTGGAAATAAAGAAAACAAAGGTGGTACAAAAGAATGAGAACATGGCGCGTTGGAACATTTTCAATGGGGCTTTCTATTATTGCATTAGGTTGCTTCTTACTATTTTCAGTTATGAGAGGGACTCAGGTATTAGATTCCTTAACAGCATGGTGGCCTGTTTTACTTATTATACTTGGCGTAGAAATTTTACTATACCTTCTATTTTCTAAGAAGGAACAATCATTTATTAAATATGATATTTTTAGTATTTTCTTTATTGGCGTTTTAGGAAGCGTCGGAATTGCTTTTTACTGTTTATTATCAACTGGATTACTAGATGAAGTTCGTCATTCTATTAATACCACTCGCCAGACGAGTAATATTCCAGGTGGACAACTTGATATACCTGAATCTATCAAAAAAATTGTAGTGGATGCAGGGCATCACCCTCTGACAATAGAGGGAAATAATACAAATCAAATTCACCTTCTTGGAACATATGAAATGACGACGAAAGCTAATGAAAAACTTAATTTAAAACAAGAAGATTTCCTTTCCATTCAAACAGCTGGTGAAACGATGTATGTAACATTAAAATCATTACCAGCTCAACATAAGTTCTTTAACTCAACACCAAAAGTGACACGGACACTTGTACTTCCGCAAAATAAAAATGTAGAAGTTCGTGCTTCAAATAACGAACTATCTCTTTATCCAGGTCAATTACAAAATAATTGGTTTGTACAAGAAAGCTCAAGGGTGTCTGTCCATCTTGCAAAAGAGAGTGATGTATCTTTAACAGCAGTAACAAATCAAAAAGAAACACATGGAAACACACCTTGGGAACAAGTTGAAGATGTAACGAAAAAAGAAGATACTACTTCAGAAGAAAATCCAGAATTCAACGGGCAAGAACATTGGTATAAAAATTCGATTAAAACCGGAAATGGGACACACAAATTAAACATTGAGAAAGCTTACAATTTAAATATGAGTGTTATTGAAAAATAAGAAACCTTCCACAATTGTGGAAGGTTTTTCTCATATAATCGCTTTAATTCCTTCTAACACTAATCCAATCATAAATCCGCAAACAGCCCCGTTTACTCGGATCCACTGTAAATCTTTACCGACGTTATTTTCAATCATTTCGATTAACGTTTTATCATCTAACTTATCAAGGTTTTCTTGTACAAGTTTTCCGATTTTCGAATGATTCTTTTCAACAAGTGTGACAACTTGTTTTTGTAACCAATCTTCTATTTTTTGAACAGTCACTTTGTCATCTTTTATTTTATTCATCTGTGTTTGTAAAAATGGAATAACATATTTATCAGTAAATTCTTCGTTATTTACAAAGGTAACTGCTCTTTGTTGTACTTGCTCAAGCATTTCTTTTATTTTGTCAGTACCATCCCAATTTGCAATCCATTTTTCTTTCCAATTTTCTAATTCTTGTAGTAACGCTTCATTTTCTTTTACATTTATAATTTCTTGACGGATTTTCGCTAATATAAGTTGTCTTGTGCTATTATCAGCGTCTTGTAAGCTGTTAATATTGCTAATAATAAACTTCTGCAAAATGCCACCAATTTTATCTTCATCTACAATATTCATAAATGATTTCAAAGTAAACTGCAAGAATCCATCTACTTTTATATTTTCCATCGCCTTCATACCTAAGCTTCCGAGCTGATAACGCGCTTCATCTTGCGCTGTCCAATCTTTCACTTTTACTAATATGTAATCAAGTGTCTTTTCATCATATTCTTGCACAACTAATTGATCAACAAGCACTTGTAAAATGTTACTTGTATTAATTGTATGCAAATATGTTTTTAATTCTTTTTCAATAATAACAGCTAACTTTTCTGTATCTATTGAAACAATCGCTTTCTCAGCAATCGTTACAATCCCCTTTTTCACAGCATCAGACTGCATTTCTCTCTCAGCAATTTGCAGCACCATTTGTGCTAGCTGCATTTCTTTTACTTTATTCGTAATACTTTCTTTCGTTAGCCACTCATTTTCTAACGTATTGATGAGCCCTTTCGTCACTCGTTTACGATTTTTAGGTAACAAAGCTGTGTGTGGAATTGGAATTCCCATCGGATGACGGAATAATGCTGTAACTGCGAACCAATCCGCAAGTCCACCAACTAACCCAGCTTCAAATCCCCCTTGTATAATCTCACCAGCTACCGTTCCTTGAAAAGGGATAGAAGCCGCAAATCCTACTCCCATAACCCCAAGCGAAATACCCGCTATATATTTAGTCTGTAATGACATCGTATACACATCCTCTTATTATGTAAAATAAAGCTTTTTGTTGTATTTATTTAATATTAGTTATCCTTTATATATACTATAAAGAACTATTGTGAAAATAACAAAGATTTTTATGCACATGAAAAAATGAGGCTACAACTAGCCTCATTTTTCTAATATTGTTAATGCCTCACCTGTTTTATAATACCCATTCATCACATCTTCTGGAACCATACTACCGCCCGTTCCCCACACAATATGAGTACCTTTTTTCATCTTCTCTGTTAACTGTTGCTTTTGTAAATACTCATCTTCTTTACATACTTTCACTGGCCCTAACATACCCGCTAATGCAGAAGGCTCTAAATAAATATTTTCCGTATCTGCTAGCTCTTTTAATAATCTATATAACTCTTCATCACTTACTGTGTAATTTCCACTCAAAAATGGTTCCATCGTTTTCCCAACAAACCCAGAAGGTCTTCCTACCGCTAGTCCGTCTGCGTCTGTTACATTATCAATCTCGATATCTTGAACGGCGATTTTATCATGAAGTCCTGTCATTAACCCGAGTAACATACATGGTGAATGTGTTGGCTCTGCAAAGAAACAATGGACGTTGTCTTTATACAATAACTTTAAACCAAATGCTACTCCGCCAGGTCCGCCACCTACTCCGCACGGAAGATAAACGAATAAAGGATGTTCTTCGTCTACTACAATCTCTAACTCTTCTAATTGTTTTTGTAAACGCGATGCTGCGACTGCGTATCCTAAAAATAAATCATGTGAGTTTTCATCATCTACAAAATAACAGCGAGGATCAGCATCTGCTTGTCTTCTTCCTTCTTCTACAGCTTTACTATAATCAGCTTCATATTCAATAACGTTTACACCTTTACTTCTTAATAAATCTTTTTTCCATTGTTTCGCGTCTGCTGACATATGAACAGTTACGTTAAAACCTAGTTTCGCACTCATAATCCCAATGCTTAGCCCTAAATTTCCTGTTGAACCGACCGCAATTGAATATTTTGCAAAAAATGCTCTACATGTATCACTATCTAAAATGGAATAATCATCTTCTTCTGTTAACATACCGTGCTGCAAAGCTAATTGTTCAGCATGTTTCAACACTTCATAAATGCCGCCTCTAGCTTTAATTGATCCTGATATCGGAAGATGACTATCACATTTTAATAATAATTCTCCTAAAATAGGTTGCTTGTAATTTTTCTCTAGAGCTTGTTTCATAGAAGGGATTTTCAATAAAGGTGATTCAATTATGCCTTTCGTCTCTTTCGTTTCAGGAAAAACTTTCACAATGTATGATGCAAAACGCTTTAACCTCTCCTCCGCATCTTTTACATTCTCTTCACTGAGTGGCGAATCTTTTATTGCCGTTTCATACTTTTCCATGTTCGGATTCACCCAAAACACTTCTTCCGTTGCGATTAATTTATTTAATAGTGGATATCGTTCTTTTAATTTCTCTATTTCCTTCATTCCTCTTCCTCCTCATCACCTTGTAGCTTACGATTTAATAAACTATAATTAAATTAATTTTAATATAGTTTAACACAAATAATTAATTTAAGTTAATTTTAATTTAATTTATTTAAATATAATTTAATAATAATCAAGGAGATTTTCAATATGGAAAATATAGATATTGGTAAAAAGATTGAAAAACAAAGAAAAGAAAAGGGCTTAACTAGTAAAGAACTAGCAAAGATGGCCGATATTACACCATCTATGTTAAGTCAAATTGAACGCGGATCTGCTAACCCTTCTATCCAAACATTAAAAGTTCTCGCTAAAGCTCTTGATGTTCCAACATTTAGCTTTTTACTTGAAGATACAAATACAGACGATTTAATTGTACGTTCTCATAAACGCAAAAAAATGATTATCGATAATTTATCATATGAAATGCTATCACCCAATTTCACAGGAAATTTAGCAACAGCGATTATGACCATCCCGCCGAATACAGCTTCATCAGAAAATGTACTAGAACATAAAGGTGAAGAATTAGCATTTGTATTAGAAGGGAAAATCACATTACATTTAAATGAAGAAGAATACATATTAGAAACGGGTGATAGTGTAAAAATACCCGCTTATTTAAAACATAAATGGGTAAATCAATTCGAGAAAAATGCTATTGTTTTATTTTCTGTTACTCCACCGATTTTTTAATAGATGTAATAAAAATAGCCACGTGCGGATTTCTCCGTACATGGCTATTTTTATTTTTTCGGCACGAACAAAATCCCTAAACTCATAACACAAAAACTGAGTAATTGCTGAACTGATAAACCAAATAGAACCGAATTCTGTTCACTAACAAGTGAAATAATGATATGAGCTAACCCCTCAACAATTAGAAAAACACTTATATTCTTTCCATTTCCTAGTCTTTCATCTTTCATCCATAGCAAGCCCATGATACAAAGGGCAAGGATGATCTCGTATGCGAAAATGGGGTGGTATAAAAATTTAGATTCATATATTTTCATTCCCCAAGGCAATGTCGTTTGTACACCTACTTCTTGGTGGAATAGAAAATAAAAAATAAGACTCATACATAGTCCATAAGGCAATGTATCAAGTAAAATACGAAGCGAGAATTGCTCCTTTTTACTTCTCCAAACAATGTATACAATCGTAAGTATGCATCCTACTACAATGTGTTGCATACTGCCTACAGCTAATAACGCTTGCATTGGTGACCTAATAGCCCATACTGGATTTAATATTGCCGGTGCAAATTTCCATACAAATACGATGATAAGAAAAGCATTTGTTACTGCATCCATCATTTTTTCATATGGTACACTTTGTTTCTTCATCTTTCGTTTCATCAACATAAATCCAAATAAACTTCCAATTATAAGAGATACTGGTTGTAACCTCACGATCCACTCCATCACTATGAAATCCCTTCTTAACTCTCAATTAATTTCTTAAATTTCTCTTCTAATTGATCTGGAGGTAATACGCCTCGTACTTGCTCTACGATAATTCCATCTTTATTAACAAAAAATGTCGTTGGTAAAGAAAATACTTTATAATCTAATCCAGCTACTCCGTCCATATCTAATAAAACAGGAAACTTAAATCCGTGACGATCTGCAAATGCGCTCGCTTCTTGTACTGGATCTCCAATAGTTGCATTTACCGCAAAAATTTCAACATCTTTTTTATATTTATCATACATACGAACTAAGTCTGGTGCCTCCATTTCACATGGACCGCACCATGATGCCCAAAAATTAATAAGATATGGTTTTCCTTTTGCATCATTTAACGAATGCAGCTTCCCGTCTAATCCTTTTAATGTTATGTCTGGTGCCTTAAATCCTACTTGTGGTAATACTTCTGTTTTTTGTAATTCCGCTTGTTTTGCTTTTCTTTCTTTTTCTTCTTTCTTTGAATTATAAAAATTAACTCCGGCCCAAATTAGTGCTCCGGCCAGTATAATCGCAATTAGTTTTTTCACTTTTCTTCCTCCTCATTATTAAAAGCCTGTAAATCCACCGAATAGACGAATAAAGAATGCTGTAATCTTCGTCATTTGATTTGTGTACAATAAAATACCTGTTATAATCATCATTCCACCGCCAATTTTCATCATGACATTGGCATATGTAACAATCCATTTTACCTTCCCAATAAAGAATGCCATCACGAAAAATGGAACCGCAAACCCAAGAGTATACGCTGTAATATAAAGAAGTGCCCCTTCAGGATTCGTTGCGCCAAGCATGAGTACAGCTGAAAATATCGGTCCAACACATGGCGTCCAACCCGCTGCATATGTCATACCGACTAAAATCGAGCGAATATATCCAGTCGATTTACTTCTATACTGCACCTTTTTCTCTGCCATAAGCCACTTAGGCTGAAACAAGCCCGTCATAAATAGCCCCATTAAAACAATAAAAATCCCACCAATTTGTTGAATCAATTTTTGGTTAGATGAAAATGTTATTCCAATCCAGCTTACCGATAAACCTAACGCGTAAAATATAACCGAAAATCCGATCATAAAAAATATGGTATGTATAATCGCTGATTTTTGCATAATCCCACGATTTTCTTTTAGATCTTGAATAGACACACCTGTAATATAAGATAAATAAGATGGATAGAGCGGTAAAGAGCACGGTGATATAAATGACAATACTCCCGCCCCAGCTACAAGCCAAATTGTTAAATCTGCTGCATTCATTTTATTCCCCCTAAAACACTACAATAAGTAGTGTTAATTCTTAAAAAAAGAGGCTATATGCACTCTCCGACAATAAGTACAACCGACATACAGAATAAACCTGCTGTTACATATACCGAATTCGTATGTAACGGAATAGTAAGCTTAACAACCTTTTCATTTAACACTTGCTCGATTCGTAAATTTATTGCTGTTTTTGCAAATGAAGCTGTAACACATCGATTTTCCATTGTCTTTATTTTAATTAATTTTAATAACGCGCTACCTAACTCAAATGAAGATTCCATTTTTTGCATCGCATATTTATCAGCAGCTAGCTCCTGATACGTGTGATACCGCTGTAACAACCCTTTTAATATCGGTATGTACATCATTCCTTCTGCTAATAGCGTAAAACAAAATAATTTTAAAGGATCACGATTATTTTGATGATATTCTTCATGGAAAATAATTGCATCCATTTCTTCATCTGAAAATGTTTGAAGCATCCCTTCTGACATGACAACTTTCGGACGAAATAACCCAATTGTAAATGCCGCAACTTCTGCGGTCGGCAATATATATATGTGTTTTCCTTTTCGAACGCAAGGGATAAGTACTTTTTGTAATCTTTTACTATAGAAAAATTGTCGCCAAATTCTTTTGCACACGATTAATACAGTAAGTAATAATAATCCAGCGATTATAATACGAATGAGCGATAATTCTTTCATATGTTTTTCTAACTGGAACAAGCAAAAATTTGAAAGAAAGAGCATCTTATTTTGAAACAGAAATGGATATGTAACGTAATACACTAACATACTGAAAAAGAGGGTACTAACAATTACTGCTAACAATACGATTTTACGCATTTGCCATTTCATTTCATGAATCCTCTTTTTTTAACTGACTCAATTTATCTTCTAACTTTTTTATTAAAGTCGGATCAGCCTGCTCTAACTCATCTAGCATATGATTTACAACTAAATCTCCAAATTCCCCCATCAATTCCTGTGTCATTTTCTTCGTTTGATTGGATAAGAATTCTTCTTTTGTTTGTACAGCACGATATATGCCACTTCTTTTTACAGTCTGTTTTTCTAAGTGTAATTTCTCTACTAACCTGTTCATAACTGTCATAACAGTGTTAAAATTCACAGGTGATTCTTCACTTAATTTCTGCTGCACTTCTTTAATCGTAATACCTTCGTTAGACCAAACAATCTCCATAATTTTCGCTTCAAGCGGTCCAAAGAAATGATTTAACCCTTGCTCATTTAACTTATAGTTTTGAGTAAACATAGTATAGCTCCTTTCACACTACGAATTGTAGTATAAATTAAATGAAAGGTCAAATGTGAATGAGATACACTAAAATTCACTACCTATAAATACATAGGCCATTCCATTCATTTTAAACCTAATTTTTCTCCAAATGTATCAAAGAGATACTGCTCTAATATTTGTACACTAAACTTCTCATTACGCCCAAATGCAAACAATTCCCGATCTTTCGCTACGATAGTATCTAACGGGATAACGACATTATCCACTATTTTTGTAATTTCAATGATGTTACTTTTTACATTTACCTCTGTTTTAAATTCAATGTTTTCTAATACGATATGCGAGCGTCTTCCTGATGCAAAAAAAGTAAAGTTAGGATTTTTATAAATACCAATTTCACTCTCTAGCGGATATAAATACTGAAAAATGATATCTCTATGTCCATCTTTTATTATTTTTTCATCCTTCTCATCATCCAAGTATTCTTTCACCTTCGTTGTAAATTCGAATCGAAAATCCACTTTTTTCACGCTCCCTCTTTGTATTTTTATATTAAATAAATATATTGAAATAATTTTACCATATTGTAATACAAGTTCCTATTAAAAGTAAAAACTCATTTGTAAAATCTCTATTATTTCCCATTCCTTTTTAAAGTATAAGCACTCATTCAATATGAATTCAAGCTTCTTTATATCCATTTAAACATATTGTTTCCATATTTTGAAACAATAGTATGAAGTGTTATATATCGATAAAATGAAACTTTAATCATTGGGGGTTTTTGATCCCCCGTCTAACTCCTTTACTTTCACTGAATTTTGAGTTGGGGGTCTTACTGCCCAGCAAATAGCGGGATAAACTGTTTCTAATTCATTTTTCTATATAGCTATCCCCCCTTTACTATTCCGATATATTTAAACTATATTTTCTACTTAATCATTACATCACAGAAGGAATGTAACTCTCTTCTATCGAATTTTTATATAACAAAAATGATTAGGTGGTGCTTTACTATGAAATTAGCTGTCATTGGTGGCGGTGATTTACAAGATTCAAATCACTTGCCTATTAATGAGCGACTTATAGAATTAACAAATAAACAGTATCCAAAAGTATTATTCATTCCAACAGCTAGTCATGATGATGAAAGTTATATAACATTATTTTTAGACACGTTCGAAAAACAATTACACTGTGAAGTACAAATTTTACGTATTATAGCCGATACACCTTCTAAATATGAACTAGACGAAATGATTCAATCAGCCGATTTAATTTATCTTGGCGGCGGGAACTATATTCAAATGATTACAGAATGGAAAGAACATAAACTCGATGAAAAATTACTATTGGCTCTGCAGCAAGGAACTCTCATTGCCGGGTACAGCGCTGGTGCTATGTGTTGGTTCACCTCTAGCATCCGATCAGATTATGAAGGTTCTGGTTATATAGAGAGCAACGGCTGGGGGATTGTGAACAAAAGGTTTTGTCCACATTATAATCAATTAAATAGAATGAACGCCTTCCATTCCTTTTTACAAAATCATCAAGGTAATATAGAAGGAATTGCACTAGAGGATAATTGCGCTTTATATATTACAGAAGAATCTTTTGAAATTATCGGTGAACCAGAGAAAGCGTGGGAGTTTTATATGAGTGATAACAAACTCATTAGACAACATTTTGATATTACTTTAAAAAGCTATTTATAAAGATACCTTTACAAAAAATGTCCCTAAGTAAAATAACTTAGGGACATTTTCAATGTTTAACTCACTAATCGTGTAATTCGTTTCTTCTGCCATGAAAGCTTATAATATGCATATTGTAGTATTAAGCTGACAATAAACGCTGCTGGGTACCCAATCCATATTCCTTCTATGCCAAGACTTGTATGGTAAGAAAGGTAATACGCTACAGGTACTTCAACAAGCCATATTGATACAACGCCGATAACAGTTGGCCATAATACTGTACCACTTGCTCGCATTGTCGCACTAATAATTTGCGCATGACCGAAGATTAAATAACTCCATAATGTAATCATAACTAGGCTATGAGCAATTTCAATTGTAGTTTGACTCGTTAAAAATAGTGATAGAATGTCTCTTGAGAACAAGTAAATAAGAGATATTAGCACACCACCGATGACGTAGTTCATAATAATTCCGGCCTTCACAACTTTCTGCAATCGATCAAATTGATTCGCCCCAATTGATTGTGCCGCAAAAATGGAAACTGTAATACCAAGGCTAACTGCTGGCATTTGTACATAACTTGCAACTTGGTTTACAACGCCATATGCCGCTGTTGCATCCGAACCGTAACGATTTACAAACGCGATTACCGCAATTTCAGATAATGAAACTAATATCATATTAATACTTGCTGGAATACCAAGTCGTAGCAATAACTTTAATAACTCCCCATCCATTCGAAGATATTTTCTAACCGTGCCATCTAGTTGTAATGGGTGATTTTTCTTCTTTAAATACATCAGCATAACAATAAACGTAATAACTGTAGATATAACAGAAGCATAGGCTGCCCCATACACATCTAATTTCGGAGCTCCTAACCATCCAAAAATAAGAATTGGTAATAAAATCATATTTAGCGCTGTACTTACAATTAAAAAGTAAAATGGCGTTTTAGAATCTCCTGTACCTCTCATAAATGTTGTGTATGCGAAATATAAAAATAATACTGGCATCGATATAAATAATATACGTGCATAATGTACACTTATCTCAATAATATTTTCTGGCGTTCCCATAAGGCGCATAATATCCATCGCAAAAATACTGCCTATTATCGCCAATACAACTCCAATAATAAAGGTAAATGTCAGCGTCGTACCAACGATAGCTTTTAAACGATCTTCGTTTTTAGCACCAAACGCCTGACCAATTAAAATAGAACTTCCTGAACCAATACCAATTACAAATGAAACGAGTAAGAAAAATAGCGGAAAGAATGCTGATATGGCCGCTAAATCATTAACTCCAAGCCATCTTCCTACTACTACCATCCCAAATAATTGTCCAACTGATTGTAATACATTACTTAATAGTAACGGTACTAAAAACATGGACATCGATTTCCATATCGGTTTACTCTCACTTTCTAACTTATGTGACTCCGCACCTTCTTTATTGTTATCTGTAGGTGGTTTCAAATTTCATTTCTCCTTTTAATAAAAATCTGTTTTTCAACTTCCATCTCTTTGTATAGTTGTTATTATAATGTGCTTCTATTCATTTTTTTCCGTACTATTATAACTTCACCCAATATTGGCTTCCATCAGCTGTTCTATCTAAAAATCCATATTCAATTAAATATCTTCTTAAAGTTACGAAATCCGGGTATACGCTTTCTATGACAGTATTTACTTCTTTTTCAGTGTACTTTTTATTACTATCAAACTTCGTCACTAAATGGCGTAATATAATTAATTTACGCTTTTGCTTTTTCGGGAATTTAGAAAGCGGTCCATCTAATCCTTCTGTAAAATGAGCTTTTAATACTTCATCATTTTCTTCTTCTGTAATATTGTAACGATCATCTACCATCGTTGCTGTTCTATGAATAGATACAAATTTCGTTTGTACTTTTGATTTTTCTTCTGACAGTTCCATTAACGCTAAAAACACTTTCGCTTGTTTCATTTTCTCTCGAAGTGTAAATCGATGATTGCGAATGGTTGATGTACTTCCGCCATCCATCTCTTTTACAATCTCTTTATCATTCAGCCCCATATGGAAAAACTGAACCATCTTCTTTTGCAAATCAGTTACACCAGTATACTTCTTATCAAGATTTATTAAATAATCAAACATAGACGTATGTTCATTTTGCACATGCACTTGTACAAACTTCTCTGCATCATACAAAACTTGATTATCTTGATAAATAACTCCCTTAATAAACGTTTCTCCACAAGCTAAACAAATATACTCCTCTGTTTCCTCATCAAACACATACCCTTTTTTCAATTCCTCCACCGACGCATCCCAAAACTTCTCTGAAATATCACTCATACTAAACACTCCTTCAAAATGTTTATCTAAAAACAAACAAATTTCAACATCGTTTATTATCACTTCATCATCTTAACACAATCAAAATAAACATTTCAATGTTTCGTTTACCTATTTTATAAACTTTTATAAAAACATCTATTAGATATTCTTTAAAAAGGAAATCAAGCAACAAAAAACGAATGTATTTAATGAATGAATTACGATAGGATGTGAAACAAAACATGACTATTTTACAAGACCCATGGTTTACTGTTAAACAAATTGCCCAAAATACATATGCGATTAGTGAATATGGACATTGGGAGAAAGTACATTCCTTCTTACTTGTAGGCGATACTACCGCACTCCTTATCGATACTGGACTAGGTATCGATAATCTGAAGCGTATAACTGACCAACTAACAAACTTACCAATTACTGTTGTCACAACACATGTCCATTGGGATCATATCGGTAGTCACGCACAATTTGAAGAAATCTATGTACATGCTTTAGAAGCGGATTGGCTCATTAATGGCATAAAAGGACTTCCTATTACTCAAATTAGGCACGACATCGCTCGTGATATTACTTTACCTACACCTAAAACATTTCAACCTAAAACATTCAAACCCTTTCAAGGAACACCAATAAAATTACTACAAGATGGAGATATGATTGATATCGGAAATAGGAAAATTCAAATTATACATACGCCAGGTCACTCACCGGGGCATATTTGCCTATACGATTATGAAACTGCTTTTTTATTCACAGGAGATTTACTTTATGAAGGCACGATTTTTGCATTTTATCCATCAACAAACCCTGTAGATTTAGTTCAGTCTCTAAATACAATTACAAACCTCTTTCCTATTAAACAAATTTTTGGTTCACATCATACCCTCGGCCTTTCACCTGTTATATTGAAAGAAGTGAAATATGCTATTCAATATTTAAATGATAAAGAGCTGATTAAACATGGGACTGGTATTCACACATTCCAAAACTTCAGCCTTCAATTTTAACTACAAAAAGGTGTTTTCGTATACGAAAACACCTTTTACTCATTATATATTCTATTTACAACCTCTACTAAAGCTTTACTTACCTGTACAAATGTATGCTTTCGGTTTCCATCCTCAATAAATTTATTAGCACAACTACCCATAATTATCATACAACTAATTATGACTAACGCTACCTTTCTATTCTTGTAAGTCACTTCATGCCACTCCACTATTACAAAACTTCTTTTGAATTTATCCCATCAAGAAATTTTACATGAATAATAAGCCGAAGGAATATGCAATTCTGCATATTTACACGTTTTATCAAGATGTTATGATTTAATTTAGCTAAAGAACACGTATACCGGGGTGACTAACTTGAAATTTAAAGCGAAAAAAAATCCATTTCACGTCATTTTTATTTCATTATTTATCATAATTTTTTTCATTTCGTTATTCTTCCAAAATGAAAATTCTATTTTTTTCACTCTCATGATGGTGCTAAATGTCGTTAATCTTGCTTCATTCTATTTTTCTCACTACCATATAACCGCGTCATCTCTTATTGTAAAACACGGTTTCATATTTCATACTGAAATTCCTTTTGAAGACATTCGTCATGTTAAATACTCTGGTAAAAAACTTCATTCAAAAAAATGGACTAGACAGCAATTAGAACTACATTACAATTTATTTGACTCAGTAACTGTTTTTGTACCCCAAAAAGAAGAAAAGTTCATTTCACTCTTAAAAGAAAACTGTCCACATATGAAAGTATTGAATATACCTACTAACAAATAATATAGTTTGGCACTTACAGTAATACAAATAGAAAAGATAAATATTAAAAAAGCCAAGATTCTATACTAAGAACCTTGGCTTTTTCTATTATTCTTTCGGAGCAATCATTTTTTTCGGATCTACAATTTCATCAAATTGTTCTTCTGTTAGTAACCCAGAGTGCAGTGCTGCTTCTTTTAAAGTTAACCCTTCTTTATGAGCATGCTTCGCAATTTTCGCTGCATTTTCATATCCGATGTGCGGGTTTAATGCTGTGACAAGCATTAATGAACGATTCACATTCTCTTTAATTACTTCTTCATCTGCTTCAATACCAACTGCACAATTATCATTAAATGAAACAATTGCATCTGCTAATAAGTGAGCGGATTGTAAGAAGTTATATGCAATAACTGGTTTAAATACGTTTAACTCAAAATTACCTTGGCTAGCAGCAAATCCAATTGTTGCGTCATTTCCCATCACTTGCGCTACAACCATCGTTAACGCTTCACTTTGTGTTGGATTTACTTTACCTGGCATAATAGAGCTTCCTGGCTCATTTGCCGGAATAATAATTTCTCCTAGACCACTACGTGGACCACTTGCCAACCAGCGCACATCATTCGCGATCTTCATCAAATCAGCTGCTAATGCTTTTAATGCACCATGCGTATATACAACTTCATCATGGCTCGTTAATGCGTGGAACTTATTTGGCGCAGAAATAAATTGCTTACCTGTAAATTGGCTAATTTCCTCTGATACCATCTCACCAAATTTAGGGTGAGCATTAATACCTGTTCCAACTGCAGTACCACCAATCGCAAGCTCTTTCATATATGTATTGCTCTCTGCAATCATACGCTCTGTTTTTTCAAGCATACGGTGCCATCCGCTAATTTCTTGTCCTAATGTTAACGGCGTTGCATCTTGCAAATGTGTGCGACCAATTTTTATAATATGTTCAAATGCAGTTACTTTTCCTGCTAAAGTTTCTTTTAATTTCGTAATTGCTGGTAATACGTGATTTTCTACTGCGATTACACACGCTACATGAAGCGCCGTTGGAAATGTATCATTTGAACTTTGAGACATGTTCACATCATCATTCGGATGAATATGTACATCAGATCCCTTCTCTTTCAAAATTTGATTCCCACGGTTTGCAATTACTTCATTCACATTCATGTTTGACTGTGTACCACTACCCGTTTGCCAGACGACAAGCGGAAAATGTTCATTCCATTTCCCTGCAATTACTTCATCTGCTGCTTCCACAATTGCTTCTGCTTTTTCTTCTGATAGCTTTCCTAATTTTTGATTGCTAAGCGCTGCACTCTTCTTTAAAATTGCAAATGCTTTTACAATTTCAAGCGGCATTTGCTCTGTTCCAATTGGGAAGTTTTCTTTACTACGTTGTGTTTGTGCTGCCCATAATTTATCAGCTGGAACTTTTATTTCTCCTATTGTATCTCTTTCAATTCTGTACTCCATTTTTTCATCCCCTTGAAAATAAAATACCTACATCTCTTATAATAACAGACTTTCTCTTAAATGATAAGGATTCTCACTCTTATATATAGATATTCTGTATTTATTTTTAAAAATTCCTCTTGACCTAAACTTAAGTTTAGGCTGTATCCTTTCCTTTGTAACCTACTATAACAATACTGGAGGAATTCAATATGAAAAAATATGCTTTCATAACAGGTGCGAATAAAGGAATTGGATATGAACTTGTTCGTCAATTAGCCGAAAAAGATTATCACGTATTTTTAGGCGCTCGCAATAAACAGCTTGGACAACAAGCTGTACAATCTTTACATGTATCAAACGTTTCCTATATTCAAGTAGATATTTCAAGTTCACAATCCATTCAAGAAGCAAACAAGAAAATTCATGAAACGACTGACCACTTAGATTTATTAATCAATAACGCAGGCATAGCACTAGACTTCAACACGCTACCTAGTGAATTAAATATTGAAACTTTACGTCAAGGATTTGAAGTTAACTTTTTTGGAACATTCCAAATGGTGCAAGCCTTTTTACCATTATTAAAGAAATCAAGCAACAGTAAAATTATCAATATAACAACTGACATGGCTTCATTAACAATGTTTGCTAATGGTGAAACACATCCAATTAATGCGTTAGGGTATAATTCTTCAAAAACAGCTATTAATGCTTTAATATTAGCTTTTAGTAAAGAATTTAGTACAAACGGCCCAGAAATTTTTGGAGTAACTCCCGGTTTTACAACTACTGACCTTAATGGTAATTCCCCAGGTGGCCATACGACCAATGAAAGTGCTAAAATTATTATTAAATATGCAGTAAGTGAAACAAACTATAATGGTAAAATATTAAATAAAGATGGAATTATAACTTGGTAGTAAAAGGATGAATTCTATGTATTATACGATCGGTCAAGTCGCCAAAATGCAACACTTAACTATTTCTCAAATACGTTATTACGATAAACAAGGACTGTTCCCTTTTCTTCAAAGAAATGAAAAAGGGGATCGAGTTTTTGACGAAGAAGCACTGAAATATTTAGAAATGATTTTATGCTTAAAAAACACCGGTATGCCAATTCAAAAAATAAAACAATTTATCGACTGGTCTATGGAGGGAGAACCTACTATCCTTCAACGGTTGGAATTAATGAAACAACAGGAGACCAATGTCTTACAGCTCATTCAAGACACTGAAAAAAACTTAAAAAAGATACAACAAAAAATTGCTAATTATGAGAACGAAATAACTTTAGCAAATACTATTACCAAATAAAAAAATCACCTTCTACATGTTGTAGAAGGTGATTTTCATTTTATGATGCTTGCTTTCCTTTATCTGCATCATCCACATACCAAATGAATTTGCCTGTATATCCATAAATAACTGCTAAGATTAATGAAACAAAGCTTAACCACATAAATGGAACGTATGAGAACGTTGCTACACCTAAAATACCAGCCATAAAAATACCATTATCAGACCATGGAACCATACCTGAAGTTAGCGTTCCACCTACTTCTGAGTTACGTGCTAATACACGACGGTCTATTTTTAATTTATCATAGCTATCTTCCATAATTTTCGGTGTTAAAATTAGTGATACATACATCGCACAACCAAATATATTGGCTAAGAATGCTACGATTAATGTAGACAATGTTACATTACCCGCAGAATTTAATTTCTTCTCAAATTTTGATACAATCACTTTTAAAACACCTAGTTTTTCAAGTAATCCACCAAATCCTAAACCGAAAATGATAACGGCTACTGAGCCAAGCATACCGTTAATTCCACCACGGTTTAATAACTTGTCAACAAACTCAACACCAGATTGAATTGAGAATCCGTTATACGCTGTTCCAATCGCATCTCCAAAGTTCATTCCTTGGAAAAGAGTTGCCCAAATTGCACCAATTAATGCTCCCATTGCAATTGTTGGCATAGACGGTTTCTTCATTGCTAATAGTACAATGACAATGATCGCCGGAACTAACATCCATATTTTAATATCAAAGTGTTTTAATAATGATTCCTTTAAAAATTCTACTCGATTTAAATCTACGTTATCTCCGCCATACATCCAACCAGCTACAGTAAACATAATGCTAGTGATAATATACGCTGGAACGTCTAATACGAGCATAGCTCGTACGTGTGCAATAACATCTACTTTTGCCATAGATGCTGCAAGTACTGTACTATCAGAAAGTGGTGATAATTTATCTCCGAAATAAGCTCCTGAAAGAACTGCACCAGCAACAAGTGGTAATGGTAACCCAAGACCTTCACCAATTGCCATCATAGCAATACCTGCTGTTCCAACTGTTCCCCATGATGTTCCTGTCGCGATAGAAGTTATCGAACAAATAATTAATGTTGCTAATAGGAATATGCTAGGATGAATAAATTCTAATCCATAATAGATTAATGTTGGTACAACACCACCAGCAATCCATGTTCCAATTAAAGCACCTACTGCAACTAAAATGAGTATTGCTTCTAATCCGTTAGAAATCCCTTTCGTAATTGCATCTTGCAATTCTTGATAACGAAATCCTAATCTTAATCCAAGCGCAATTACTAAAAACCATGAAATAAATAGCGCTAATTGAATTGGGAGATCAAAAATCGTTTGGAAGGAAAAGACAACAGCAAGAAATAGTAATAAAAGAACTATGATTTCTAGCATCGATGGTAATCTTACACTTTTCATTTTTTTCTCTCCTTACAAGTCGATAACATGACGTATGTCGTCTTACATGTATGTAATATACAATTAGCGAAGACAAAACAAAATTTTCATATTATTTCGATTTATTTTTCCAGTATAATATATGGACACCTTTTCTATTGTAAAAGTAGATGCTACTTTTCGCAATGGAAAATATAAAAAATGTTACATTTTTTATATTTAACAATCAAAGAGTAACTTTTTTTATATTTGCTACCATAAAACTTTTTACTATTATGCTCACCGTTTTAAGGACTATCATTATTCCCCACATAAAAAAAGCACACATCATTCAAATGATGCGTGCTCCACTTTTATTTATACATATCTTGTATTTCTTCTTTATTTTTAAGGATTTCCACAAAATTATCGCTACAACCTTTCGGAAATAACACTCCAAGCCCATATGAATGCTCAAACTGAAAATGAGGATACTTCGCTTTGACCTCATCCCAAAATTTATACACACCGAAGTTTCGATCTTTCACCTCAATATCGTGAAATAGCACGATACCGTTATTCGCAAGTTTCGGTAACCATGTTTTATAATCATGAGAAACTGCTTCATACGTATGATAGCCATCAATGTGCAACAAATTTATCGTTCCATCTTGAAACTGATCCACAGCCTCGTCAAAAGTAGACCGAATTAAATTACCTATATTTGGATAACTCATATTTACCACTTTATCTACGATTTGGAAAACACCTTCTCCATATGGACCTGTATGCCCGTCTCCTGTCCAAGTATCTACAGCAAAACATTTTGTAGCTAATCCCCCATCCTTTACCCCTTGACAAAAACTGAAAAAAGAAGCGCCTAGATGTGTACCTAGCTCAACTAATATTTCTGGTTTTTCAAATCTTACTAAATCGTATGCGAACTCCAAATGCCCAAGCCAGGCAGTATTCGCACGAATAAATGGACTAAAATTATCAAATTCAAATGTTGGTTTATGAGTAACCCAGTTCATCGCTTATCTCCTTCTACACATATTTTTAACAAACCAAATTACTCTTATCTTTATTTTTTTATCGTCATGATTATGATTCTATTTCATGAAAATATGAAGAATTAATCCTTTTTTATTGTGGTAAAGCATCATATACATATGGGTCTGTTGGCTTATTAATTTTCTCCACTTTACTAATTTTCACAAGTGGAAATAGCGTTCTTTTATATGTCGTTTTATCTAATATCCCTGTTACTTTTACCCATGTTTCTTCTGAAATTTTTTCAACATCTTGTCCCATAACAATCATCCCCCAGACCGATGCATCTGCAATGCAACAAGTTATGCCATATCGAGCCACTACTGCTTTATTCCCCGTCACATCTCTATCCTTATATATGAACCCTGCGAATGTAATTTCTTTCCCTTTAAATCCATTAACATCTTGACCAATTATACTCATTGTTTGAACATAGTCCTTATCCTCTACTTGTATTTTACGCTGCCCTAACATACTTTTTGTTAATTGCTCTTCTGTTTGATAATTTGTTGATAAATTCGAAATTTCATCTTGATCAACTAATACTTCTCGCCAATCTGAATTAACCTGCCTTCCTTCTATTTCGTTCTTTTTCATACTTATCGCTTGGGCACTTTGATTCATACCCCTTTTTCCTGCTAAACTTCCATCAATTGTTACACTTCCAAAGAGAAAAGCGCTAATTATCGGAACAACAAATAAAACATATACAAACAAACTTTTCATCCCTAATTTTGATTCTGTATGATGCTTACAACAATTACAATCATCCTGTTTTTCTCTCCCATCTCTCCAAACTTGTAAAGAACCAAGAAGTAAGATCACTACAAAAGCTATATACATAAATTTAATCATTTTTGGAGCGATAAAATTATATATATTTCCGGTTACAAGTAATTTAAATAAGAGCATTGCTAAACCAATTAAAATAATGCCACGGATATAACGATGATATGCTTTCTGCTCCTCTTTCTCCATTGTCTCTCACCTCCTATAACATTGTAATTTGCACGACTGTGTACACCGATAAAATAATAATTCCAATCAAAAAGAATACAAATCTCCTTTGAAAATATGCAAATAGCATGAACGTATTTTTCATATCAAGCATAGGTCCAAACACAAGAAATGCGAGAAGCGCCTTTACCGAAAAAACATGTCCAAAAGATGCGGCTATAAACGCATCGGCTGCAGAGCAAATTGATAAAACATAACCAAATCCCATCATTATAATTGGAGCAATTACTTCGTTATGTGCTACTGTATCCAGTACATTCCGATCGAAAAACGTTTGAAATACACTTGCTAAAAAAGCACCAATTAATAAATACTTACCAGTATCAAAAAACTCATCTACAGTGTGATTTATAACATCTTTCCAACTCTTATTTTTGCTTTTTTGAACGGAAACCTCTACGTCTTTTAAAACATTTCTCCCGCGATAGCAATAATACACAATTAGACCTATGAATAGAGCAACAAGAATTGTTATCCCAAAGCGTGCATATACAACGTAATCATTTTTTTGAAACGCATATATGGTAGATAAAAGAACAACTGGATTCATTATAGGTACACTTAATAAAATAACAATGCCAACATGAAGAGGTAACCCCTTTTGAATGAGCCTTCTTACAATTGGTATAATGACACATTCACACATTGGAAAAAGAATCCCCACAAATACTGCTGGAATCATTGCAACAATTGGAGATTTCAGCATTACTTTTTGAATCATATCTTCTGTCACAAACACTTGAATGAGTGAAGAAACGATTACGCCTAATAAAATAAAAGGTACTGCTTCAAAAATAATACTTAAAAAGAGTGTGTTCACATTCAACCATACTTGTGGCACACTTTTGTGTAAATTTGCTAGGCTTGTAAAATCTACAAAAAATAATAAAAAGAGAAAAATAACAATAAGTACTATGCCTGCTAATTCTTTTGAAACTCTATTAAAAACCAACCTTCTCGCCTCCATTTTATTTATACGTAAACATGTGCTTGTCCAAATGCTTCTGCTACTACAACACAAATTTTATAGTCTATTCCTATTCTTAAATCGTAATCATTATGATTTATTATTGATTTTTTCTTTTTCATCACTTATTATAAAACGTAATCATTACGATTTAAAGGGGAGAGAGAATTTCATGAAAAAAGTACCTATCACTGTATTAAGTGGGTTTTTAGGAGCCGGAAAAACTACCTTAATACATCATATTTTGACTAATAAGAACAACTTAAAAGTAGCTGTTATCGTTAATGATATGAGCGAAATAAACATTGATGCCTCCCTTATAAAAAAAGGTGGTTTTTCACGTACGGAGGAAAAACTAGTAGAAATTCAAAATGGCTGTATTTGTTGTACACTACGAGAAGATTTAATAATAGAAGTGAATCGTCTTGTTGAAAACGGAGATATTGACTATATTGTAATTGAATCTTCTGGTATAAGTGAGCCTATTCCAGTTGCTCAAACGTTTACTTATACAGATGAAGTTCTTAACATTGATTTAACAACAAATTGTCGCCTCGACACGATGGTTACCGTTGTAGATGCAAATAGATTTTGGGATGATTTTGCAGATGGAGAAAGTTTATTAGATCGAAAACAAGCAATCGATGAAAATGATACTCGGGAAGTTATTGATTTATTAATAGATCAAATTGAGTTTGCAAATGTAATTATCCTTAATAAGATAGACCTACTAGAAAAAGAAGATATGATAGAACTTCATTATTTACTAAAGAGACTAAACCCTAGTGCAAAAATTATTGAATCTTCATTTAGCAACGTACCACTGCAAGAAATTTTAAATACAAATTTATTCAATTATGAGGAAGCCAGTCAATCGGCTGGCTGGATACAGGAATTAAACAGTGAACATCATACACCCGAAACGGAAGAATACGGTATCAATTCCTTTGTGTACCGTCGTAAATACCCTTTCCATCCTGAGCGTCTTATGAATTGGTTAGAAAAATGGCCTGTTGATGTTGTAAGAGCGAAAGGCTTTTTCTGGCTTGCATCTCGAAATAATATGATAGGGCTTCTATCTCAAGCAGGTTCCTCTATTACAATTCAAGGAGCTGGTGAATGGATAGCAGCATTACCTGAAACTGAAAGAAATCAAATGATTGCAGAAGAACCGGAAGTATTAAAAAACTGGGATGAACAATATGGAGATCGAATAACTGAGCTCGTATTTATCGGAATTGACATGAATTGTTCTTTAATTGAACAATCATTAGATAGTTGTCTACTAACAGAGAAAGAAATGAAACAAGATTGGGATATATTTATTGATCCTATTCCAGCTTTTACTTACAGTTCATAATAAACAACAAGAAGGCTTCCTTAAAATGGAGCCTTCTTCACTTTGTCGTACTCTTATTTAGCAGATTCGCTTTAATAATAAACACAATTGTCCCTAAAACAACTAATATAATATATACGATCGCAACCACATCACCTATTTTTTCTAGGCCAAACGGTAATATGATTGTGGAAACTCCGACTATATAAGAAAACACCCCTGAAAGCTTCGCTAATTTATTTTTATCTCCAACAAACGTCTCTTCCTGATAACCTGCCAACAAAAACAATCGCTTTTTCACCTGTATTTGATATCCTAAAAAGATAATAAGTAATCCAACAAATAAACAAACCAAAAATCCCGCTTGCATATCATCCCCCCTTTACAATATTTTACTACACACAAAAAAAGTTTTTAATAAGAAATTTCAGTTTATTAATACTCCATTTCGTGATATATTGCATATTGTATCCAATATCTATTTTCAGAAAGGCGGATTTTAAATCATATGAATCCCAATCGATTAAAAGGAATTATAATGGTCATAATCGGTGCTTGTTTATGGGGGGTGTCCGGAACAGCTGCACAACAACTTTTTCAATATGACAATGTTTCTACTGAATGGTTAGTTACAATTCGATTGCTTATATCCGGCGTTATCTTGCTCATTATTTCATCATTCGGAACGAGAAAAAAAGAAATATTCGGCATATGGAAACAAAGATCGGATGCTTATAAAATGATATTGTTTGGCCTATTCGGTATGCTTGCTGTACAGTACACATATTTTGCTTCTATTAAAGAAGGAAATGCTGCCGTCGCAACATTATTACAATATTTAGCTCCTATATTCATCACTGTATACTTACTTTTCAAATGGAACGTTCGTCCATCAAAAATTGATTTCATTTCAATTACTCTTTCATTAGTAGGTACTTTTCTCTTACTAACAAACGGGTCTGTTCATAACTTGGCTGTTTCTACACCAGCTATTGTTTGGGGCATTTTATCTGGATTATCTCTTGCTTTTTATAGTTTATATTCAAAGGAATTGTTAGAAAAATGGTCTTCCTCTGTTATCGTTGGATGGGGCATGATTATTGGGGGTATTGGTGTAACGATTCTACACTTTATTTCTACAAACGAATTCATTTTATTATCGACTATGAAATATGTAAAACTAAGTACCCTACCACTCATCACATTTGTCGTCATTTTCGGGACACTTATTGCCTTTTATTTATACTTAGACAGCATACGATACCTGACTCCGAAAGAAACAACATTATTCGGTTGCACAGAACCACTCGCAGCTATTATTTCTTCTGTACTTATATTGCACGTGCCCTTTCAATCTTTTCAGTTATTAGGCGCTTTTTGTGTCATTGTTATGGTACTCATCTTAAGCCAAAAACCGGATGAAGGAAAACAAAAATTAAAGCTTGTTAATGCCAAAAAGGAAACTATACAATGAAAGGATTGAATTCACTATGCCTGTCCCTCAAAATTATAAAAAACCAGGAAGAGTTTCGGCAAAATCACTCGTTTTAAATCAACTACAAGATTGGATTATTGAAGGCGTACTTCAACCTGATGAAAAAATCAATGATGGGGAATTGGCTGAAGCACTAGGAGTAAGCCGAACACCTGTAAGAGAAGCACTTCAAATATTAGAACTTTCTGGTTTAGTGGAAATGGTACCTGGACAAAAAACGAAAATTGCTCCTATTAAGTTAGACGACATATCTATCATTTATGAAACGATGGCTGGTCTTCACTCTATTATAGGAAAGCAAGCACTTCAAAACATTACAGACGTTGACATTAAACTACTTTCTGAAATAAATGATGATTTTCAGTGCTCTATAGAGAAAAAAAACTCAAAACAAGCTTTAGAATTAGATATACAATTTCACAATACAATTTCTTCTATTGCTAAAAACCAATATATTGAACCCTTTCTAGAAAATATGCAACTTCACGTTTTACGCCTTGAATATTTGTTTTTCCAAAACTTTGTTCCAGCAAGTCAATCTATTGAAGAACATTATTCTATTATTCAAGCATTGCAGAAGCAGGACGAAAAACAAATGGAACAAATGATGTCTCAAAACTGGCTCCGTCCAATGAAAGAAATACAAAGAATAATTTCTACAAAATAATAAAAGAGCTGGCTACACAAAATCGTAACCAGCTCACCTTTTACTAATTTATATAGCTATGCCTGAATATTCGCATAATCTTCCATATCTTCGTACTCTTTTTCCAATTCCTCTAAAGACAGCTCGTATAATTGTCGGTCGCGAATTTTAAACACACCTGCTCCAATTAACTCATCAATTAAATGCCTCTTACGATTTTCAACAGCAAAACGGAGTTGACTACTCATCTTTTAAAAAACTCCTTTCTACGATCATTGAAAATGATAATCTTTATCAATTACCACTTTTGATTATAAAAGATGACTCTTTATAAGTAAAGTAATTTCATGAAATATTTACCTTGCAAAGTATTTGTGGCCACATTATATATATGTATGCCGTACAAAAAATGTTATGACACTTTTTCTTATCCTTTTTCTTTCATACTTTGCAAGTTGTCTCACTATGATGAAATTCACCATCTATTTCTACTTGAATGGTGACATGTTCTACATGAAACTTCTCCTTTAATACATCCGTAGCCTCTTTTAATACATTTTGCGTTTCATTACCTTCAATAATTAAGTGGCAAGTTAATACTTGAAAATCCGATGTGACAGACCATATGTGCAAATCATGAACTTCTTTTACAACCGGAATATTTAATAATGTACTTTTTACCTCTTCAACATTTATGTGCTGTGGTGCACCTTCCATTAATATATGAACCGTATCACGTGTGACACGCCATCCACTAATAATGACTAAAATAGACACAAGAATACTAGCAATCGCATCTGCAGCAGTCCATCCGAAAAATTTAATAAGTAGCGCAGCAATAATCGCTCCAACTGATCCTAATAGATCACCTAATACGTGTAAGAAAGCACTTCTTAAATTCAAATTACCTTTCACATCGCCGCCTCTCATTAATATCCAAGCTGATAAAATATTAATAAGCAGACCAAGTACAGCAATAATGAGCATTCCATTACTAGCAATCTCAACTGGTTCTTTAAAACGGCGAATTGCTTCAATAAAAATGTATACTGAAATGACAATAAGAACGACACCGTTGCATAATGCCGCTAACATTTCGACTCGCTTATATCCATATGTTTTCGCAATTGTTGCTGTTTTTTCTCCGAGCTTAAACGCAAGTAAACTTAAAGCTAAAGATACTGCATCACTTAACATATGCCCCGCGTCAGATAATAGTGCTAAGCTATTTGTTACAAACCCGCCAATTACTTCAGCAATCATAAAACTTGTTGTTAGTAAGAATGCAAGTAGTAACGCCTTTTTATTGTTAGAATGCCCATGATCATGCGAATGTCCCATACAAATGCTCCTTTAAGTGCAATATCTGTACATTAGTATGAAACAAACTCCCCGTCTTTATCCCGTATTAATTGCCCGTAAACGCCCGCTTCCTCTGTATACAAACTTCGCTACTTTTTAAATAAGTCCTTTTTCTCAACAAAAAATAAGACTACTTCTTTTTCAGCTTCATATTGTTTACTAATGAAAGAATTTTTAAGGAGGTTACGAAAATGAAACGTTTATTTCTCTGTATGGAGCGTGAACTTGTTGTAGTGAAAGAACAATATGGTAACTATGAAACAGCGTATCACTTACAAAATATGCAGCCTACCTGTATCGCTGTTGATCCATTTCAAAAGAATCGTATATATTGCGGTACATTTGGACGAGGCCTCTGGTTAAGTGACGATAGTGGAGATTCGTGGAGACCGATTGGAGATTCTTATCGTTACTTTGATTTCCCGAAAGAAGATGGTATTTTACATTCTTCAATCACTTCCATTACGATAAGCCCTAATGAACAAGTTAACGGCTATGGCGTCGTTTATGTTGGCACAGAACCGAGCGCTTTATTCCGCTCTGAAAATGGTGGTGAAACGTGGACGGAACTTAAAAATATGAAATCATTATTATCTTCTTATACGTGGGCTTTCCCGCCTAGACCTTTTACTCATCACGTACGCTGGATTACAGTTGATCCAAACAATCCAAATACAATTCATGTTTCAATTGAAGCTGGTGCTGTTATTCAAAGTAACGATAAAGGACATACATGGATTGATAAAAAATTCGGTGCTCCTATCGATGCTCATCAATTACTCATGCACCCTGAAGCCCCAAATCGCCTTTATGCATCATGTGGTGACGGGTTTATGGGCGGACCTGATCGCGCATACCTTGAAAGTTATAACAGCGGAAACAACTGGATTTCATGTAGTGATGGACTGGAGCATCATTATTTATATAGCATGGCTATCGATCCAGCTGATTGCGATACAATTCTCGTTTCTGCTGCACCGAGTGCTGATCTTGCTCATCACCGTATTCCTTATGAATCTTATATTTATCGTAAAACGAAAGATACTCCGTTCCAGCAAGTACAGCAAGGACTACCATCAGCAATCGGTACAGTCATTTCGATGCTTGCGACAAACGAAGCAGAACCACATACATTTTACACTTTAAATAACAATGGCGTGTTTCAATCCACTACTAGCGGCGAATCGTGGGAACAACTAAACATTCCGTGGAAAGATGAGTATAAAACGCAGCATCCGCATGCGTTGCTCGTTACTAGTTCTTAACGAAAAAAAGACTGCCTAATGGTTTTAGGCAGTCTCTCTTTTATTTCTTTAAATCAATAACGATATCATCTAATATAATATCTTTCTTTTTCGCTTCTTTATTCGGCACTTCAATTTTCTTCTCTTTTCCATTCACATACTCCACTCCACCATGATTTTCAGGTGTATGCACTCGTAAGTGCACACGAGGTGTAACGATAAGCTTTGTTGCATTTTCGTTTAACTTTTGGAATGTAGCACTCCAACTACTTTTATGTGGCTCTGCTACTGTACTAGTTCCACCATTTCCTTCACCTGCATATTTATTTCCTAAATCATCTTTTATTTCTAATTCCACATCAGCGCTATCCCATATACTTCGTAACGCCTTAGATTCTTCCTGATTGAAAAAAACGATAAATGACATCGGGGTTACTTCCATTTTGTCTATATTTACTTTTATTAATTCATTTTCAGAAGCCCCATTAACCTTTACTTCCTTACTATCCATTGCCTTTAAACTAAGTGCGAAATTCCAATTCCCCTTAATTGAATTACCTTTATAATCCATCTCAATTTCTTCCATATCCCACCAAACATTTGCAACATCTAACCTTTTACTACTATTACCACTCATTGTAGTCATACCTACGTACTTTTTCTCTCCAACTTTTGTTACTTGAGAGCTTCCTCCCCCGCCATTAAACCCCATCACCTGCGGATATCCAAATATATTTGGCTTCTCCCCTAAATCTTTATCACTCTCAATAGAGTATGTGATTGTGATTGTTCTACCATCGAACACAGCATCATTAATTGTAACCTTAACCCCATTACTCTCCCGCGTCATATTCAATTCAGTCGAAAACTCTTTATAATTTTCATATAACCCTGTTCTACCATTATCTAAAAATCGGAATATGTCCCCTACTATTGGTAATCCTCCAGCGTATGTAGGAAATCCGATGCCAAGCATGGCAACCGATACGCCGACTAAAATAGATGCAGCAGCGACACCCTTTTTCCAACTTTTCATCTTTTTCTTCGTACGTATCGATTGTTTTAAGTTACGCTTCACTTTTTCTTTTTCAATTTCAGAAGTCTCAATTTCCTTAAGTTCTTTTTCATCTATATCAATATCATTTAATAGTTCATAAATGTCTTTCATATTGCACTACCTCCAAAACTAATATTCGTAGCATTTTGTTGTAGTTTCTTTTTCCCCCGGTACACTCGATTATCGATTGCTGCCCGGGTTAATCCTAACTTGTCTCCTATTTCCTCGGTCTTCATACCGAGAAGATATTTCATAATGAACACTTTTTGATCTAACGGTTCTAATTGATTAATAAGCTTCAATAATTCTTCTCTATCTTCCATAACGATTAATTCGTCTTCTGCTGATTTCTCCGTACTGATATGAAATTCATCCGAAATAATTTCTACTTTTTTAGTCGCTTTCCGGTAATAATCAATTGCTTTAAACTTCGCAATTGCCGCAATCCATTTTTTAAAATCACTCGGCTCCCCATGAAACTTATTTGCATTATTCCAAATGGATAGGAAAATATCATTTACACATTCCTCTATCAATCCATCATTTTGAACCGGAAGCAGAACTTTGTGCGTGATTCCCTTTATGAGTGGTAAATATGTATCGACAACAAATTCTAGCGCATCTTCTTTTTGCCGCTTTAATCTTTTTATATAATTTTTCTCATTTGATTTCATGTAGCGATTCCCCTTATTTTTTTGTAAAAGCTTTTACACCCTATATAACGTCTTAAAAAATATTTTCTCTCATCTTTTTATTATTTTTTGTATGTAATGGAATACTTTCCCTTAGCCATTGTCTCACATAACTATGCATTCAAAGAAAATTTTCTCAAGTCTGTAATTTAATTCATGTAGTACACTATTTATATAGTCATTCTTTAACTTAGTGTACATTTTATTTCGTTAATCTACTTTTTAAAATTAGGAGATGAGATGTGTATGTGTGGAATTACAGGTTGGGTAAATTGGAATAAAGATCTTTCTAATGAACATGTTATTTTAGAAAATATGGCAAATAGTATTCAGCATCGTGGTCCTGATGCTGAAGGATTTTGGTTTTCACCTCGTGCGGCCTTTGCACACCGGCGTTTAATTGTAATTGATCCAGAAGGCGGAACACAGCCGAAGACATTTCGTACTGGTGATTATACGTATGCTCTTACTTATAATGGGGAAATTTATAATTTCCGTGAACTGAGGGAACAACTTCAAAAATGTGGTCATACATTTGAAACGCATTCAGATACAGAAGTGTTACTACATGCTTATTTAGAATGGAAAGAATACTGCGTACAACATTTAAACGGCATTTTCGCTTTCGCCTTATGGGATGATCAGAAGCAACAACTGTTTTTAGCTCGTGATCATTTAGGCGTAAAACCACTCTTTTATACAGAAAGAAATGACAGTATTATTTTCGGCTCTGAAATAAAAGCATTATTAGCTCATCCATCTGTCCCTGCTGAAATTGATGCGAATGGCATAAATGAAATATTTGGATTAGGCTTATTTCGAACTCCAGGATGTGGCGTCTTTAAACATATTCAGGAAGTGCGTGCCGGACATTCTATAACATTTACACGTGATAAAAAAGTGGTTCAAAAGTATTGGAATTTAGAAAGTAAGATCCATACAGATTCTATAGAAGATACATCATCACATATTTTATCTATTTTACAAGATACAGTAAAAAGACAATTAATTGCCGACGTCCCTCTCGTTTGCATGTTATCAGGAGGATTAGATTCTAGCGGTATTACTGCACTAGCGGGGAAAGAATTTGCTGCTGAAAATAAAACACTTCATACGTATTCCGTTGACTTCGTAAATAGCGCAAAAGATTTCGAGCTGACATTTGCTCGCACTGGTTTAGACGCTCCTTGGGTAAAACGCGTTTCTGAACATGTAGGGACATCTCATCATGATATTATTGTGAATGCTGAAGAATTAGCAAAACACTTATTCGTTCCCCTTCTTGCAAAAGATTTACCGAGCGCTGGTGAAATGGAAACTTCACTATATTTACTATTTTGCGAAATGAAAAAAGATGCGACCGTAGCTTTATCCGGCGAATCTGCTGATGAAGTATTCGGTGGATACCCTTGGTTTCATCAAGAAGAATTACTATATGTAGATAAGTTTCCTTGGCTAACAAATTGGAAGAATACATCTCCTCTTCTACTAAATGAAGTAAGTAACCAATGTAATCTAGAAAACTATATTGATACACGATTCCAAGAAGCGATACTTGAAGTACCTACTCTTGAAGGCGAAAGTAAAAAATCCGCGAAACAACGTCAAATGTTTTATTTATTTTTAACGAGATTTCTCCCATTCTTACTTGACCGTAAAGACCGTATGAGTATGGCTGTAGGATTTGAAGTTCGTGTACCATTTTGCGATTATAGATTAGTTGAATATTTATGGAACGTTCCTTTCAACATAAAAAGCATTGATAATATTGAAAAAGGCATTTTACGTAGAGCACTGAAACCTGCTTTACCTGACGATGTACGCAATAGAAGAAAAAGTGCGTATCCAACTTCACAAGACCCACATTATTTACAAACAATCCGTCATTTATCACTCGACATGTGCAGTAATAAAAACAATCCTATTTTCTCACTTATTAATCATTCCACATTACTTGCCATTGCCGATCAGAGTAATAAAGAAATTAACAATTTCGAAGCAAGAAGTGCTATGGAATATATGCTTCAAGTAAATGAATGGTTAAAAACGTATCACATCCATATCGCTTAACAAAAAGGAGTTCAAGGACAAAAACCTTGAACTCCTTTTTATATTAATTAGCACATTGTTTATTTTCAGTGTCAATGGACCATCCAATAATTGTGGCGCAATCTCTACCTTTCCACTGCAGTACATTTGTTAATACTGGTTCAATCTGCAAGCAACTTCCGTCGTGCAATATTTCTATTAAAGATTGCTCATCATCAAACCTTCGTTTATCACACTCTAAAATACCGTCCGTTGCCATTACAATGTGATTCATTCCTTTTTCTAATCCTCTTACACCTGACGTAAAGCAAGGTGTATTTGCTGCAAAAATATTTTTCCTACCGATATATTCGTAATTCTTCCGTTTATTTAATCGCCCTTTTCCATTTTTCGTTTTCTCAGAATGAAATAAATAAGCGAAGCAATCACCAACTGATAGCCAATATAAAAATTCACCTTTTCGTAAACATATTAAACATGCAAGTTCCTCATCCTCTTGATCACATTTTTCAATAAACAACTCATCTGTAAATAACGCTAATAAGTACATATGTGTATGATGAAAAGCTAAATGTATCGGGTAGGAAAATAACTCTTTTAGTTTCTCTTTTCTTTCTGAAATTGCTTCTATTATATAATCTATATTTTTTGTTTTGTGGTGTGTATCAAAAATCATAACAAATTCAAATTGTAATTCAGGATCCCACCAAGCAAGCACCGCATCTCCTCGTTCAAATGCATCACTCTCTTGATTCCCCCCATATACGCCGACTGAAAGAGGACCACATTTTTCAACATGTATTTCATCTACATACATCTGTTCATGACTCATCCATTTGAATGTATTCACAGCTATCATCCTCTCTCTTGCTAAATGTATACCTTTACACATAGATTACCTTATATTTCAATAAAAATAAACTTTTTCAATATTTTTTATCCAAATAAAAGGATTTTACTTCTAAGTTAACGAATATATCTTATTATACGATATAAAAACAGGGGGATATATTATTATGAAAGACATCAATGAACATTGGGAAAGCATTTATTATCACTTACGATATGAGTATGAAGACAACCTTTCCCACCAAGCTATTCGTATTTTACAAATCGTTTCTCGTGAGAAAGATATAACAATTGGAAAAGTTGCTACTGAGCTTAGTCTCTCCCATAACACAGCGTCTGAGCATGTAAAGCGCCTTATTCAAAAAGGATTTATCATAAAAGAAAGAAACAAACAAGATGAACGAGTGGTGAACCTTACATTAACGAAAGAAGGAATTGAAGTATTAGAAAAGCATACTTTACTAGATAAAGAAAAGATAAAAATATTAGAATCTCAGTTATCAAAAGAAGAACAACAATTAATAGAAAAAGCCTTTTCGTTATTAGCGAAGGAGGCAAAGTATGCATTTCCTCGTTAAAGTAATTGTTTCGGCACTTATTATCGGCGTTATTACTGAAGTCGCTAAACATTTTAGTACGATAGGCGGCTTTATTGCTGCCCTTCCTCTCGTAAGTTTACTAAGCCTATTTTGGATTTCTTTCGAAGGCGGGAACAAACAAGAATTGAGCCAATTTGCTATAGGCGTATTATATGGATTTCCTGCATCCGCACTACTATTATTTATCGTCTATATTGGTTTAAAAAATTCGTTTTCACTTAGTACATCTGTCCTATTCGGTATAGGTGTTTGGTGCATTGTTTTTGCTTGTCAAAAATTATTTCAAGCTTAGGTGGGGATTATTATTCGTAAAATTGTAGAGGTATTAGGAAAAAATATAGAAGTAAATATAAAAGGAAGTAGTAAACAAACTGTAGTCATTCAAACCGGAATGAGTTGCTCGTTTTATGATTGGCTTCCTATTATAGAAAAGCTTTCACAACATTTTACAGTCGTTTCATACCATCGCCCAGGTTACGGAAGAAGTCAATTAGGGAATTATTCGCGTACTACAAGACAAGTGACAAAAGAGCTACATATGTTACTACAGAAATTAGCTATTCACGAGCCTATCATTCTCATTGATCATTCCTATGGAGGCTTATGTGCACAACATTTTGCGATGTTACATGAAGATAAGTTGCAAGCACTTATTTTAGTTGATTCTACTTCTATGAACTTACACCGATTAGATGAACTTCATTTACCAATTTCTGATCAGACTGATTCTGATGATATGTGGCTGCAAAAATATAATATATACTCCCAAATGGATGTAGACATGCTTTATAATGAACTAAAACCAATGCTAGCCGATCAATCAAGACAGCAAATTGAATTTTCTACCTCTCCTTCATTATATAAAGCGACAGCTTCTGAACTATGTGAGTGGAAAAATTGTGCCCGCTCAATAAAAGAGCTATATAAAACATTAGAAACATCTTTAATCGTTATAGGTAGAGACCCTCAATATTCTATTACTAAGTTGACTGCGGACGGCATGCCAAAAGAGGAAGCGATACAACTTGAAGCAATGTGGCAAAAACTGCTTCATGAACAATTACAAATCTCAATAAATAGCCAATATATAGTTGCTGAACATGCTAGTCATGGGATAGAAAATGATCGACCAGATATTATCATCGAAGCGGTTCACTCCCTAAAAATAAAAAAAGGAAGCAACTAAAGCTGCTTCCTTACTTATCTATTCATAATCTTCTTCATCATCGATTTCTTCGTAATACGAATTCCCATTACTTACATATATAGGACCATTCGCAACATCAATACGTAATACCCATGCCCATGGCACAGCTAAACGCTTATGTATTGCTCGCCAAAAGCTCATTGATTTTCTTTCGTACTCCTGGAACTCCTGAAGTAACTCTTTGTAGGAGGAACCGTCTAACTGAATATTTGCTTCTAACAAACGAGAATGGGCATAGTACTGCAGCTCTAGTTCAGCAGCAATTTCCATTTCTTCTTCCGTTGCCATACCAATAATTGTTCCATCTGCTGGTGCAATTTCATATACGTTGTGAACTTCAATAAGCCCTTCTTTCTCTTTCTCAAACATGTAAACAGCCTCCTTTAACATATATTTTTTATGTTACAAAGTCATACTTCTACAATAACATCTCTCTTTCCTCTTTTTTTGATAAACTTTTACAAATTATTTATCTGATAATCTGTAGACTCTAATCTTTCAGCAGAACTGAAACGATTATTATCAAAAACTAATTTATACACATCAGGCATATGAATGGTTTTCCAAAACTGAAAATCATATTTTGAATCAAAATAATTCATAAGTAATACCATAATATTCCCATGCGTACCTATTACAATATTCTTACCTTTATATTTTTTTAATATACTTTGCATACATATTACAGCGCGTCTTTGTGCTACATCATTTGATTCTCCGCCTTCGTATGCAAAACTCCAATCTTCCCACACATTCTCAATAGCATCATTAAAATCTGCTACTGGCTCTGAACTTAATAACCTTTCTCGTAAATCTTCTTCTATTTGTATCGATATATTATATGTATTCGCAATTCCTTGTACAGTTTGAATTGCTCTTTTGTACGGGCTAGAGATCACAACATCTATATGTTTATCTTTTAATAAGTGCGTTACATTCTCTGCGTCACAATGCCCTTTTTCAGATAAAGGCCGTTCCCGTTCGTCTTTTGTATATGTAGAATGGGCATGGCGAACGAAATATATTGTCGTCATTTATTCATCCCCCTTTTTTATTTCTATCCAAATTCAATACATTACCATCAAATCCCTTTACCTTTATAATAAGTGCTGTCAAATTTAAATGTTGATTTTCATATTAATAAAAGGGAAACACCTCATATGGTATTTCCCTCAATTAAAATAGACTACATTCAATTAAATACTTTATCGATTTTATTTCTATCGTATTCTAATATCCAATCATTATATGTATGATAAATATCCCTAATTGTATTGGGGGAGGTAGCTAATACATCACAACCTCTATCATCATAAACGTGAAATATAGTATTCTTGTTAACATTTATAAAATACACCCTATGAAAAATACTCGGTTTTATTCCCATATCTTGATTACAAATTGCTTTTAGCATAGGAATGTATTTCAAGTCTGAAACTTTACATTTCAAAGTATATCTATGCGTTTTATATACCCCGTCTTCATCGTCTTCATCGTCTTCATCGTCTTCTGGAAAAATATAAGGGATTGTATTTTTCTGTAACTTAAACAAATCGGACTTCTCTTTGACATACTTAGAAAAGATATTCAATTTGTGTTTGAAAGTTTCACCGTCTGCATAGTCATTTACATCCACTACGATATAAATATCATCTTCTGTTGCATGTAAAGACTGAAATAAAGTAATCGCTCTATTATAAACGCCTTCTAAATATGGGCAGTTTTCATAAATGTTATTGCAATCATAATTCACACCTAGTCTAAAGCGAATACCAATATCCCCATTATAAAATAGAGGTGGTCTAAGTTCTAAATTTGGAAACGTTTCAAGCATATACTCATTCAACCTCATCTCAACACCTACCTTTAATAGCATCTTGTTTACATAATAAAATTATTCTATTATAATTTATTTTTGAATTCCTCACTTGTTATAATGTCTCGAATAAAATAATCTACATTATTTCTCAGCTTTTGATATGCAACTTGATCTTCTATATCGTTAAACATAATGACAACTTCTACTTTATTCCCTTTCTTATCTGTAGTATACAAGCTTTTTGTCAATACGAATGCGGTAGAACCACCTTTTTGACCAGCATATTCGAACTTACTATTTTTAACTGTTCCTTTGAAAATGTTCTCGATTTCTTCTTGCATTGATTTGGGAAAATACTTTCTACTATTTATTTTTTCCATTATACTCATATAATCTTTAGCGTTTGCACCCACTAATCGATCTGACCAAATTCGCTGAAATTCCATATCTACCTTTAATGGGATATCCCGTTTTTTCCATTCTTCTTCGTCTTTCATCCATTCATGAATTTGTAATACATGTTTATTATACTCATCCTTTGACATGTTACGTATCATTTCTAACGATTGATTTTCTGGCTCATGAAGCTCTTTTTCTACATACCCTCTCATATATAATGAAGCAGTATACGAAGAGAACTTGTCATGACTAGTAAGCTCTAACTCTTTTATACTTTCATTTACTCTTTCTATTCCAAGCTTATCTAACAAATATGTTGTATTTGCATTAGAACTATAATGAATCATCCCTTTAGCGACTTCTTCTAAAGCGATCTGTCCATTTTTCACTAATTCTCTCGCTTTAGCATCTTCTAACCAGTCAGGATGCGCTCCACCATCAGTGTTTTTAACGTAATATTTTTCTAACTCGTGCAATGAAATTTGTTCATCTCGACTTATTTTTCCTTCTGACACTTGCTTAGCAAATTCAACTGCTATGACGATTTTCGCCGTACTCGCTAATGGTAATTTTTTATTTGTATTTATAGAAGTTAATACTTCTCCATTTCTTTTAATAAATAATGAGCATGTTTCATCATCTTTATGTTCTTTTATGTACTTTAATACATAACCAGGATCTTCTTTTGACAAATAGTACTTCATAATGACAAAGAAAGCTATAACGGCTACTATAATCACTCCTGCAACAATTCCTATAATCTTTAATATGTTCACAATATGCCCCCTCTAATAAATCCGCTTCTATATAATCATTATAACGAATTAAATTACAAATTTATACAAAATAGAGTAACTCTTCCTAAAAAAGAAAGAGTTACTCTATTTTACATGATGTTATTTGTCCATTTAACGTAACGACTATATTTGAGTCGTCACTTTCTTTAACACTTTTTAGTCGATTTGAATTAGGAGGACCAATTACAACTGACTCCTTAATTGGCGAAAGTTCCTTCCCTAATTTTTCTGCACTTACACCGTATGCAGCTTGAAATACTTCTGGTGGTGTTAATCTAAGTATGTCTGACCCTTCTGCTGTTTCAAACTGATCATTATTGAAGAACAAATGTAATTGTACTTCTTCTGTTACCGCTGTGATCCAATGCCACCATCCCATTGGAATAAATACAGTTTGCCCCGCTTTTACATGATAATTTTGCAATTGATTCGTTTCGGGATTTAAGATAGATGTAATTGCTTCTCCTGATACAACAACATCCAATTCCCACGCATTCGGATGCCAATGCGGTTCTCGCATATGCCCTTTTGTCATAAACAAATCAACAAACGCTCCTCCTATCATCGCTGGTAACTGCGTTGACGTAACTTCATATGCAACGTTTTTCTCATCCCTTTTAAAAAAGATATTTTTTCTTGAATCAAAGAAAAGATTTGGAGTTCCTGAACTTTTCTTTAAATTTTTATTATCTGGAACATAACCTGAACTACTCATTTTATCCCTCTTTTCCACTCCGAACATTTCGACTTTCACACTGTATCGTATGGAAAAAATGTATGAATGTGCCTAAGCATTGATATAACAAAAAAACATGCCTTCATAAGGAGAGCATGTTTTGTGATATTCTTTACATTAATTAGCTAAAAATAAACTTTTTACTTACCATGATGTAACATTAAATCACTAAGTTCTTCTTCAATGTGATTTAATTTCGCAACGCCTTCTTTCCATTTATGAATATAACGTGAAACCCCAACGAAAAATAAAACGATAATTGTGGAAAGAATAATACCATACACGATTGCTACAGTACTCATAGTTACACTTCCTTGTAATTAGTAATGTGGTTATTAGTTATATTTTTATTATAAACCTTTTTCTTTTAAAATACTTCGATTTCAACTTTTTGTAACAAAATTGATTTTTCTAATATTTCGTTCGTGAAAATAGCATATTTTTCACAAATTATACAAAACTTCACCATATGTACTATTACCATATGAGTTATATTATTTAATAGGAAAAAGGGGATGATATAGTATGACGACTTGGTTTATTGTAATGTTAGTTGTATTTGGGGCATTTAAAATTATTGTTTCTAGCCTTCCTAACACTGTTATTGAATCCATTATTAGCAAGTACGAAACACATCCACAACTCGAAGAAGAGAATGTGACTGTTACAATCCATGGAAATAACGTAGAAGGTGAAAAGAAATCCAAAATTATTCATGATTTTAACGAAGGTTTATTTTTAGATCGCTATTATGCACCGCCACACAATGAAGGTACTCCTTTAATTATTCATGCAAAACGTGGCAAAAAAGATTTTACATTTTATATTTATAGCCATGAAGAGCATGTTGATGTTGTTAAGCAACATAAAAAGAAAGTAGTTGCTTATAGTTTACGCTCTAAAAATCTTCAAAATAGTGATATGTTCGTGTCAGCTGATTTAGCTTAATACTCATATATTTGAAAAAGGAATCCATGACATATGGATTCCTTTTTACTATTCACTGAAAAATAAGCTCTGTCTTCAAACTATCTTTCGGTAACAGCCATCCTTTTTGTTCTAAACTCTTCATTAATAATTCTCTTTGTTCTTTCGCAATACTCTCCTCATTTGTTTTAAACGACACTTCTATTACGAAATCATCTTCTATTTTCCCTGTATTACTTAGTGGCCAAACTTCAATATTCGTTTTACTATTTTGAAATTCACCTGTATACCTTTTCATTAATACAGGACCATAAATACGAGAATTCCTTAACATCTCTTCTCCCCAATTCTTATACAACCATTTGTTCATTTTCCCTGGTAACTTCTCTATTAACATGTTTTGAGCAGCTTGTTCGTTTGGTAAATCAAGTACTCCATATCCTTTAGCACTATAACTTTTCTTATTTGAAATACTTAACGTTTTCTTCTCAAATCCCCAGTCTATTTCTGCCTCATAATTATCCGTTTTACTATCAAATCCATCTTCTTTAGCTACTTCTAGTGCATCTTGAATTACACCATTTTGAATCGGATATCTTTTTTTATATGTTAGCTCAAAATCTTTACTAAATTCTTTCTTTCGAATTCTCGCAAACCAACCTTCATTACTTAAATTTTTATTTGCCGTATCTAAAAATTGCACTTGTATCCTTTCATAATTTGTAACCGCCTGGAAATATTCTAGTACTTCTTGCTTCATCTCTTTGTTAGGACCTAGTACTTGTTCTGGTTTTACTAATAATTTCACTTCAAAACTAGGTTCCATTGGACTAGCAGCAAACCCTTCCTTAACGTTATAAAGGAAACAACAAAAGAAAATGCTTACGAATACAAATACCTTTTTCATATACCTATCTCCCTTACATTTTAAATGACTTCTATACGTTCCATAGTAAGTGAATATATATTTTCATACCCAGCTACGCTAAGTTTTTTTTGTAATCGATCCGTATCCTCTTTCAAAGCATGTACTAACACCGTATGTTCCGGTAATAATGTATTTAACATCTCTTTCACATCTCTTATACTTTGATGAACTTTATATGGAACTCGCTTCACCCTACATTCTTTGCCTACACGTTCTTTCAAAACTTTTTCTGCAAAACTCCCTTTAGCAATATGTCCAGTAAAGATAATAGAATTTCGTTCTTCATACTGAATTTGTTCATAATATAATTGAGCTCGTTTCGTTTGCATATTCGCATCACTCATTACAACTATTCCATAACTATGTTGCGTACCAATGTCATCATCCATAACTATTACGTTTCTTTTTAAACTCTCCATTAGCTCTTCAAGTTCTTCATTATTTTTGATCCAATCTTTATATACGATCATCTCTTCGAATCCATCCAAAATTTCTTGATCTACTATAATGGGAAGTCCTTTATATTTTTCATATAAATACAATACGATATCTTGCGCTCTACCAAGCGATGGCAATGGTAATAATGCCATTCCCTTCTTTTGAGCAACTCGTTCAATTTCTGCACATAGTTCGTCTACTCGTTCATTTTGCGAAACATCATCAGTGTGATACGCGGCATCTACGATTGCAACTTTTATATCGACATGCAATTTCTCAGGTAAATTAGCTCGTAGTATGTTAGACTCTGCTGAATAATCGCCAGAATAAAATACATATGTATGACTCATATCCACTAAAAACCAAACAGCCCCTAATACATGCCCACTATACCCCCATTGAAACCGCAATGTAGGAGTAATTTGTATCCATTCATTTGGATTACTAATCTCATCAATATATACATAATTTAAATCCTTTATGTTTTGATCACTATAAGGTACATTCCATCCTCGCGTCAGATTGTAGTTTCTCCATTTTTCATAATAAGTTGGAAGTTGCTCCTTCGTATAACGAGTCGTCCAAATTTTTTTCTTATATCCATACTTCGCTAATAAAGGTAAACCCATCGTATGATCTTCATGAATATGTGATAAAAATACTGCATCTAAAAACGGCACAACTTCCCTCTCTATTTTTGGATAACTATCCTCATATGATCGATTAATACCACAATCAAATAATATTTTCGTCTCTTTATTTTTCACAAAATAGCAGGAACGACCGTATTCTCCCGCTCCTCCCCATACTTCCATCCTCATCATGCTACCCCTTTTCGTTTTTGCTCCATATGTTGCAGAAGTAATAAGCACATTGTTGTAAGTCCAACAGAAACGACAGCCATCGCCATTCCTATAGATACTTCTCCTTGTTCAAATTGAGCAAAAATAAATGTTGCTGACGTTTCTACTGATGGAGGTAGTACGAGAAGCGATGCTACTAACTCTCTTATCGATATCGTAAATGTCATCGCCCATCCAGCAAGAATGCCTGGGATAATAAGAGGTAATATTATTTTTCTAAAAATATAAATATAATTTCCAGAAAAAATACTTCCTGCCTGTACAAGAGAATCATCAATTTGTCCGAGCGATGCTTTTACATACTGCACCGTATAAGGTAAAAAAAGAACAACATACGTTACAATAACCATAACTGGTGTATTGTAAATGTACAGAGGCATATAGGGTGAGTTCCAAAATAATATAAGACCTACAACCATCACAATTCCTGGTACCATATTCGGTAACATACCGCACATATCAAGCCATTTTTCAGAGGACTTTTTCCCCCTTCGGATCATAAGTGCCAAAAACACTCCAATCATAACAGCAATAATTGCTGTTATAAGTGAAAAAAGAAAACTGTTCCATAAAGCTTCTAATCCTGGGGATCCCATTGTAAACAATGCTTCATAATGACTCGTTGTAAAGTTATTTACATGTAAACCGCCGCCTCTTAATTTTGACAAAGAAGCAATCAATATAGAAAAGTATGGGATTCCAATTGATACGATTAATAAACCAATTACATAAATCCATGCTACAACACGTGTAACGATGGACAAAGTATACCTTTTAGATTTCACACCTTTCCCACTAACCATTGCATATGAATATTTTCGATTTAATACATTTTGCATATACCAAATGAGCATACACGCGCTAAGTAATAAAGAAGACAATGCTGTTGCACTACTAAAATCAATCGGCCAACTCGAAATAAATTTATGAATTTCTGATGTTAGCACATGGAACCCTATTCTCCGCCCGAATGTAGCCGGCGTTCCAAATTCAGCAATCGTCTTTACGAAAATGAGTAAAGCACCCATTACATAACTTGATACTAATAACGGCAATATTATTTTTCTTAAACGATAGAAGAAGCTTCCGCCATGAACTGCTGCTGCTTCTTCTTTACTACTCCCAATTTGAAGTAACGTGTTTTTCAACATGAAATAAAGGAATGGGAATAAATGCAGACTCATAATTAAAACCATACCTCCTAAACTAAAAAATGAGGATGATATCGTCTTTAGCATCGGAAAAAACTGTTCGAAATAGCCGTTCGGTTGCATGAACAAAATCCAGCCCATCGATCCAATATACGGCGGAGTCATAAATGGAATCATAAAAACAATATCTAGCTTGCTATACTTTCCGACATCTGTTTTGCTCATAATGAAAGCCAATGGAAATGCAAATACAGTAGCTCCTATTACTACAAGTACACCGAGAAGCATCGAGTTTAGAAAAATCCCAGCTAATCCACCACTCTGCATCACTTCAAAAGGCTTTAAAAAATCCCAACTACTATTTTCATATACACTAGAAAGTAAAATGAGAAAAAGCGGAATGACGATTAACATCGCCACAAGTAACAACGCTACCGTCATTCCAACTTGTCTTACTGATACGAATCGATTTACCATGTAATCACCATCTTATTGAAATACTTTCTTAAATTGTTTTCCTATTTCATCTTGTTCTTTCTCAACTGTTTTCCAATCAATATTTAATACTGGAATCTCTTCCACATTTGGTCTATTTTCAGCTTTTATATCTGTTCTACCAGGCAATAAATATGCTTTAGAAATTTGTTTTTGCACATCATCTGATAATAAATAATCAATAAACTCTTTTGCACCTTCTACATTTTTACTATCCTTCATAATACCTGCTGCGCGTGGACTAATGACTGTTCCGCTTTTTGGATATACGATATCAACTGGTTCACCCTTTGCTTTTGCACTGTACGTCATATAATCAACACCCGCAATGACCATATCTTTTGCACCTGTTACAACTGGATCTAATGCTTCTTGGTTTGCCCCCGCTACTGTAACTTCATTTTTCTTAAGTTGTTCAAATAAGTTCCATCCATCTTTTCCATTCTTTTTCACGTATCCTGTTACAAAGTCTAAAGCCGAACCTGAAAGTGCTGGATCTGGAAGATTCACCTTCCCTTTCCATTCTCCTTTTGTTATATCGCTCCAATCTTCAGGTGCTGTCTTCACATTTTTTGTATTGTACACAATTCCTAATGCTGAAGCACTATATCCAAAATAATGTCCTTTATCATCCGACCATTCAGAACGAAGTTTATCAGCTTGTTTCGCTTCTTTATAAGCTAACGTTTGACCATCTTTCTTTAATCCTTCCATCGCTGGTAAAGAAGCAAGTACCACTACGTCAACGACTGGTTTTTTCTTTTCAGCTTCCATTCTCGCTAAAATTTTTCCAGTTGTCCCTTGAAACATTTCCACTTTTATACCCGTTTTCTTTTCAAAGTCCTTTTGAATTTTTTCTGCTAATCCTTTTGGCCCTGCACTATATACAACAATTTTCTTTTCATTAGTAGTTTTACTTTTTGCATCTGCATTACCTGTCTTTGAGCTACACCCTGTTACTACTGCAGAAAACAGTAAAGTACATACAAATAAAGACTTAAGCGAACTGAATTTCTTCATACGATTCTCCCCCTATATGATGAATACATTTTTCCGGTACATATAACGATACTGGTTTCCCGATGCTTAGCTTACTAGTGTGATAAGCTGTCCATACACCGAGTGTCCCCATGTCTACTTTCACTTCATAACGTTCTCCTACATATGTAACGTGCTGAATTTCACCTGTATACATTTCACACACTTCATTTTTCGTCCAGCTCACATACTCTGGACGAACCATTTGTTTACCCTCTACAAGCCAATTTGCCTTACCAACAAATTTTGCAACAAATTCATGAGATGGCTTCACATAAATATCTTCTGGTGTTCCTTTTTGTAATACTTCTCCTTGTTTCATAACAATAATTTGGTCTGACATTGACATAGCTTCTGTTTGATCGTGCGTTACATACAATGCCGTTAAACCGATCGAATGAACGATATCCATAAGCTCTACTCTCATTTCTTCTCGTAAAATTGCATCGAGTGCACTGAGCGGTTCATCAAACAAAATAAAATGTGGCTTTGTTACAATCGCTCTAGCAAATGCGACACGTTGCTGCTGTCCGCCAGAGAGTTCATGCGGATATCTTTTCTCCATTCCTTGCAGGCGAACTCGCTTTATCGCATCTTCTACTTTTTCCCGTAATTGATTCGTTTGCTTTGTAGCCCTTAAACCAAATGCGACATTTTCAAATACAGTCATGTGTGGCCATAAAGCAAAATCTTGAAATACCATACCGATATTACGTTCATGAGGAGATGTTTTTATTTTTTTTGCACCAGAATACATGCACGTATCTCCAAAATATATTTCACCCTTATCTGGCTCTTCAAGTCCTGCAATCATTCTAAGTAAAGTCGTTTTTCCGCATCCCGAAGGCCCTAAAAGTGTGGTGAATTCACCTTGTTTCATGACAATTTGTAACGGCTTTAACGCCTGCGTTTTTCCAAAATTCTTTTCTAATCCAATAATTTTAATGTCCATCGTTTCACCTCTCTCCCCTCACTCTTAACCTGCTTTCATTCTATATGGAAGATTTATACTGAATGTTAATGTACTGTAAAGATTAAATTAAAAAACTTCTAATAAACTATTTATTTCTATAGATTTTTTCTATAGTTAAAATAAAAAAGGCGGCAATTCATAATGAATCTCTTAAAATTGGAAATTGTAGTGCTTATTAAGAAATACAAAAAGCTTACGATCGTTGCAGAAAAACTAGGTGTTAAACAACCTACTATTACATTCCATATAAAAAGCCTAGAAGAGGAACTCGGTGTATCTTTATTCGAATTACGTTCGGGAAGGTATTTCTTAACAGAGGCTGGTGAGGCATTACATCATTATGCTTGTAAAATAGATGCACTTATGAAAGAAGCTAGACGGGTCACGCAAGAGTTTAAAGATTTTCATAAAGGCGCTATAACAATTGGCGCTAGTTATGTACCAGCGACTTATCTTTTACCAGAAATTGTTCATCAATTTCAACGCGAATTTCCAAATATAAAAATAACACTTATGGTAAAAACAGCTCCTGAGATTCGAACGATGCTACAAAATCATGAAATTGATCTCGGTGTAATTTCCGCAGCACCGTTTGATGAATTACTTTTAAAACAGGCAAATGTAATGCCTGATACACTTGTTCTTGCTTTCTCCAAAGAACATCATTTTTCGAAAAAAGAAAATGTATCACTACAAGATATTGAAAAAGAACGTATACTATTGCATCGTAACCCATCTACAACGAGAGATTTACTTACACAATGGACGTTAGCACATAACATTACATTCCAATGTGAAATTGAATTAGATTCACTAGAAACGATGAAACAAATTTTAAAATATGGTAATGGCGTCGCTTTTATTTCTAAACTCGCTATTGAACAGGAAGTACAACGAAATGAACTATGCTATATGCCCATCCCTGGATTTGAATTTCAGCGTAACATTTATACGATTCATCATGAGGACAGATGGAATTCTAAGATTATTTCTTTTTTACTACACAGCATCACTTCTTATACAGCAAAAAATTAAAAGGCTGTCGTTATACACGACAGCCTTTTAAACTATAACTCTATTTATTTTTCTTCGCTTCAATTTTTGCTTGCGCCTCTTCAGCCTTATCTAATGCTTCTGAAACTTTTTTCTCTTTTTCTTTCACGTCATCTATGCTATCGACAGCTTTAATGAGTTTATCAATTCCTTCTTCTTCTACTTTTCTACGTTTGGCTACTCTTTCATTTACTTTCTCTTCTACATCTTTTGCTTTTTGAAGCAAATTCTCTGCATTTGATGTTACAGCTTTTTCAAGTACATCGTCTTTTTTCTTTTGTAACACTTCATTTGCAATATTTTTCGCTTCTAAATACTTACCGTCTTTTAATGCTGTTGCCCCGTGATCCATTCTCTCTGCAACTTCTTTATATGATTTCGCTTCATTTCCTGATTTCTCTTTTTCTGCTTTTTCAAACCACATTGTTGCATCACTATATTTTTCATCTTTCAATGATTGCATACCTGTTTCAATATATGTGTCATAATTGCTGCATCCAGCCATTACGACTAATAGAAAAAGCATAACAAAACTTAATTTTTTCATGCTGTTGTCTCCTTTTCTTTGCCTGCTCACTATACTGTAACATACATGAAAAAGAGTTTCAAAAACTAAAATACTAATTCGGTCATTTTTATAATGATACGTCAAATTTTTATTATTTTCTTATTTTTAAGCCGACACATCTACTTGTTTTTTCGCCATATGTTGCTTTACTCCAACTAATACGACTAACAATAAACCTCCGCCTATTGTCATCATAACAATGCTAGTTGGCAACATATCTAATAATAATCCATATACAATCATACCAAGCGGTGCGATTGCAGTAGCAATTGTTTCAAGTAGGCCAAACACACGCCCTAGGTAGCTCGGATCTGTCGTTTTTTGCATATGTACTTGCATCGGGATGTTTACAATCATAATTGCTATACCAGTTAACATCATGAAAGCAATATAGTAAATAAAACTTGCTACTTTTGGAATGATAACTAACAACGGAAAGACTGTACATAAACTTAAACTCGCAAATAAAAACAGGCCAGTATAAATAGAACGAAACGGATTATTCACTTCTTTACGCACTGATAAAGCAATCGCACCCATTAGCATCCCAACTGCTAACATTCCCTCTACAGTACCGAGTTGCTTTGAAGATAAATGCAATGTATGTATGATAATGTATGGAAGTGCAACGGTTAGCCCACACGCAAAAAAGTTTACCCACAATGCTATTTTCATTAAGCTATATATTTCATGCTGTCGTTTTACATATAAAAAACCTTCTTTTATACTCGTCAAGAAATGCTCTGTACTCTCAGCTACTTCTTTTTTATATAAATCAAATACAATAAATAATTGCAAAATAACCGCTAAAAAGAATGTAATGCTATTTAACAAAAAGAACGACTGAATTGAAAAGAAACCAAATACAACTCCACCAATAATCGGCCCTAAAATATTTGATAAAGAAGCTGCCGTTTGATTTAAAGCACTCGCTTTTTGAATACGCCCCTCATCTACTAAACTCGGAATAGACGACGTTAATGCAACAGAATAAAAACTTGCACAAATTGATAATAATGCTGCTGAAATATAAATAAAAAGAAGTGATGGTCCAAATATAGTAGCAAGAATAAACATAATAAGCATCGTTAAACTACTTAATAAATCAGTACCAATGACAAGCCACTTTCGATTCACACGGTCTGCTACAGCACCTGCAATCGGACCACAAATCATCCTTGGAAGTGATCCGCAAACGAGCGTAATTGCAAACCCCATTCCTGAACCAGTTGTCTTTAGTACGTATAACCCCATTGCGAACGTATAAATACCTGCTCCTAATAAAGACGTCATTTTTCCAATCATCATTAAAATGATATTTCTTGTTGCAATCTTCATTCTTGAATCAGCTTGACCTATACTTACATCTTCCATTATGATACTCTCCCCTTAAAAGTTAAATTGTGTTAAACTTATTATATAATCAACTTTCCAATTATTACAACAAAAAGTTTAATTGTATTTAACTTTTTTAATTATAAAGGAGCTACAATATGGCAACTCTCGGAGAAAAAATTAAGGCATTGCGAAAAGAAAAAAAGCTTACTCAAACAGCACTGGCAGGTTCCGAATTGACAAAAAGCATGCTTAGTCAAATTGAAAATGGAAAAGCTACACCTTCTATGAAAACATTACAATATATTGCAGAAAAACTTGAATGTGAAACGAGTTTTTTATTAGAAGATGATGTAGAAATTGTAGCACTCATTCAAAAAATGGAGCCATTAATAAAAGCAAATAAATGCGATGAAGTATATGAGACTTTACTACCTATCGTTCAAAAAGAACTACCTCTTACTTTAAATACAGCACGTTTATATAAACAGTTCATAACTGGAGCGGCTATTATGAACGATTATAATATTGAATATTACGTTGAAAAAGCTGTTTTTATATTTGAAAAATATACTTTGTATCGCGAAAGTACTGAAACGAAACTACTGTTTTACTATATGCTCTACAAACGGAAAAAATATAAAGAATGTTTACAGTTGATTACCAGAATTCGCGATGAATATAAAACGAAGAATTTAGAAATGGATCTTATTACACATATACAATTATATTTAAAAGAAGCAATTATTTTACTCGCATATGGTAATTATGAAAAATGTGAAAAAGTCATTTTAGATGCACTTGCATTTTCAAAAAAACATCAAGTGTATTATAAAACAGATGAATTTTACCGTATTTTATCTTATCAAAAAATCATTACAACTGATAAAGAAAGATATTTATATTACATAAAAAAATCTGAGCAATTTGCCATTTTTACAGAAGATACTTTATCTGCTGCAAATATAGATATATTAAAAGCTTATTACTATAACACCGTTACGAATGAATATACAATCGCATTGGAACACCTAGAACAATTCCGAGAAAAACTAAAAGATGACCCCATTTTTCAAGACGATGGACTGCATTATCTTGAAAAAGGAAAATCTTTGTATGGCTTAAAACATTATAAGGAGGCTTTGGAAACATTAAAACACGCTACCATACCAGATTATATGAGTCATCCACTTGATCAATCGTGGTTATTAACAGCTGGATCTTATCGTGCTCTTTGCTATATAGAACTTCAAGATAAAAAATCTGCCTTGAAAGAAGCAAAAAAAGCAGTTCAAGCGATAGATGGCTATCCTGATTCCATCTTCTCTTCATTTATTAAAGAAACATTACAAATAATACAAAAACTTTAAAAATGTCTCGAAATGGTATATTATTCCTCCTTTTTTGCAAAGATAATAATGATGGGAGGAATATAAATGAATATACAACGCGCAAAAGAGCTTTCCGAGTCATCTGAAGAAGCCAATGTCAGTTTTCAAGGCATGCCTGTTATGATTCAACACGTCGATGAAAGCAACGAAACCGCCCGCATATATGAAGTAACAAATCCAAAACGCGAATTAACTGTTCCAGTTAATAGCTTAGAGGAAATATAAAAAATGCCACTTCGACTTTTGAAGTGGCATTTTTCTTCCTTTAGATTACTTATTATAAATTTCTTCTATCTTCTATTTTACAGGAGCTAAAAAAATAAGAATTTTCTACTTCTTTTCTTTTTGTGACCTGCTAAAATACAAACTATGGATTAATCATTCACACTATACATTAAGGGGGAAAAATAATGGCATCTAATTTAGAAAAAAACAAGTCTTATTATGCAGTTATATTCACTTCTAATTTATCAAATAATACAACAGATTATAGTAACGTTGCCGACAAAATGGAGGAACTTGCAAAGCAGCAACCTGGATTTCTAGGTGTAGAAAGTGCGCGAGATCATTCAGGACTTGGAATCACAATTTCTTATTGGGAATCACTTGAGGCAATTGAAAATTGGAAACAGAACGCCTTACATAAAGAAGCGAAAAAAAGAGGCCGTGAGCAATGGTACGAAAACTTCCACCTGCGCATCTGCCTTGTTGAGAAAGAATTTAAGTTTCATAGAGGTACATTGTAACGATGAAGAAAAAATTAGCTCTCGTTGTTGTTCATGAAATATATGGTATGAACGACCATATGCATCACGTTACCCACCACTTCACTTCATCTCATATAGATGTATTCTGTCCTAACCTTCTACAATCACAACACGCATTTCTTTATAGTGATGAAGAAAAAGCATATGAACATTTTGTAAATCATATTGGGTTTGATGATGGGAAATACAAAATTGAAGAATTCATCAATACTCTTTCAAGTAATTATACACATATTGGACTTATCGGCTTTAGCGTTGGAGCTACCATCTCATGGCTATGTAGTAACAATCCGAAAATAGATTTTATTATCGGATGTTACGGTTCTCGTATACGCGACTATGTTCACATAAAACCTACATGCGCTACATTACTTATATTCCCTGAAAAAGAATCGAGTTTTTCAGTATCCTCTTTAATCCAAACATTGCAGCAACAAAAGAATCCTTTATTAGAAATAACACAACTACACGGTGAACATGGTTTTCTAAATCCGTACACTGAAAAATATAACGTGCACTCTACAAAACAAGCATACCATTTAATAGATTCATTTCTTGTCAAAACAATCTTATAAAGGAGATTTAAATGCCGTTTACATTACTCTTACTTATTTTCATATTCATTACCTTTTTCTCAGCGCTAACTATCATTTTTGTAACCGTAAAAAAGGGGAGTTTTCCAAACGTCCCTACTTACAATCTATTATCGTTTACATTTTATTTTTTACAAATTGGATCTTATATTTATCAACTTTTTATGCGTTACTCCCTGAGAAAGTTAGCGAGTTCATATTCTTGCCCATTTGGTTTTCCCTTTGTATTTTAGGTTTTATAACTTTCTGGCGTGAATGGAGAAATAGTCGTGTGTTCTCCATATGTATTGGTTTTCTTTCCTTTATGAGTTTTATATTTGGGCTGTTTTTGTTAGTTCTTTCGGGGATGTGACTATAAAATGGGAGTAAAGACCTAATTACTTTCTTTCATTAACAGCTTTGACCTGAACTTGGTATAATATCAAGTTTGGGTCTTTTAATTTCCCCTTAATCTTAATGTGATTATTAAATCCATAGTACTAAAGAACTGCCCGGCCGCTTCATTCTCCTCAATATATTTTTGAAGTCGTATAATCATACCAGTTTTAATCAATTCTCTAATTATTTTTTAACAATTGAACTCTCTTCTTTTAAATAAATTGAAACTATATGGCATTTTCTTAATGATCGTAAAACCAATGTAAAAAATTATTAATCTTTATACTTTATTATTTACGTGTTCAATTAAATAGATTATCCTCTTTATTGAGAAGTCCTCTCAACAATAAATTAACAGGGAGAAACATATGAAGACAAAAATTTTTTCTATTATCACTGCCTTAACTTTAATGACATGTTTCGCTATACCAACATTAGCAGCATCTAGTAGTTACAGTTTTAAAATGGACTATCGAGTGGTAGATGGTAGTAAAAACAAACAATTTCACACACTTTCTAAAGGTAGTGTATATATCAATGGGAGTGCATATGTATATTCTACTGATGGAGGAGCTGCGGGACCTTACGATGTAAATTATACTCTGTATAGATCTGCATGGGGTTCGGATCCTAGTTATGGAACAGTTAATGGCGGCATAAATAAATCTTTCTCTGGTGCATATAATGTTGATACAAATTCAAATGAATACTACTTATTTATTTGGAAAACAAATGACGATGGACAAAATATACGAGGGAATGGGAAAATATCTAATTAAAATATTACCACTAAACTATGAGGGTTTTACACATGCTAATTGACTTTGATGGTTTTATTCTTATTGGAGCGTTTATTATGTTGTTATTTTTACTTCTCTTTTTTAAGTTACACCTAAAAAAGAGAAACATGCACTTACTATTTTTCTCAATATTTTATTTGTACCTTTGTATGGTATTTAATTATACCCAATTCCCAATTATTATAGATGAAAATATGAAAAAAGAAATTGGACAAAATGTATGGAGAGATGCTAATTTTATACCATTTAACACGGAACATTTTGCTATAACAACATCAATACTTAATATACTACTAACAATTCCTTTTGGCTTTGGTTTTCCTTATATAAAAAAGACGAATTTCAAACATGTTGTTTTATTAGGGATTGTATTAGGAGTCTTATTAGAAACTTTACAACTTTTATCAGCACTTTATGCCGGATTCACTTTTCGATATGTCGATATAAACGATGTAATATTTAATTGTATGGGTGTCATTTTAGGATACAGTATATCAAAAGGTTTTACCCTTGTGTATAGAGCATTTATACACAAATTTGATATTAAATTGAATTCTTTTTTAAGGTATATTTATGAAACGAACGACCGGTCTATATAATTTGGTCTTTAAAATTAATACAAACACAAGTATTTATACACCGCGGACAAAAATGGATGTTCCAAAAATAGTTACTCAGCTATCTTTGGAACATCTCTCTATCTTTTTATATTGCATCATACATGGAATTATAAAATATAAAGCATAAGCAATAACCAGCCAAATAGTAAAGAAGGAAGAAAAGTCAACTTTCAACTTTTCTTCCTTCTATGTTTACCTTTAGATTTCACTGTCACTGATTCACAAGGTGTATAATAAATTTGAGGTGTTGCCCTATCAACAAACATCATAAATGTAATAAAACCGATAATAAAGAAAATAAACAACGTTAACAAAATTGCTCCTATCGTTAAAAGTATCATAACACCACCCCTATATCTTTCATGTAATTACACTTTTCGCTATTATATGAGCTGAATCCTTTTTAGAAAAAGAAACGTAACAAAATAATCACAATCACGCCAGTTAATACTGTACCTAATAGACTGCGAGTATATATTGCGACAAGAAATGTTGGAATTGCTGCGATAAGGTAATCCCACTGCATCGTCTCATACATAAATAAAACTTGTGCTAAAAGTGCTGCTAGTATCGCAATTGGTATGTAATTTAACCATTTTAAACCCCAGTCTGGAATTTGAAGTTTGCTAAATACGAGTAGAGGTAAAATACGTGGCACGAGTGTGACAGCACCGGCTGCTAATAAAAGTAATAATACGTCTAATCTCATTTCCATTTTTCAATCACCACTCCAATCGTCGCAGCTAGTAATGTTGCGATAATAACCGCTATACTATCTGGCATAAATAAGTTTGAAACGTACGCAATTATAATCGCTACAATTGCAACAGTAAGATGAATTGCCAGTTTCGGTTTACTACTTATGAGCTGAAGTACAAATAACCCGATAAACATCGCTGGTAATGCATAATCCATTCCGTACGTATGCGGGTCTGGTATCCACTCGCCAAACAGCCCCCCGATAATAGTAGCAAGTATCCAATTTAAATATGCTGTTACATTAAGTCCAATCATCCATCTTTCACCTAAATATCCTTTTTGCGCTGCATGCTGCACTGCAACACCGAACGTTTCATCTGTAATTTGCGAACCAATTAGTAAGTTTTTAAATAGAGGCAGTTTTGTAAAGTACGGCGCAAGTGCAGCACTCATAAGAAGGTGGCGCAAGTTAACAAAAAATACAGTGAAAATAATTGCGGAAGCAGGAGCACCAGCTGCATACATACCAGCTAATATAAATTGGGCAGAACCTGCATAAATTAAAGTGGACATAAACGCAATTTCAATGATGGAGAAACCTGCTGTTTTTGCAATTACACCAGCTGCTATACCGATGCTTAAATAACCAAATACAGTTGGTAAACAATCTTTTACTCCTTGCTGAAATGTATCATCGCTTTGCAAAGCTACATGTGCCTGAGCTTTACTCATCTCTATCATCCTCCATTCCTTTCAAAGTCCGTTTTCCTGTTACGACATGAACTAAATCTATATTTTCACGCCATAACGTATCTAACTTATCAGCTCCAAATTCCTTCGTGATTTCTTCAACCATAATATCGTGCCGAACATACTCGGTAGCAACGAGAACTAGTGCTGGGTCATACGTTGTAACAGCCCATGAAGTGCTATCATTTGAGAAATTCGCAATTAATACTTCTTCCCCGTCACGCGCGATTACAGTTAAATGACCACCCATTCTCTTTTCAACAACGTGAGGCGTCATATAATTATGGTGAAACGTCGCGCCTATTTTTGTTTTGGGAGCGCCAAATAAGATTGAAAATATATGTACACCTTCCTCTTCCTTTTGATGAATGTATGGCTCAATTTCATGCACTTGATCTTCCCATACAGAAATCCATAACTCTTCCTTCGCTCTATTAATTATATTGCATATTTCTTTCAAAACACGATCATTTGAGCGAATATGCGAAATTACATCTATTTGTCGCTCTTGTTCTAAACCATTTAATTTCTCATCTAAAAATTCAAAGGACTTTTCAAAGTCTTTTCGCATTCGATTCATTAATTCGGTAGCTGGTACTGGTACATATTTAACTGGTTCAGAAGGTACAATATGTACCGCTCCTTTATCCATTAACTTACCGAGTACCTCGTAAATCATAGAACGAGGTACTCCTGTTTGTTTACTCACTTCATACCCAGTTACTGGGGAATGTTTTAGTAGTCCAATATACGCTTTACATTCGTACTGGGAAAACCCCAGCTTTTGTAATTCCTTTATAATTTCATCCATCGGTAACCCCTCACAATCTAAATCGCTCTAACTTCAAAACGACGATTTTGTTTCCCTTTACTTTTTACTTTATCAATAACAAGTGTTCCTATTTCACTCGTATTTTTCACATGTGTGCCTCCACAAGCTTGTTCATCTAAATTTTCAATGGTAACAATGCGTATTTCTTGGATAGTAGTTGGCAGGAGGTTTATTGCTGTTTTAATCATTCCTACAGCATTTTCTGCTTCTTCGCGGCTCATATAACGAGTAGAAATTTCTTTATTTTGTTCAATAAGTTTATTCACTTCCTTAACAATTCCTTCTACTTCCACGCTCGATAACTCTTGTAACTCATTAAAATCGATACGTGCTTTGTCAGGATAAATTTGATTTCCAGTGCATAGAGCTCCATACTTTTCATAAACGACAGCTCCGATAAGATGCAGTAAAGAATGATGGCCCATTAAATTATGACGTCTTTCCCAATTAATCTCTAATTTAACAGGACCTAATTTTACTTGTGCTCCATCTTTTATATAGTGAACTATTCCTCCCTGCTCCTTTTTTACTTTTTCAACTTTAAATACAGACCCATCTTGTACAATGACACCCGTATCACATTCCTGCCCCCCACCAGTTGGATAAAAAACTGTTTCTTTTACAAATACTTTATTCCCTTCTACTTTTATCACTTCTGTTTCGCAACTCGTTTTGTATGCATCTTCTAAATATAATGCCGTTGTCATACTCTCACCTCTTTAGTAGTTATAGTTATACCTACTAATATAAAAAAGAAGCTCCGCAAAGTCAATTGATAATTCTGAAATCTCAAATTAATAAAAGACTCCTTTATTAGGAGTCTCCTATCTCAATATTTCATTCGCTTCTTTTTCATAAATTTTATCAAATGAAGTCATAACGCGTTGTGACGCTGAAATCATTTTTTGATCCGTCATAAGATCAGCCATCTCTTTCGTCATATCTACATTTGAATTTTCTAGCATATAATTTTTTACTGTCCCTACTCCGTTCGGTAAATCAGCAATGTTCCCTTCTGCTAGAGTAAAGCTTTTGTTCTCTCTTTGTACAAGACGATTATTCGCTTCTGCACCTACTGTTTTTGTTTGCAGGCGAGCAATATTATTTTGCGTCACTGCATCATATAAAGTACCGTCTGCTTGTACAGCTACCTTTGCTCCTTCTGGAATACGAATACGTTCATTATTCTCACCCATTACGAAAGCACCCGAAGTTGTTTGTAAATAACGATCACTATTTAATGTAAAACTGCCGTCTCTCGTTAAAAACGTTTCATTATTTTTAGATGTAACGAAAAACGAAGCTGTGCCAGCAGTTCCGTCATCTAAAAGGAAATCTGTAGCACTATTTGTCATTTGTATATTTCCTTGTACTAAGTTCACATGCGTCGCAGCTGGTACGACAGCATAATCGACCGAACCGATATTTGTCACAGCACCATCTCCGCGGCGATATGTGTCTTGTACATCAAATACTTTAGAAGTCATATTTTCTGCTTTAAATCCTGTCGTTTGAGCATTTGCAACGTTATTCGAATGAACATTAATACGCTGCATGTAATTCATCATACCCATAGAACCTATATAAAGACCGTTCATACTCGTTTGAATAAGGCAGTTGCCTTATCCTTCACCTCTTTTCTATGATGTTTGTAACATTTGTTTTGCTAAATGTTCCGCTGTAGCGATATGTATGTTTTTCTTTACGTCTTGTCCGTCTGTCATTAATACAATGGGAGCTGATGATACTGCTGGAATTTTCAATAATTCACCACTACTTGCTGTTTCATCAAATTTCGTAAATACGATACCATCAATATGAATATCTTTAAAGTTCGTAATGATTTCAATCATATCTTTACTTTTCATCGAAGCTGATAACGTTAAACAAATATAATCTGGCTCTACTTGTCCCATCGTTTCAATCATTTCTTCCACTGTTTCTGACGCACGATAATTTTTTCCAGCTGTATCAATTAAAATATAATCGACGCGCGCTTCTTCTTTAAAATACGTAAGCGCTCTTGTCATTGCAGCTTCATCACGTACCGCAATTACTTCAAATCCAATTGTCTTTACGTAATCTTGCAGTTGCTGAACTGTTCCAATGCGCGAATGATCTGTCGTAATAAAACCAACCGTTTTTTTCTTACCGTGAAATTGCCATGCCATTTTCGCAAGTGTCGTCGTTTTCCCAACACCAGTTGGTCCAATTAAAGCAATTGTTTGCACTTCTTTTTCAAATACGTTTTCCGTATTGAAATGAGATCTCATATCTTCCAATATATACCCGATCACATCTTCCTCTGTAATCATCGTTGCATTCTCAAATTTCACTTTTAACTTTTCAGCATATGCATGAATGAAGTATTGTTCTACATCGTTTTGCTCTAGCATCCGAATTACTTTTTGAATAATAAACGGTACAGATTCTTGTTTTTCTTTTTTTACAACCACTTCTTCTTTCTTGACGGGAACGACTTTTTTCACAGCTTTTTGCTTTTTCGTTACTTTCGTTTCTTCTGTCTGTTTCACAACGACGATTCCTTTTTCAAACAGCTTTAATAGTTTCTCTTTCTTTCTTGCCCATTCTTCACTATTTCCTGTTTGCATCGCCGCATATGACATAGGAGTCGTCACGTTTTCTAAATTGTGCAGTACCGATTGAATTCCGTTCGCCTTCATGATTTGTTCTGAAGGATCATTCACAACATCCATTAATTGTTCATGAAATTGAGCTGTACCCTCGTTCACTTCTTCCTGTTTATCCTCTGGAAAAGCAACTAACATTTCATAATTCTTTTTCCAAAAAAACGGGATATTTCGTTTTACACTTTCATCGACAACGTAATAATAATCTGTACCATATTGGTCAAATAACTTTCGATACAATTCATTTTTCGAAGCTGCTTTTATTCGCATTAACGCTTCTTTCTTTTCTGTACTTTCCATTACTTCACCCCCTACTATTCAATATAGGCAATTTGATCTACAACAATTTCTGGTGCTAATTCGCTAATACAAAGCACTTGTGCTTCTACTTGATAACGCTCAAGAAGTCTTACTATAGCAAATCTGAAATCTTTTCTACGCGTTAATAGCACTGGTTCTCTTCCCATTAAACGAGCTTGTTTAAAGACACGCTGTACTTGCTCAACGACTCGCGTTTCTAAATCTAAATCCCAGTTTAATAAATAACCTTGATAAGAATTGTTCACAACGTCTGCATCTAACTCAATTGAATCTGAGAAGAGCGCCGCATATATTTTACCGTCAGGATTTTTCGCATTTTCACAAATAACTTTTGAAATACATTCACGGACGAATGACGTTACACCGTCAACATGATTTTGATAAATTTCTTTTCCGTCAATAATACCTTCGATAATCGTTGGTAAATCACGAATAGAAATACCTTCTTTTAGCAGTTGTTTAATAACATTTTGAACGAGTGATAAATCGATTTCTTTCTTCTTAATTTCTTCTAATAAAACGCCGTTATCATTTTCAAGTGAGTTAATTAAGTCTTTTACATGTTGACGCTGAATTAATTCATGAAGATTACGTCTAACGACAACATCTAAATGCGTAATTAATATGCTAAGTGGCTCTAATACTTGATAGCCTTTCATTTGTGCATCTTGTACCATATGCTCTAAAATCCAATATCCATCTTCACCAAAAATCGGATCTTTCGCTGGTTCTGCATCTAAATCGGCCATTACATTCGGGGTTTTCAGTGCTAATAAGTAACCTGATTTTAAAACACCTTCAGCTGCCTTCGCGCCTTTAATACGAATAATGTAACGTCCGCGTGGTCTAAAACTCGTATTATCTTTAAAGTTAATTCCAGGAACATTAATACCAAGGTCGGTAATAATCGACTTCCTCATAAGAACAACTTTATCACGAGCTGTTTCCCCGTTAATTTTCTGCTTTACAAGTGCTGCTAAATCTAAGCCGAGTTCTACAATAATTGGATATTTATCTGTAAATACTCCAAATGAATCTTCCACTTGTTGCAGTTGCTCATCTTCGCCTTGAATCATTTCTATTTCTTTTTGAAGCTCGTCTTCTTTTTCTTTCTTTATTCGATTTTTATTACGAATTCCTAAGAAGATAATTGTTCCACCAACGAGTGCGAATGGTAGAAACGGTAGCGGAGTAAAAATACCCATTGCGATAAATAAACCACCAAGTGCATATACAACAACTTCATGCGCTAATAACTCTTTAAAGATACCTTCTGTTACTGTATCCGGTGAACCGTCAAATACACGCGTTACGATAATACCTGTTGAAATCGCAAGCATTAATGAACCAATTTGGTTTACGATTCCGTCACCGACAGTTAACTGTGTATAGTGAATAGCTGCTTCTGCAAAGCTCATTCCCTGTTGCATCATACCGACAATTAAACCAAAAATAATGTTTACGAATAAAATAACGATCCCGAAAATAACGTCCCCTTTAATGAACTTCCCGGCACCATCCATAGCTCCGTAAAACTCTGTTTCCATATTTAATTTTTTTCGTTTCGCCTGTGCATCTTTTTCTGTAATAATACGCTGGTTTAAATCCGCATCGATCGACATTTGTTTCCCTGGTAAAGAATCAAGTGTAAAACGAGCTGCAACTTCAGCTGTACGAGATGCACCGTTTGCAACGATAAACTGGAATATAATTAATACTGTAAAAATAACGATACCAATTAATAAGTTCCCGCCAATTACGAACTGGCCGAACTCTTCAATAACATGACCAGCATTTCCATCTGTCAAAATCGCTCGCGTCGTCGATACGTTAATCGATACGCGGAAAATCCCGATTAATAACAACATCGTCGGAAATGACTTTAATTCATCCCACTCATTAATACTTGTCGCTCGCATATAAATAAGCACTGACATGCTTAGTAGAAAAACGATAATGATATCAAGTATAAATGGTGGAAGTGGAATTAAGAGCGCCACTACGAATGACGCTGCTAAAAAGATAGAAAAATAGGTTCTTGCAGAATCTATCTTAAACAAAGAGATCTCCTCCAACCGCGCTATTATACTTCAAGTTCATTCGTTTGAATTAAATAGCGCATAACTTCAATTACAGCTACGTATAAATCTTCTGGAATCGTCTCATCTTCCTCGACTTGATAATATAAAGAACGAGCAAGCGGACGGTTTTCCACCATTGGTATTTCTTGTTCACGGGCAAGCGTTCGTATATATAATGCGAGCTCATCTTCCCCTTTTGCAACGACAATTGGAGCTGCATCAACTTGTTTATTGTAACGAAGTACGACCGAAATATGAGTCGGGTTGTTTACAATAAACGTTGCACCATCCATCTTCTTCGCAATTGTTCCTTGCAAAATCGCATGCATAAAGTTTTTTCGTTTCCCCTTTACTTGTGGGTCTCCTTCATTATCTTTATGCTCTTGTTTTACTTCTTCTTTTTTCATCTTAATATCTTGTTCATACTCCCATTTTTGATAAATAAAATCAATAATAGAAAGAACGATTAAAATAATTAAAATTGCTAAGAAAATAAATTTAATTTGCCTAATAATTTCAGTAAGTGACGCAGTCCAGTTAAATCCAATCATACTTACGATTTTCTCTAAATTCTTTTTAAAGAGAACGTAAGCAACGTAACCGATTAATCCCATATAAAACAGTGATTTCAAAATATCTACTAAACTTTTACGACTAAACAATCTCGTAAAATAGTTTTTTGGATTAATACGTGACGCTTTCGGCTTAATGACTTTAGAAGAAAATAAGAAACCGACTTGAATCATATAATTAAATAAATGAAAAGCGTATACGAGTATTAATATTGGAGCCGATACTTTCAGTAGTAAAATCCCCATTAAATAAAAATACTCGGTTGAATCTGTATTTTTTCCAATTTGATCAAACAACACGGCGACGGAATTGGCAATCTCATAACCGAGCCAATCTCCGAAAAAGTAAACGACAACTGCTAATACAAGTATGGAAAATAAATTATTTAAATCTTTACTCCGGGCAATATTCCCTTCTTCACGCGATTTCTTACGCTTCTGCGGGGTGGCCTTTTCTGTTTTATTATCCTTTGCCATGCGCGTCCCCCTACTTCGTTAAGAAAAAGTTAAATAGTTTCGTATATTCTTCAAGTAATACATCCGTCATATTTTTAAACACATAACCGAGCATCGGTACACTCATCGCAATAAACAAAATACCACACGTAATTTTAATTACATATGCATTCATAAAAACGTTTAATTGCGGAGCGTTTTTTGCGATTAAAATTAAAACAAAGTTAATGATGAACAAACTTCCCATTAGCGGAAGAGCAATTTCAACCGCTGATGTGATCGCAAATAATAACGTTGCGAGTAGACTATCTAAGAAACTAGTCGTCAGCAATTTTGAAATCGCCTCTGTATATTGAAACGACTTTAAAATCGTGGCAACGAAATAATTAATGCCGCCAAGTGAAATAAAAATAATGAGAAAAAATATATCAAAAATGGTTGATAGTAAAGTAGACTGTGAACCTGCATTTACATCAAACAAACTTGCCTGTGATAAACCGATATCAAAGTCTAAAATATGCCCAGCCATTTTCGGAATGTTCCACAGCATTTCTACAATTTTTGAAAGTGATAATCCAATTACAATTTGCGTTCCTGCATAAGCTGCAACGTCCCAAACTGTCTTTATGTGCGAGACATCAACTTGATCAGCAACAGTAATCGAAAGAGCAAGTCCAACTGTAACCTTCGCCATTGCTGGAATGGATCGACCTGAGAAAAACGGTAAAAAATATAAAAATGAAGTAATGCGGCAAAACGCAAAAAACGTCGCCGCCCATAATTCCATATTCATTTCAGTCCACCTATCTTAGTACGAACGCAATAGCGATGGAATTTTATCGAATAAATCTAAAATAAGCGTCGTTAACTCTTGAAACATCCACGGACCTAAAATGATAATAACGAGTACAATACTCGCCATCTTCGGTAAAAACGTCAACGTTTGTTCTTGAATTTGCATCATTGCCATAATGACAGCAATAATAATAACGACAATCATACTTACGCCGGCAACCGGCATTAAAATCATAACCCCTTTATAAAAAAAGGTTTGAAAAATATCTATAATTGGTGACGTATTCATTTATATGACTCCTATCACATAGCATCAAACACTTCAGGCGACCGTTTTAAACATAATGTCGACGATTTTTGTATATCCACCTAAATATACGAAAACGAGTATTTTAAACGGTAAACTTAAAATCATCGGCGGTACCATCATCATCCCAAGGTACATTAACAGTGTACTAATAATCAAATCTATAAATACAAACGCTAAATAGATGAACATCCCCGTCAACAACCCTTTTTGGATTTGCGTTAACGTAAAGGATGGTACGAGCGTAAATAAGGAAAGATCTTTTAAATCTTTCGGCAACTCTTCTCCGCGTACTTTCAGCATCATTTTTAAATCATGCTTATATGTATGCTTTGACATATACTCTTTCATAATCGGAGCTGTCGTTTCCGCAGCTTGACTTACTGTTATTTTCTCTTTCGTCATCGGATCCCACACATCGCTCTTTAGCTGCCCAAGAACAGGCTGCATCGTAAAGAGTGATAAAAATAAGGCAAGTCCAACGAGCACTTGGTTCGGTGGTAAATTCATTACCCCAAGTCCTTGACGTGTAATTCCAAGAACGATCATAAAATAAGTAAAATGTGTAAATAATAGAACGATAGATGAAGATAATGATAAAAGGGTAACGAGCGCAAATAACTGTACACTTGAATTACTCGTAAACTCTTTTCCATTTTCGAAATTAATAAAACCGTTTTGGGCTGCATACGCTGGATTTACAAAAATAATTGAAAAAACGATAGAAAATACGAAAATAACGGCTAATATTGATAACTGTTTCTTTATTCTCATGATGGATCCTCTACTTTTTTCGTTTCACTCTTCACCGCGTCTTCTAGCGCTTGTTGAAACTGATTTCCTGTTCCTGTTAATTGCACAGATTGTACACCGTTATTACTAATAACAGTGAACACTTGCTTGCCGTCTACTTCAAATAAAAAGGCGCTCGTTTGATGATTTAAATACACACCGTCTTTCACTTGAATATGGCCATTTTCACCTTGTTTAAAAAACTGCTGCTTGCGCGTCTTTTTCGTCATATAGTATGCACCGTAGCCGAGCGCACCAAACAGTAAAACGACTTGAAATAAGGTCGTCATATACGACATATGACTCCTCCTCTACTCTTTATCTTGCATTTGACTTTGCGCTTTCATAAGCGCGGCTTGCTTCTTGTCAGCTTCAATTTCAGAAATGATAATACCGAACTTTTCGTCCATTACGATCGCTTCCCCAATGCCGACTTTCATATTACTTAAATATACATCTACTTTATGTCCTAAATTTTTCTCTACTTCAAGAACATCGCCAACTTTTAATTGCTTCACATCACCGAGCGTAATAGATGATTTCCCAAGCTTTACACCAAGTTCAATCGAAATATCTGAAACAGTATCAATATGTGCTTTACTTGCTTCATTTCGCTTTCCTACAAAATCTTCTAATCCCATTAATGACACAGGAGATACTTCATGCTTCATATGGATCCTCCTACTCTACAAAACTTTTAAATAAGAGCGCCTTACGCGTTCCATCTTTTCCAATAAAACAATTAAATTTATGCTTTCCATCTACATAACCAAGTAATTCCTCCGAAACTTTCGTATGGAGCGGAATAATATCGCCTTCTTCAATTTGTTCAATGTCACCCATTGTCATCTTTTGCTCGCCAATTGCAACGTGAACAGGTTTATACACTTGATTTACTTTCACTTCCACTTCAGACGTATACTTTTTACGTTTATCCGAAGAATGTTCGACAATATTTTCAGATGTTAACTTATCCATAATTTCTTCAACAGATAAGAATGGAATTCCGATGCGCACCGTCGTATCCCAAAACTCTGTTTTCATATTTACATTCAATAATGAAATAATATCGCTTGCTGTCGTAATCTTTAATGCATTCGGGTCTGTCTCCGTCGTTACAAATTTTGGTTCAATCGCAACAACGCTTTCAAATGATTGCTCTAAATTTTTACAAAGGAGCATAAAAATATTATCCAGTGTTAAAAACTCAAATGCGGTAAGTGGTCTGCGCATCGTAAAGTTACGCTTACTATCCCCGCCAAGCCAACATTCATGAATATAAATAACGAACGCTAAATCAATCTCAATAACAATTTCTCCAAGCTCTGGAAGGCCAAGATCAATAACGCAATATAAATAGTAATCTTTCGGCATTTTCTCCACATACTCACTCGTAAATGGAACTTGCTCAACCGTTGAAGGCTCTAACTCAATCGGAATACGCATACGCGCTGACAACGTCTGTGACGTCTGTTTACCAAATGTAGAAGCAATTGCTTGCAAGCTACGTAAATGCTCAACACCGAACTTCTCCGGTCTATTAAAATCATACTCTTGAAATTTATCTTGCTTTCCTGCTTCTTGTGCGAAAGCTGGCATTTCCTCGCCTTCATTTACCGCCTTCAGCAGGGCATCAATTTGCTCTTGGCTTAATTTTTCGCCACTCATGACAATCCCCTTCCCTACCTTTTCAATTCAACGATTTCAACGTACATCTTCCCGTTTTTCGTCAAAATCTTTCCGGTTCCAATCTCTTCATTCTCAAGCATAAGACGTACCGTATTTTTCGTTGAATTTTCAAGACGATACAATGTACCTTTCGTAATATGAAGCAAATCTTCAATTTTCTTTTTCGTATTTCCGATTTCAAAATAAATTGTTAACGGAATATCATCTTGTAATTTCAAATCTAGCCAACTCCCATATCATGTTCACGAAAATTTCATGTTCTCTCTATATATGAAACTTCTTATTTTGAAACGTCGATATTTAATATTTTTTTAATATATCCTTGCGTTTCTTTAAATGGTGGTACGCCTCCGTACTTTCTCACATTTCCAGGGCCAGCATTATAAGAAGCAAGTGCCAATACTAAGTCGCCGTTATTTTTCTTTAAATAACCGCTTAACTCTTTCACACCGCCCTCAATACTTTCAGCTGGTGAAAATGGATTTTTTATACCCATCTCTTTCACATTCGCTGGCATAAGCTGCATAAGACCCATCGCACCTGCATGTGACACCGTTTTCGGATTAAAATTAGACTCTACTTCAATCATTTTTTGAATTAACGTTTTCGGAATTCCGTATGTACGACTGACTCTATCAATAATATCCTCATACTTCCCTTCATTGGAAGAACGTATTTTTTGAATATTATACTTCTTCGTTAATTCCCACGTATCAGCAGCCTCATTTTTCGTTTCTGGGAAACGTCGTTCAAACTCTTTTTGTGCGACTTGCACTTCATCTACGTTCTTCGTTTCAGTCTTTTCTTCAGGCTTACTTGCTTCCTCTACTTTATTAATAGATTGTTCCGGTTTATGTACGACCGTTTCTATTTTCGTAGATTGTACCGGCTGACTCATATCCTCTACCTTTGCCGGCTGCGTAGTACCCTTCGTCTCATTCGCAGGTTCACTCTGCAACTTCTCTTGAAAACGACTACTAACGAATGCTTGTGGACTACTTAGCTTTTGCTGAATTTGTCCTTTCTTATATGCAAGCACTTCTTTTACTATATTTCCAACTATCATAATATCACCTTTTCGGTAAACAAAGATAATCTAATATTAGAGTTTTTTTTTAAAGTTTGCAATAATCCTTTTAATAATTATGTAATAAAAAAATGAATATATTGTTAAACTGTTATTTTTTTATATTTATTAATTCGAATTTTTAGTTGACACCCGCTATGACAGGGATTACAATAAATCTCGAAATTGATTTTTTCGCATATTACCGTTTTTCAATTTGCAGAAAAGTCAATATAAAAAAATGGGGGTTCTTAACATGAGAATTAATACAAACATTAATAGCATGCGTACGCAAGAGTACATGCGCCAAAACCAAGCTAAAATGAGTACTGCTATGGACCGTTTATCAAGCGGTAAACGTATCAACAACGCTTCTGACGATGCAGCAGGTCTTGCAATTGCAACTCGTATGCGTGCACGTGAAAGCGGATTAGGTGTTGCAGCTAACAACACGCAAGACGGTATTTCTTTAATCCGTACAGCTGATTCAGCAATGAACTCAGTATCTAACATCTTACTTCGTATGCGTGACCTTGCTAACCAATCTGCAAACGGCACAAATACAGATAAAAACCAAGCAGCATTAGATAAAGAATTTAACGCATTGAAAGAACAAATTGATTATATCTCTAAAAATACTGAGTTTAATGACAAAAAGTTACTTGATGGTTCTAACAAATCTATCGCAGTTCAAACGTTAGATAATGCCGATACTAGCAAACAAATTAATATTAATTTATCCAATACTTCTACTAAAGCACTAGAAATCAATACACTGACAATTAGTGGCACAACACCAATTGCAGGTAAAAACGAAACTTCTAAAATAACTGCTGAACAAATGGCTTCTGCAAAAGGCGACCTTGAAAGATTTACAAACGCAAAACAAGCTTTAGCAGATTTAACAGGGCCTACTTTAGATAATAATGGACAACCTCAGGCTGGTACAGGTAGCTCAGATAATGCTATCAAGGATGCTGTTAAAGAGTTCAAAGAAGCATTTAAAAATATTCAACCTTTAATGAGTGATGCAGATATTACAACAGTACAAGGTAAGATTGATCTTTTCGATGAAAATGCTCCAACTCTATCTGCTGCTCAACTTATCGGAACAACGTTTGCAGATTCAATGAAGCCTGCAGCAGATAAAGAAATTACTAAAGCTGCTGTTAAACCAAATGCATCTGATGCAATTGCAGCAATTGATGCTGCCCTTACAAAAGTTGCTGACAATCGTGCAACTCTAGGTGCTACATTAAACCGTCTAGACTTTAATGTGAACAACCTTAAGAGCCAAGCATCTAGCATGGCATCTGCTGCTTCTCAAGTAGAAGACGCTGACATGGCGAAAGAAATGTCTGAAATGACTAAGTTCAAAATCTTGAACGAAGCTGGTATCAGCATGCTTTCTCAAGCAAACCAAACTCCTCAAATGGTTTCTAAATTATTACAATAAGCCATTTGAGTTAGTTTCATGAATAAACCTCTCTGCTTGCGGAGAGGTTTATTTTTTATAAAAACTTCCTTTTTTGATGGAAGAGAGCATCTGCGGTGCATAGAAGCGGTTAGTGCTTATCTTGATCCCCTCTTATGCTAAAACAAAAATAGCAAATAAGCATAAGCCTTTTTATCTTTTCATGACCGTTTATTAACTTTAGAACACTAACTATATCAATCTATAAGGAGTGTCTATTATGCGTATTGGTACGAATGTTTTGAGTATGAATGCTAGGCAATCGTTTTATGAGAATGAGAAGCGTATGAATGTGGCGATGGAGCATTTGGCGACTGGTAAGAAGTTGAATAATGCTTCTGATAATCCTGCTAATGTCGCGATTGTAACTCGTATGCATGCGAGAGCGAGTGGTATGCGTGTGGCAATTCGTAATAATGAGAATGCGCTATCAATGCTTCGGACAGCGGAAGCGGCTCTTCAAACTATGACGAATGTTTTGCAACGCATGCGTGATTTAGCTGTTCAATCTGCTAATGATACGAATTCAAATAAAAACCGTGATTCGTTAAATAAAGAGTTTCATTCTTTAACAGAGCAAATTGGCTATATCGGTGAGACGACTGAGTTTAATGATTTATCCGTATTCGACGATGAAAACCGTCCTGTTACGTTAGATGATATTGGTCATACAGTAAATATGACGAAACATACTCCCCCTTCCCCTACACAACATGACATCAAGATTTCAACAGAACAAGAAGCAAAAGCGGCGATTCGTAAAATTGAAGAGGCTTTACAAAATGTATCACTTCATCGTGCTGATTTTGGGGCTATGATGAATCGTTTACAGTTTAATATTGAAAATTTAAATAATCAAAGTATGGCCCTAACAGATGCTGACTCTCGAATTGAAGATGCGGATATGGCGCAGGAAATGAGCGATTTTTTAAAGTTTAAATTGTTAACTGAAGTTGCCCTTAGTATGGTTTCACAAGCAAATCAAATACCGCAAATGGTTTCCAAGCTACTACAATCTTAAAAATCATCTTCCTTCTTTGAAACGATTCCATACAAAACAAAAGGGAAATACATATACACTATGTATCTCCCTTTTATTTTGTACCCAAATTTTATTACTGCGTTACAGTCATAACCTGCCCACTACGATCAACCATAATTTTCATTTTACCGTCTTGTGCGTTATATAACCCTAATTTATGCAAATCTTGTTTACATTCTTTTACGAAGTAAGGCAATGTGCGAATTTGATCGATATCAGAACTCGTAATGAAATGAATTAAATGATGCGTCATTTCTTTTATATCATGAACAAGCTCTTCCTTTTCTCGCTTGATCCTTTCATTTTCAGCTCGTAATACATGTAATTCGCCTTCGAGACCACGAGCATTCTTTTCATCTTTTGAACGCTCTGCAGCCATGCTAGAAAGCTTATAGATTCCTTCCATAAACTGATGTAGTTCATGCTCTTTTCTTTCACTACAATGGCTTATCGTTTCAAAATTATCAACAATACCAGATATAACTGTTACAAGGCTTTTTTCATTCTCTGTATTTTGAACTTCTTCTCTTAACTCTTGCTTGTTTTCTTTTTTCATCTCAACAATCGGTTCTTTTACAGGTGTATATTTTCGCTTTCGTCCTGGTTTTTGTTTTTCAATATTTTCAAACGGTATTTCACATTTTTTTAATTTGTAATACGTATTTTGCAATTGACTTTCTGTTTTTGGAAAAAGATTTAGTTCTTTTTTACTAACGTATTTTGAAATATTAATAATGTTTAAACCGTGACGTTGGGAAAATTGATACACTTCGTACAGTAACTCTAGCTCAGACTTCAGCCATGTAATCGCTGATTTTTCATATGCTCCCATCCCGCCATGTTTTTCTATATCTATTTGAAATAATACCATTCTATTATATAAATCAACTAGTTCTTCATATTTTACTTGGAATTGTTTTTCTATTTTTTTAAATTCCGCTTCTAGTTGCATATCGTTCATTTTATTATTTGACATGTTTTGTAAAAGACTTAATACATTGATTGCTGTGTGGTGATACATAATCTGTGTCACTCCCCCTCATCCTTTCACAATTCTCATCTGACTCCCATGTCTTCTCAGAAAATAGCAATTTTTTCATATCCATATTATAACATTTCGAAATTATCTGTCAAATATTAAACATACAAAAATGTATAGAAAGTATAGAAATAGAAAAATTATTTTTAATTAATATGTATAATTACATATTAATTATATTATATGGTATTTCGGATGTATTTTCACCGAAAAAGTTTGCGTTACTACGCAAACTTACTAGCATATTCCAAACGTACGCTCTCTTATATTTTCAAATAAACAAGTCCGCTATTTATTCATTAAACGAATTGAAAATCTCGAAGTAGAGACTATTCATACAGCCACAAACACTCCAGAAACGTTTAATCTTTCTACCTGTACAGCAGAGTATAGAATAAAAAAGGAACTAGCCAGTACTACTTATACGTGGCTAGTTCCCTCCTCCCTACTAAAAAAATAGAGTTGTATATCAGTTCTTCAAACCCTCAATTAAAGGCTCTTTTCTTCTACTGACCTAAAACCACTCCATATATCTGGTCTCACATCGCATAGGGCTCTATTTGGCACTGACCGCTCTACGCATGGTTAGAGCTTCTATTCCAGCTAAAAAAAGCTTTTCAAAACGTTTTTTACAGCACTAACTTATCAACTAAACCAATTAACTCTTGAATATCTGGCTTACTTACTTGAGCATTTGCCCCTACAGCTTCGCCTTTATGGAATAATTCATTTGTAATTAATGAAGAGAAAATAATGACCGGTAAACGATTCATTACTTCACTATCTTTAACCACTTTCGTTAAATGGTGTCCGTCCATTTTCGGCATTTCAATATCAGTAATTAGCAAGTGAATATGCTCAAACATTTTTTCCCCTTGCTCTTTCGCTAGTTTTTCAATTTGTGCTAATGCTTCTGCACCATTGCTGAAGAAATTCATTTTCGTATATCCAGCTGATGATAATGTTTCTTCTAATATTTGGCGGAGCATTGCTGAATCTTCTGCAATATAAATCACTTTTTCAGCTCGATCTGTTTTCTGTTCTAAACCTGCAAGTGATTTATTGTCATAACCAGTACCACTAATTTCACATACAATTTTTTCATAATCTAATAGCAAAATGATTTGCCCATCCAGTTTTACAATACCAGATGTCGTTTCTTCTAGTCCCATAGACAATGAAGCTGGTTCATCAATTTGTTCCCAAGAAATACGTTGAATACGATGCACTTCATCAACACGGAAAATAACTTTCATTTGGTTTAATTCAGAGATAATAAATTTCGTTTGATCAAGTGGCTTTGTCGATTTTAAATTAAGAGCTGTCGCTAAGTTAATAACAGGTAAAATTTCACCACGTACTTGTACAACACCTTCAACTGCATGATGAGATTCTGGCACAGTTGTAACAGGGAATGGATTAATGATTTCACGTACTTTCATTACGTTAATACTAAATAGGTTTTCACCAACAGTATATGTAACAATCTCTAATTCATTTGTTCCGCTTTCTAATAAAATACTTTGTGCTTGTGACATAAAGGTGTCGCTCCCCTTCCGTTAATTCCGTATATCTAATTATTAAGCTTTATAAAAGAGAAAAAGTCAACTATCTATATAAAAAATATAGATAGTTGGACGATTCATTTATTTAAAAAGACAATTAATCTTGTATAAACGAAGCAAGTGCCTCTAATAACACTTCTTGTGCTCCTACAATTTCTGTCGGCATTGCTTCCCACTTTTTCGAAAGCTCCGTTTCTACCCTTATTCTTAGCTCCGAATCCATTTCTTCTAGCACATATTCTTTCGTCGCTATATCAACATCAAGTAGCGCAAGTGCATATAATTCTGGATCATTTATTTTTTTAAATAATTGTTTCAATATAGATGGTGCTATATGTTTTAATTTTTCAATATGAATTTCCTTATCCGAAAACAGTAACTCATATTGAATAAACGTAACATTTTCTTTAATCACTTTAAAATAGCAATTATTTTTTTTATCATTTACAAAATAACCGTTCGGATCTGCAATAATACTCTCTACTTTACGAATTAAATCTGGCAAACTACTCGCCGCCATTACAGTCCGCTGCTCAACCTCACTTGGCGAAATGAATGTAACGCGATACTTATTTTGCGCCATCCTCCTCACCTCTCCTTTTATAGAAATCTATCGTCACATACTATTGAAAGGCACTGGTTTGCCATAAAACGATTAACCATCCCAGTAACCTTCCATAGATCCATTTTTGCAACTACACTTCACTTACAACTTCTCAAACTACTCTAGTAGCTCTCCATATCTCTGTCCTTACACATCGGTCGAGCACCCAAATAGGCACTGACCGCTACCACATACCGCCAGATCCTCTCTCAAAACCTAGAAAAGGCTTTTAAAAGCTTTTTAAGAGCTTTTCAATAACTCGATGTTATTGAACCAAAATGCAATCTGCTGATCCGTTATCCCTGATAGTGTAATAAAAAACTCACGGCATTTCATCTCGTCCTTAAACAGTTGATACTTCCATTCTCCTTCGCTACCAACACTTACGAAATAAAATTCATGAATACGGCCAATGATCGATTGCTTTTCACCAAATGAATATGCAGGTACTTGCTTAATTTCAAATTGATCCGGTAAATATATATGCTCTTCTCGTTCCATTTTTAACACTTGCTCTGCAAGTTCACGTTTATTTTCGAAAAAAGGCAATTGTAAAATTCGTTCTTGTCTTGTCATACGAATAGAAAACCCTTTCTACTACATTACAAATTTTCTTTATTATATATTATCGAATTAAGTTTACAACTTCATTTAATACTTCATCTGACACTTTAATTACTTTCGCATTTCCTTGGAAGCCGCGTTGATAAAGCATTAAATCAACGAATTCTACAGATAAATCTACGTTTGAACTTTCTTTTGCTGACCCTCGTACATTCCCTGCACCATTCTCACCAGCAACACCTACCCCTGGAATACCCGCTGATGGTGTCGCAACATAATTTCCATTCCCAGTTTTCATTAATCCACCTGAATTCGGGAATGTAGCTACAGCTAGTTGTCCTACAACTTTCATACTACCATCCGAATATTTCATCATAACGAAACCACCGTCTGAAATAGAATAGTCATTTGCAATTGCAGCTGGGCGCCCCGTTACTTCTGTGGTAGAAATAGTTTTCCCTGTCGGATAATTTGTTAATCCGCTTAAATCAAGTGTTAAACCACCACCAAAAGGAATTTGAACAGATCCACCTTTAGTAATTTCACCAGTTACTGGATCTTTTTGTACAGCCTCATCTGTCTCCTTTAAATTTCCTAATGTATCAAATTTAAGATTTTTTTCGCCCGTCATACCTTCGACAGGCTTAAATTCTTTTTCGTTTTTAGAATCATTCCTTACAGAAACTGTATATGTATATTCGCCTGGCACTGGCTTTTCAACTTCTTTACCATCTACAGTCTCTTTTGTAGTCTTTTGTTTAATATTTACACGCAACGTTAACGAGTTCCCTTCCGCATCAAAAACTGTGAATTCGTGAGATAATGCATTTTGGTTTCTAGGAAGGTTTCCGCCTATTGTCGCTTTATCTGTTTGAATCCCACCAACAGCTGATCCCATTGGAATATGAATTGGGCTTGGTCGTGAAGAAAAATCTACTTCTTGTGTTCCTGTTTTTACACCATAACCCAGTACATACTGTCCACCTGTATTTGTAACATAGCTATCTTTCGATACACTAAAAGAGCCTTTTCTCGTATACTCTACATTTCCAGCATTACGATCACCAACTAAAAACAAACCGTTTCCTTCTATCGCTGTCTCCATCTTATCACTAGTTAAAGTAATAGAACCATCACTAAAATCTGTAGATGTCCCACTGAACTTTACACCGTTACCAATACTCTTTGGATTCGTACCAGCATAGGCACCATCACCACGTGAACCAACCGTATTATTATATAGCAAATCATCAAAAATAGCCTTTTGCTTTTTATATCCAACTGTTTGTGCATTTGCAATATTATTTGAAGTAACACTTAATGCATTTTGTGCTGCATTCATCCCTGTAATACTTGTATATAACGCTTTAATCATAAACTTTGTACACTCCTTTTATTAATCTGGCTTAACCTCTTCATTTTTTTCTATATCATCTTTCTTCTCATCTTCCGGATTAGTTTCTGTTATCGGTTTATCAGAAACCCTTTCTATGAAACGAAGTGAGACAACTTGATTATCAACAATAAGTTGCACATCGTTATTTTCAGCAAGTCGAACTGTTTCCACTTGACCAGTCACTTGCTTTCCATTATTGCTAACACCTCTAACGTACTTTCCTAAAAACTTCATCCCTCCATCAAGAGCCGTCGAATACATCGTTGATTGCAGTTTATCTACTGCTTTCGTCATATTCTGTACTTGCTCCATAAGCGATAGCTGTGCTGTTTGGTTCATCATTTGGTTCATATCCATCGCATTAAACGGGTCTTGATGTTGAAAGCTTGCTAAGAAAAGTTTCAGGAAATCATCTTTATCCATAATACCGGGTGTTTTTTGAGTACTTGCTGATACTCCGTTTGCTTGTTGAGCTGTCGACTGTGCACCAGTAACAGATGCGTTTTTTGTTTGTGCTCCTGCTTGTAACGGAATATGATTTGTACTCGTTGTATTTAATCCAACTGTTGGCACACTTTATTCCTCCAATAATCCCGCAAATTCTTTTGCATGTTGTTTTTCATGTTTCGTACTTGCTAATTTTTGTTTTTGTCTTTGCTCTTGTTCTCGTTGTTCTTTTCGATTTTCATCTTTATCTGAATAGCTAATTTGAATATTGATTTCTTTTTCTTTTAACTTCAGTCTCAATTCATCGAAAATGATTTCAACACGTTTTTTCGCATCGTGTTTTTCCATTTCCACATGAACATCAATTTGATCTCCATGTTTTTTCATAAACACTGTTAATGTACCAAGTTTTTCTGGATTTAACTGGAACAAAACACGCTCTTGTTTCACTACAAACTTTTGCAGTGCTTCTACTTGTGCTTCCATTTTCTTTCCTAAGTCAGGCAATGAAACTTTCTCAGCGCCACTATTGGATTTTCCTACTTGCTCGGTACTCGTTGCTTTATTTAATAACTCCGCACCCGCAGAACTTGCATCGTTGAATACATCACCTTCTGGCAACTCTACCTTTACATCATCGCCCTCAGCTTTCGGAAGATCTCCATCTAATTCTTTGGACTCTTCTTGTTTCTTTGCAATATTACAAGTTTCTGTTTCTACCACTTTCAATACTTGCATCGTTTGCTCTGGCATCGTCACTTTATCTAACACCATTTGCATTGTATCTTCTAAACATATAGCATTTTTGATATTCATATTTGAAAGGAGCTCTTGTAACTGTTGTAATTCAGCTGCAGGTAATTCGTTAAGTTTTATATTTCCATATTCTTTATACAGCTCTTGTATTTTTTGTATGTATTGATATAACAATTCTGGCTGCACACGTAATTGTTCAATTGCAACCATTTGCTCAGATACAGCTAATAACAACTGTTCTGTCTCTTTTTTTTCTTCTTTCTTTACAATTGGCTCTTCTTTCGTTACTGATTGTTTAGAAAGAATATATTCTTTTTTTTCTTCTTTTGGTGCTTCTTCTTGTTTCATTTTCTCCGTTTTCGGCTGCTTTTTATTTTCCATTCTCATCGTACGATCGAATGAAGAATCTTCACTTTTTGATTGTACTTCTAGCCCTTTTTCTTTTTGCGGAGGTAAACTTTGTTGCACCGGTAATACAGACTGTATCACTATATTCACCTCATCCATTCATACACATTTTCAAATCAAGAAGCATTTTTTCTTCCTGCTTTTCTCGTACTTTAGCAAGCTTTCTACAACCTTCTTGATACATCTCATCAATGACACGTTCTTTTTCTTTTACTTGTTCTAAAAGGCTTTCATTTTTTTGAATAAAATCTTCCGTTTTTTTAATTTTCCGATTCCATTCTTCTATTCTTTCAGGTGAAAACGTATGTGAGGAAAGCATACCTGCCATTATACGTTGCCCAGTTTGTACGACTTTACTACGCGATTTTACTACATATAAATCATATTCTTTTTTTTGTTCTATTTTTCTTTTTTCAGCTGTTAATTCATACACTTCTTTCAAAATCTGTTCTTTTTCTTGATTTATTTGCAATTTTATCGTGTCGTACTGCTGCTTATCCACCTGTTTTAATAGCCCCTTCCTATTATAACGCTCTCTTTTTCTATTATATAGTTTTTTTCCAAAAAAATCTGTGAAATATTAAAAAACAAAAAAATAAGACCTCTTGGGCAGAGGTCTTATACGATATGGTGCATTGCTTCAACAATATCATCAAATTGGAAACTATCAGATCGACCTTGTTTTAAAAACGTATTTATACCTTCTACTTTGTTTTTACATTCAAAAATATAAGCATTTTCTGCATTTTCTTGAATCGTCCCTAATTTAAAATACAATTCATTTTCTTTATAAACAGATAAGATTTTTCTCATTTCATTTGCAAGTTGCCAATGGTTAGATGACACGATTTCTTCCATAATCCTACTTACTGAATCTAACACTGAAATGGCAGGGTAATGACTGAGCGTTGCAAGTTCACGTTTTAATACAATATGTCCATCTAAAATACCACGTGCTAAATCTGGTACAGGGCCGTTTAAATCGTCTCCATCAACGAGTACGGTATAGATACCTGTTATAGATCCCTTTTGCGTTTTCCCGGAGCGCTCTAACAGCTTCTTCATATAACTTTCCATTAAGAGTGTTTTACCACCGATCGGCAACTCTTTAACTGCAATATCAACACTTCTACGTGCATCAGCAAAACGAGTAACAGAGTCCATCATAAGTAGTACGTTATTGCCTTGGTCTCGGAAATATTCAGCAATAGATGTTGCAAGCTTAGCTGCACGAAGTTGCATAAGATGACTTTCATCTGACGTCGCTACAACAACGACGCTTTTCTTCATGCCTTCCTCGCCCAATTCTTTTCGAATAAAGTCCTTTACTTCTCGGCCACGCTCTCCCACTAAACTAATAACGTTTATATCAGCTTTTGCATTTTTAGCAATCATTCCGAGTAAAGTAGATTTACCAACACCTGATCCAGCAAAAATACCAATCTTTTGACCGATACCAATTGTTAGCATAGAATCAATAGATTTAATTCCCGTTTCAAATACGTCAGTAATCTCTTCACGTTCAAATGCATGAATAGGCGGAGCATCTAACTTTATTTTTTGCAATGGCATGTTTTCAGCGTTCTCATTTAACACTTCACCATTTGCGCTTAACACTTTTCCGAGCAAATGATTACCACGAGGTATAACAACATCTTCTGCAATTAATGTAACTGAATCTCCGTAACATACTTTTTCTGTCTGTTCAAATGGGAGTAACATATTGTTTTCTTTTTCAATTGCAATTACTTCACATAAGACGCTATGTTCTCCAACGAGGCAAACATCACCGATTTTCGCCTTTGGTCCTTTCGCTACGAAAAACTGCTCTTGCACACTATGAACTTTACCGACTTTCGTATAAAACGGTGTTTCAATAAATGTATTCCACTTTTGGTTTTCATTCATTAACAGTCGATTCATACATTTTGCCCCTCAAACAACTTCTCTTCTTCCCATTTCTGGCGAAGTTTCGCGAATACGGGTGCAAATTTAAATTCAAAGAACTCTTTCTCTTCTTCTAGAACAAATTCACCAAACTGTAAGGAGAAATCATATTTCCATTCTACTAATTGTAGCAACCAATATTCTTTCGTATTTTCCTTCTCTTCTTGAATACGTTCAAATGTTTCGGGATGTACGGTAATGACTAACTTTTCAAACGAAGTAGGCAACGTTTGAACGATACCAGTTAAAATGGGTAACACATCAAGCAATCGTGAATCTACCGCTTGATTTACAATTTTTTCCGCTAGATGGAAAGATTGATTCCATAATAACTCTGTCCATTCATATGCTGTTTCTTGTTGTTCTTTTTGAAACTGCATACGTGCTGCTTCCATCTGTTCCATTTGTTCATGAATATGCATTTGAAATTTCTCTTTATCTTGCAATAGCTGTTGACGCTCTCTTTCTAGCGTTTGCTGTTCTTTCCTTAGTTGATTCATTTCCATATGTAACGATTCTTGTTGCGCGCGAAGTTCTGCATGATCAACTTGTAATTCTTCCTCTTTTATATGAACTGCGGCTGGCTTTGGGAATTGTAATTCATACGTTTCTTCAGAAAAAGAAACAGAATTCTTCGGAATTCTGTTTTTAAATAAGGACATCATCTTCACCTCTTTGAACGATAATTCTTCCTTCTTTCTCTAGCTTTTTCACTGTACCTGTAATCGTTTGCTGTGCCTTTTCAGCATCCGTCATCTTAAGCGGTCCTAAACCATCTAATTCTTCTAGAATCATCTCTTTACGGTTTGAAGACATACATGTAAATAATTTCTCTTTAATTTCTTCTTTTGCAATTTTAAGTGCTTTCGCAATAACACCGTTATCTGTAATTTCTTCTAATACACGACGAAGTGCAAGAGCTTCAAGTCCGAGTAAGTCTTCAAATACAAACATGTTTTCTTTAATTTTCTCAGATAGCTCATAATCCATTTCATCCAGCTTTTGAAAGACTGTTTTTTCAACACCTCGTGAAACATTATTTAAAATGTTTACTATTGTTTTCAAGCCATCTGTTTTATTAATTGCATTAAATGCCATATTATTTAATTTTGATTTTAATAATTCAACAAAGTTAGAAGTATCGATCATATTATTTCCGAGATTCCAAATCTGTTGTCTACCGCCAATACCTGTTATCGTTCCTGCCATATTTCTCACTCCTTATTCTTTACATGTAGTCTAAAATACTCGTTTTACTCATCGTACTAACCGCTTTAAGCGTAGCTTCATACGTCGCATTAATATACGCTAAGTCAGAAATCGCTACCGCTAAATCAACATCTTCAATTTCTTTACGATTTTCTTGAAGTGCTAGATTTTGTTCACTTAAAATTGTTTTAAACGTCTCCATTGTGTTCATTGTCGAACCAACTTCAGTTGTGCGATTAATGATGCCATCTAAGTTTTTCTTATTTTCTCCTAATAACGGCTGTAATGCTTTTTGGTCACCCTTTTGCATCGCTTCACTCATCTGTTTTAACGTTTTTATAACAGGGGATAATAATGCTTCGCCGTTACGAAATGCTTTTAATTCATAACCGTCATTGAGTTGCCAGTTCACATCATTTTGTCCACCTTGATACGTACCATCTTCTGTAAATGGTGGCTTCTCTGCACTATCACCACCGAAAATATAACGACCTTGCTCTTTCGTATTCGCTAAATATACAACTTGTTTTAAAATTTGATCAATCTCTGCACCGATGGCCTTTAATTCTTTTTCACTATTCGTTCCATTTAACGCTTGTACTGTTAATTGATCTGCTCTTGTTAAAGATTTAAAAACACCTTGTAAAGTATTTTCAGTTTGTGTTAATACATTTTTCGAATCCGCTAAATCTTTTTGCATTTGTTCAATATTCGCCAATGAATGCTGAATCGCAAATGACTTACTTGCTGCAAGTGGATCTTCACTCATAAAAAGGTTTTTCTTCCCTGAAGTTACTTGATTTCGGTGGTATTGTTGTTGCACATTCAAATCCATTAACTGATTCTTTGCCCAGCTTGCATTTTGAAATGTAGATACTCTCATTTCTATCTCCTCCTTATATATTTCCAATCAATTACTATCACTTATCGAATAATCGAAAATAAACTATCAAACACTTCATTCATCGTAGTAATAGCTTTAGAGTTTGCAACGAAATATTTTTGGAAGGCCATTAAATTAACCATTTCCTCTTCCATATTAACGCCTTCAACACCCATCTTTTCTTGCTGAATCCCCTCTAATAAATCTCCATGAATTTTTTGATAAGCATTCACTGCACTTTTATCAGATGCAACACCAACTACGAATTGGTCTAATGCTTGTTTATAAGAAAGACCTTCTTTATAATTCCCATCTGTAATTGCTGCTAGTTTATTTGCTGTTTCAGCTGATATTTTCATTTTCGAAACATCTTTTGCAAATTCAGGGTTTAATTTCATATCTTTCGCTTGATCTCCAACGAAGAAATCTTTCCCCATTACTGTGTTCACTTCATTCTTTACAGAACTCATTAGTTCTTCAAGGTTTTTCTTATAACTAGCAATCTTCGCTTTTGTATCGATCGCTGATTGGATTGCTCCACTAGTTAAAGGAATTTCCGAACCGTAAATTTCAGCAGTCATTGGTTCTTTTTCTTTATTTAATTGAAGTGGATATGTATCTTGTCCATTTACTGTTAAAACACCATTCATTCTAACACTCGCGATATTAGGATTCATAGATTCATAAGACACTTCTATATTTGCATACTTAGACATTTCTGTAATGATACGATCACGTTCATCTAAAAGTTGATTCGGCACTTGTGTACCTGCTTGTCCAATTTTTTTATTCGCTTCCGCTAAACTACCAGCAAGACGATTAAATTCATTGACATGCGCTTCAATATCTTCTGTCGTTTGTGCTTCTGCTGTATCTAAGCCTTTCGCTAGACGATTTACTTGACTTGTAAACTTCCCAGTTTCAGAAATTAATGTATCATAGTAATTTGGTTGTTCTGGATTTTTTGCAACTTCACGAAAGGCATTAAAGAAGCCATCCATTAAACTAGATAATGAATTCTTTCCTGTCGTTCCAACCATAGATTCTACACGTGATAAAGTCGAATTCATGTAGTTATAGTATGAGAGTTGGGATAATTGATCGTTAAACTGTTTCGTCTTCACTTCATCTGTAATACGGTCAACACCTAACGTTTGTACACCGTAACCTATTTTTTGTTCCGGTGAATAGCCATGACTTGCTCCAGCCGATCCGTAATTCACCATTTGACGCACATAACCAGGCGTATGAATGTTAGATAAATTTTGTTTCGTCGTTTGTAATCCCATTTGTGCCGCTAACAAACCCGATAGCGGCGTATTATAATCAGATAGTCTCATTATGTTTCACTTCCCCTTTACAATAGTTCGTTCATAAAGATTTGTGAATTATTGTTTCGCTCTAAATTATATTCAGAAACGGAATCCACAATACTTTCTGTAGTTTTTAATAGTACGTTTAAGTAATATTGATTTTTCAAAAGAATCATTTTTACATTCTCTTCTAATTCAGCTACATTTTTTTGTAATTCTTCCATTTTTCCAATTTCTTCATGAGAAAAATACGAAAATAACGCACTTACGCGAAATGATTCCACGCCCTGTTCTTTACAAAACTGAACAACCATTTCTTCAAATGAACTTGATAACTTTTTTAAACCATCAATATACTGCAATTGCTCTACTTGTAACTTTTGAACTGCATTTACATTTTTATGCTTCAAATTCTCATATATTTGTTCACCGAGCGTTTGAATATTTTCATATGCTTTTTGAATAATAACGAGCTTTTCATATAATTGTATGTACATATAGCTTCCTTCCCTTTTACAAGACTAAATTTACAATTAAACCGTGGATTTCTCCAATCTGATTTAACATTTCTAAATGTCCCGTTTTCGTATTAATTAAATTCATAACATCTTCTAACTCATTTAATCCCATTTCCGCCTGTTTCACAATCGTCATTTTCTGTGAATATCCGTAACGCGGATGACGAGACATAACATCTTTATATTGCAATACATTATCTACGTAAAAATTCAAAAATGATTTTACTGTATTTTTGTATTCCATTACATTATCAAGCGTTAATTCCATTTCAATTTTCTCTTTAATTTCTCCAATGTTATCGACAAATGCTTCCATTTGTTCTAGCAATTTATCTTTTTTCGGATCTGCATGCAAATTATCCGAAAATGCAAGTCCTGTCCTGACATTTGCTTCTTTCGGCATTTGAGTAGCAGGCGGTATATGCGATAAAATTGGATTATGCGAGATCGAACGCAGCATATATATCACCTATTTATTTTTTTATTTCTTCCTAAACTTAATCGTAAAATCCAGTTATTTATAATTATACTCTGAACACTAATATTTTGCAGTTATTTTTTATAAAAGATATGTTACAATTTAGCATGAGGTGGCACAAATCTATGAATATTTTTCTTTGTGGTTCAAATCAATTAACAGCATTAGATCAGGAAGAAATAAAAAAATTTTTAACTGACTATGCTCACAAACATAAAATTTACATATTATGTTATAAATCTATTGAAAATGAGATTCTTCGTTTTTTCATTGAAAACGAAAGGCTCGCTCAAAATTTATGCCTTTACACGCTACAGCCGTTACAAGTATTAACAGATGAATTTCAAGAGGTCGTTGATTACTTAAAAAGACACGGAGCCGAGTATGTCGCTTTTGATCATCCTTCCGACTCCATTTACCGATCAGATTATATGTTTTTTGTAAAACAAATAATCGAAGATACCGATTTAGTTCTCTGTTTTTATAATGGGGACAAGCATACATCTGTCATTCCCGTTGACATTGCAAAAGATGCAGGAATTGATGCTGTTATTTATGATTTACCAGGTTTACATGAAAAACAGATGAAAAAAAACTTTGAACAAAAAATCCGTATGATGTAAAGGGGGAGGCACAATATCGTTATTGTGCCTATTATAAATATGATAATTGAACAAGATTATGATCATTTTATCGCGAGTTTTAAACAACAATTCAATATGGATATCGCTTCATATAAACAAGATAGAATGCGTCGTAGGATCGATGCTTTTATTTCGAGAAAGGGCTTTGTGAACTACACTAGTTTTTTAAATAATTTACGTACCGATCAAAATTTATTTTTAAGTTTTATCGACTATATTACAATTAACGTTTCGGAGTTTTTTAGAAATAAAGAACGTTGGCAAACGTTAGAAACGAAAGCACTACCAAAATTACTCGAACAAAATAACGGAAAATTAAAAGTATGGAGTGCCGCTTGCGCTGCTGGTGAGGAACCATATACACTCTCTTTAATCTTATCGAAACATTTATCTCCATTTCGTTTTGAAATCCAGGCAACAGACCTTGATTTTCACATTTTAGAAACTGCAAAACGCGGTCAATATACAGAACGTTCTTTAAAAGAATTACCTATCGATTTGAAAGAGCGTCATTTCACAAAAGAGAATGAAATATATTCATTACATCAAAACATTAAACAAAACGTGACGTTCAAACAGCACGATCTTTTAATGCAGTCGTTTGATACAAATTATGACTTAATCATTTGTCGTAATGTAATGATTTACTTTACTGAAGAAGCAAGGGTAAAACTTTATGAAAAATTTAGTCGCGCTTTACGAAAAGGCGGCGTATTATTTGTTGGTAGTACTGAACAAATTTTAACACCTGAACGTTATAATCTTCAGCGATTTGATACATTCTTTTACGAAAAAATATAAAAGAGGTCGTCACAATGTAAAGTGACGACCTTTTTATATAACTCGAATTAAAATAATAGCAACAATCCATGCAAAGAGAAAAAGAAACGTCATAGACCATTTATGTTCTTGCATCGTATGTTTCAAAGCCTGTGATAATTGTGTCATATTCATTTCTGCAAGTGCTCTCCATACGCTTACATCCCGCTCTTTAGCAGTGCGATCTGTAACGCTAATTAAAATGGTTTCGTTAGACAATTTCGTTATATAAGCAGTAATAACCGTTACCATTAAATTTATATTTCCTTCTGACGAATCACTTTCTACTCTAGAAATAAGTGCACTTACATCTAATAACGGAATATGTACCTTTCTACCAAATGATAGTTGTACTTCTGCGAAATCATACGTTCCATCTAACAAAGGAAGTTCTTTTATATGCGCTTGCTTAACAAGTCCTTGCAAGCTTCTCATTACTTGTTCAAATATTTTATCTGTTTGCTTTCCTTCTCCAGATAACGTATGTAACTTTTTAAAGAGTTGCAATACTGTATCCATCTCTTTAGAAAGCATTTCCTTCATAACCTTTCCATCACCTAAACTTGCAAGCAAAATACCTATTTCATTATTTTTCGTAATAATTTTAGACTGTCCAGTAAACACTAAATTACTACGCTTTCGTTCTTTCTGAATTTCATGTTCCGAAATAGCTGCAGGCTGTTTTAATGGTTGTAGCGTCTTATCTTCAATTGTCGTACGTTTAATTTCCATTTAAGCGCCTCCACTACTATGAAATACTTAGCCCCATTCTTTATTACTCTTTAAAACTAAAAATAGTACGAATAAACCTGACATGATAGTAAATACATTAGAAGCTTCTATTCCCTGTTCACTTTTTGCTTCCTTCTTCTCTTCTGGCTCTTCTTTTTTTTCTTTCTTTTTAGAAACGACTTGATTGTTATTTTTATTATCTTTATCTTTTTGAGCCTTCGCTTTATTTACTTCCTTGTTTTCTGTGAGAGGCTCTTTTATAAAATAAGTAATTTTATCTTTCTCTATCAATGGTTCTTTTATAAGATCATTTACTTTCTCTTCTTTTTTTGGAATTTGAACAACTGGCGGTTTTTCTTCCAGAAGCGGGATTTCTACTTTCGAGTCTTCCTGCTTCTCAGTTTCTTTCTCATCCGTTTCTTTCTTATCCTCTAATTTATCTTCATTCTCTCGTTCTTCTATCTTTTTATCATCTTCTGTTTTTTGCTCCAAAACAGAAACGATATACTCACTTTCCTCAACCAGTTTATTGCCGGCCGCATCCACTATCTCTACAAGTAATTCGTATGAGCCAATTGGCAACGCATCCGTTATTTCAAATACCTTTTGCCAATCCATATCGCGCTTATTGTAATCTAATAAAAATGTAGTCTCTTTATTTTCTTTCCCCTTTAATGTCACGCGGACCTCTTTCACAACTGTTTCTTTGTCTGCCGCCTTCACTCGCACACGTATAGAATCACCTTGTTTCCGTTCAATTACCTTCTCTTTCGCTTCCTCAATAGTAACTTTATGTAACTTCGGCAATTCTTTATCTATAGTTGGTGTTTCATTATTTATACGAATAAGCGGGACTTTCACTTCATTTTCAGTGAGTTCTTCTTTCTCATTTTCTTTATAGCTTTGAATGATCTGCAAGTTCCAATCACCTTGCAAATCAAAAGTTTCGACCTTGTAGTTAGCAATCCATCGCTTTGTTTCCTCTTCATACTTAAACGCTAGCATTCTTTCTTGTTCATACTGATCGCCGTTTTTTGGCAAGCGCAAAATACCTTTTATACTTTGAACATTTTGCTCTTTCGGCTCTACAATAACCAGCACTTCTTCGCCAACTTTTAATTCCGGCTTATTTACTGTAATAACCCCTTGATCCGTCTCTATCTTTTTTTCGACCTCTTGTTCATTTGCTACTTCTTGTTGTTCCTCTTTACCTTGATTCACTTCCACTTGCTCTGGCCGCTCTTGCACTTCTTTGTTTTCTTCTTGCATATTCACTTCATTTATTTTTTGAGCTGGCTCAATTTGTTCTTCCGCCTGAATTTGCAGAGGGACGAACAGACACATATGTATGAATAACCAGCTCATTAGAAAAAACTTTACGTTTTTCATTTACTAATTCAAACTCCTATTTTAACGACTTATAGCGATTTCGTCACTTTTACTCCGAAAAATCCATCTACATTTACAAGTTCACCATACGCCACTAATACATCATTTACATAAATACGAATTGGTTCGTCAATATCCTCATCTAGTACAACTGCTTCATTCTCTTGTAAACTTAAAATATCTTGAATTGTTTTCACTGTGCTTCCAAATACAAATTTCACGTTCATCTCTACATTTTGTAGGATGGATGTGTCCATATATACTGGTTCCATTTGTTTTACTTCTTTAAATTCAATAGGTTGCACAACAGGTTCTATAATTTTTTCTTCTTCAATTTCTTCCGTAACAATCTCTTCTTCCTCTTCCACCATTGGATATAGAAGTCTTCTTACCATTTCTTTCGCTTCTGAAATCGGTAAAATTTGATACATTTTCGATTGAAGCAGGTCGCCAATTTCAAGGTTGAACGTAATTTGAACGAGTTCGTCCACTTTCATTGACTCTCCCAAATATTCCATTTCTTCTTTTAACGTTACGAATTTAACATTTGGTGGTGTCATGTCCATTTTTTCTTGAAACATTTCTGACATCGCCGTTGCAGCATGTCCCATCATTTGGTTCATGATTTCTTTAATACCGCTCAGTTCTAATTCACTAAGCTCCTTCTCTGGATCAACTTCCCCTGTTCCCATCATCATTAAATCTACCATTGTTAAAGCGACATCTTTCGTAAATACGAATACATTCTCATTCTTTAGTCCTTCAACAAAATCAACATTTAAAATAACAAACGGGACTGGTACTCCGTCATAATGACGAACATTGATTGATTCTACATTGGGCGTACTAATTGTAACTGGCTGATTTAATAGTGTTGACAATACTGTTGAAGCGGAACCAATTGAAATATTTGCAATTTCACCAAGGACATCTTTCTCTTCTTGAGTTAAATGCTCTTTTTCAACTTGTTCTTCTACAATCTCAGTTTCCACTACTTCTGCTGGCTCATCTTTTTCTTCTACTCCACCAGATAATTGCATTAATTTATTTACCATTTGTTTCGCATGTTCAACTGAAACAATTTGCACAAGTTTAGAGTTTACAAGATTATCTATCTTTAAATCAAACGATACTTTAACAATCGTTTGATTCCCATCAATCTCAGAAATTTTCTCCATTTCTTCTGATAACTTTACAACTTTAATTGTCGGCGGAGACATATCTACTGTATCTTGAAAGAATTCTGACATAGATGTAGCTGCGAACCCCATCATTTGATTCATTGCTTCTTGTACAGCACTTAGCTCTAATTCACCAAGTTCTTTTCCGTCTTCCACTTCACCTGTTCCCATCATCATTAAATCAGCAATGGATAATGCAACATCTTGCTTAAGGACAAGAAGGTTTTCCATATCTAATCCTTTTGTAAAATGAATGTTTAATACAACGTGTGGAACTTCGACGTCGCTTGAATCATATAAATCTACCAATTCTATGCGAGGAGCAGTAATGCTTACTTGCCTATTTAAGATTGTTGATAATACAGTCGAAGCTGAACCAAATGATATATTTGCAATTTCGCCAAGAATATCGCATTCTTGAGGCGTTAAATGCTCATTTTCTTTTTCTAGCACAATTGTGCTCGTATCCCCTTTTGTGTGTTGCTCAGGCATTTTCTCTGCCTCCTCATTTCTGTTTTTCTATCAAATGATATAAACTCTCATTTTATTTTAACAAACTTATTATATAAAACGTTAATATGTATTTATTCCCATTTTCAAATTAGTAACGATTAACCAAAAAGCTCCCCAATTGTATACAAGTGGGGAGCTTTCCTTCATTCCTATTATAAACCTTCTGGGTTTAAAATGAGGACCACTCGTCCATCACCGAGAATTGTCGCACCAGAGAAATAATTAGAACTCTCTGCAAAGAAGTCACCTAATGACTTTAGGACTATTTCTCTTTGACCGATAATTGTGTTTACAATAAGTCCATAGCTGCGATGTGTATTACGAACAATTAACACAGGAACCATTTGACCATCATATGACGCAAACGCCTCATCTACTGTTTTCTCACCAAATACAGTACTTAAATGCTTCACTTCAATAATTTGATTACGGTAATTTAACACATCTTTTCCTTGTAAGGATTGGATGTCTTCTCTCTTAATCCGAATTGCTTCAACAATATTACCAAGAGGGAAAGCATAACGTTTATCATTCGTTTGAACAAGCATAGATTGAATAATGGACAACGTTAATGGCAGTTCAATTCTAAATGTACTACCTTTTCCTTCTTCAGAATCAATAATTAAATGTCCACCTAAACTATGAATCGTATGTTTAACTACATCTAATCCAACGCCACGCCCAGAAAGATCTGATACAACTTCAGCTGTACTAAATCCTGGTTGGAAGATTAAATCAAATACTTCACGGTCCGTTAATTTATTTGCCTCAGATTCTGTTACAACACCATTTTTAATCGCTTTTTCTAATACTTTTCCTTTATGAATACCGTTTCCGTCATCCGTAATTTGAATTACGACATGATTTCCACTATGGAACGCTTCTAATTTAATCGTACCTGTCTCATTTTTACCTGCATCACGACGTTGTTCAACAGTCTCAACACCGTGATCAATTGCATTACGGATTAAATGAACGAGTGGATCACCGATTTCATCAATAACAATTTTATCAACTTCAGTATCTTCACCTGTAATTTGTAAATCGATTTTTTTCCCTAAATCTTTCGCTAACATACGTACCATACGTGGGAAACGATTGAAGACCGTTTCAATTGGTACCATACGCATGTTTAGTAGTACATTTTGAATATCTTTTGAAATATCGCCTAATCGATTTAAATGCTCAATTAACTCCTTATTTTGAATCCTTTGTGCCAATTCATCAATGCGCCCACGTTCGATTACACTTTCTTCAAACATATTCATTAATCTTTCGATTTTCTCTAATTGGACACGAATTGAACGATTCTCCACTTTAGCATTTTTCGTCTTCGCATTGCTTTTAGCTGATGTAGCACTAGCAGGTTTCTTCGATATTTCTTTAGTTGATTCCACCTGCGTAGCCACTTGTTTAACTTCTTGTACCACTTCTTGTGTAGCCAACTCTTCCGAAACTACTTCTTTTGATGTATGCCCTTGCTTCACTTCTACTTTCTCAATTTCAGAAACATGAAGCACTACTTGTTTTAATTCTTCTTCACTTTGATCAGTATCCATAAATACTGTGAACTCAAACCCGAAAGCATCTGCTTCAATTTCTTCAATACTTGGAACTGTTTTTTGTACATTACCTACATTTTGCAGTGCTTCAATACACATAATTGCGCGTACTGCTTTTAAAATAGCTTGTTGCTCAACAGTTATATGCACTTCATGTGAAACTGCATCATCATTATTTATAAGTTCTTGCTCAATATATTCCACAGGAGTTTCTACATTGCCATTCAATAATGCTTCTAATTTCTGCTTAGTTGTAATCACATCAATATTGCCCATTCCGCCTTGTTGCACATCTGCAACCATCTTCTCTAAATTATCAATGCACTCAAAAATCACATCAATAATCTCCGCATGTACAACTATATTCCCATGACGAATTTCATCTAAAACGTTTTCCATTTTATGCGTTAAATCCGCCATTTCCGTAAATTCCATACTCGCTGACATACCTTTAAATGTATGGGCTGAACGGAATATTTCTCCCACAACATCCATATCGGCAGGATTTTGTTCTAAAGTTAGCACATTTTCATTTAGCGATTGTAAATGTTCTTCTGATTCCTCAAAAAATATATTTAATAGATCTGTTTGCATTTTAATCCCCTACCTGTCTAACAAACATTTCATTTATGTATAACAATTTAGTGTTTTAAAACAAGAAAAAAGGGGGCCACACGCATATCCGCTATCAATGTTTAGATTCCTTGTGGCACCCCTTCTATATTAGCTGTTTGCTACTTTTGTTAAAGCTTCAATTACTCGATCCGCTTGGAATGGCTTTACAATAAAGTCTTTTGCTCCACCCTTAATTGCATCTAATACCATACCTTGTTGTCCCATTGCAGAACAAATAACAACTTTTGCACTTGAATCAATTTTAATAATTTCTTTTAATGCTTCAAGTCCGTCCATTTCTGGCATAGTAATATCTAATGTTACAATATCTGGTTGAAGTTCTTTAAACTTCTGAATTGCTTCTACTCCATTCTCTGCTTCACCAATAATTTCAAATTCAGAATTACTTTTTAATAAGTTTTTAATCATCGTTCGCATAAACATCGCATCATCTACAACTAAAATTTTATGTGCCATTCTTTTTAATTCTCTCCTTCTATGTATAAGTATATCTTAATATTTCATCTTATCATTCTCACTCATTATACAAAATAAAATGATAAAATTTAATATTTTTTAAAAAGAATTTTCGTATTTTTATTATTTTATTATTAAAATGATAATATACTATTCTTTTATGTAAATGACAACGCGACGGTTTTTCTCCCAATTTTGCGGTGTATCATTTGGTACAACTGGCTTTGTGTCTGCATATCCTACCGCAGCTAGCCTTTTATCATCCACATTATACACTTCGATTAAGTGGTGAATCATATTTGCTGCTCTTGCTGAAGACAACTCCCAGTTAGAAGGGAATTTGTCATTATGAATAGGTCTACTATCTGTATGCCCTTCCACAACAATCGGATTTGGTACGGATTGGAAAAACCCAACTAATTGACTTATTATCTCTTTCGCTTCTGGTTTAACGTTCGCGTCACCCGTATCAAATATTAAATTATCTACTATAACGACGCTTACTCCCGTATCCTCTCGATATACATTCACTTGACTAATACCGTTATTATCTACATATGCTTTTAACTTTTTATATAATTCGTCCATTCTCTTTTTAGAGACCATTTTTTCATCATTTTTTTCATGTGAAATATCTGGTATTGTATTTTCCATTACTTTTGCATCTACTTGCTCCACATCACTAAACTTTTCAAGCATCTTCGACAATTTTACTGCATCCTGCTTTGATGTAGCAACTAGTAATACAAAGAAAGTTAATAATAACATCGTTAAATCTGTAAAAGTTGTCATCCAACGAGGCGATCCCCTTTGCGGTCGTTTTATCATCACCTTACCACTCCTTGAAATATTAGGCTGCTCGTTTTACTTTTTTTATCTTTGTTTCGTATACGTATGTATCCAGTTTTAACTTTAATTTAGAAGGAATTTGTCCACGATACAATTCTGAAATTGCTTCAATAACAAACTTCTTCTCTGTATATAAATCCTCAATACCACGATACACTTTTTCAGCAAGAGGGATTGCAATCATATTTGCAAGTACTGATCCATATAATGTCGTTAACATGGCAACTGCCATCCCTGTACCAATTTGCGATGTATCTTGCAAGTTTTGAAGCATAATGATAAGACCGATTAAAGTCCCTATCATGCCCCAAGCTGGAGCGAAATCGCCAATTTTATCTAATAACACTGCTCCTTTTCTTAACTCATATACTTCTGTTTCAATATCTTTCATTAATACTTCTTTTAATTCATCTTCATCGTAACCACTTAACATTAATCGAATTCCTTTTTGAATAAAAGGATTGTCTACTTGCTCTCCATCAACTTCTAAAGAAAGCAGGCCATGTTTTTTAGACTTTTTCGAAAAATCAACGAACAAATCCGTTAACTGTTCTAAATCTGCTTCTCTTCTATGTAAAACAGTAAAAATACTTTTCGTGTATTTTTTTATTTCTCCAAATCGATATGCCACAACAATTGTCGCTGTTGTTCCCCCTATGACAATTAAAATAGATGAAACATCTAAAAAGTTTTTAAAAGCTTTTATTCCACCGCCACCAATCATAATTGCCGCTATCACTATAGCAAAACCTACTATAATGCCAACTGGGCTAGAAATGTCAAACTTCCTTTTTCTTCTTTGTGGTCTAGCTAATCCTTGATTTTCGTCTCCCATATTCCTGCCCTTCCCTTTTCATTTTTATAAAACATTTTTTTATTTTAATAATGCGTTTTCACATATAATATGTATTATACGCTTATCATCTATTTATCGCAATATACTCATAGAATTGACACATTTTATTTCCATATTAGAATTACAGTATAGAAATATGAGGAGGATCACGATGGAACATAACATTTTACAAGTCATTGCACTAGCAGAAAAACTAAAGTATGAAATGCGACATAGCTGGCTTTCTAATGGCCGTCAAGAAAGTGTTGCTGAACATACGTGGCGCATGTCTCTAATGGCCATTTTAGTTGAGCCTTATTTAGATCAAAAAGTAAATATTGAAAAATTACTTAAAATGGTTATTATTCACGACCTAGTCGAGGCAGAAGCTGGTGATATTCCTGCTTTTGATACAATGAATAGTCATGAACTACAATTACAAAAACAAATAAATGAGCAAGAAGCCATTTTAAATATTAAACGCACATTACAAGGTTCTCTCGGTGAGGAATTATATGATTTATGGATGGAGTTTGAAGCGAAAGAAACGTACGAAGCAAAAGTTGCTAACGCACTTGATAAACTTGAGGTGAAAATTCAGCATAACGAAGCTGATATTGATACGTGGCTACCAATTGAGCATAAAATGACATTCCAAGTAGCAAAGCATACAAACTTTGATTCTTTCCTATCTAAATTACAAAAACTCATCGAGCAAGATGGAGAAAAGAAATTACTAGCTGCCGGCATTGACGTTGAAGCTTGCAAAAGATAATGAAATAAGACACTCAATATGAGTGTCTTATTTCATTATTGTTGATACAGCCTGCTTGTAAATAAGTTGTTGTTTTCCATCAACTAACATTAAAACAGTAAATTTGTCTATCGCAACAATTTCTCCTATTATTCTAACGCCACTCTTTAAAAAGATTGTAACAATACCTTTTTCTTCTTTTATTTGTTTATACAGCTCTTCTTGTAAATGTTCCAAATACTGTTCTCTCCTTCTTTTATGAAATATCTTAATATAAAAAACTACAAATTATTTATTTATGTACTTTATCTTTTACATTCATAAACTTATTAATTAGTATATCTAAATCTCGGCTAAATAACAAAACTTTATCATGATCCAACCCGTGTCTAGCAACAAGTTGAATTAGCTCTTTCTTTTTGTTTTCTATTTTATTATGTAATTTTCCCATCTCCATCTCTTTACTAAAACTCCCTTTTCCCATAATATTACTTGTAAAATTATAGTACAAATCCTCTCATAAAAAAATATAAAAATGGTTTTTTTTACAATTTTTATGTTTTTTTATGAACAAATTGCAAAATATATAACGATTCATTCATACATCCCTAGCTCAATATACACTTAAAATGACCACACAGGCGTTTGTCTAATTACAAAAGAGACTGGCTCCTTTTCCACACAAAAAACATACTGTATACAGTAGTCCATGAATTATATAGATTAACTTATTTAAAAGGAGGAAAACATATGAGCTATGGTGGAAGTTGCGCTGGTTTCGGCGGTGGATTTGCTTTGCTAATCGTACTATTCATCCTTCTAATCATCATCGGATGTAGCTGTTGGGGTGGCGGCGGATACGGATACTAATATATCCTATCCTTAACAAATGAATGAAAAACTATACGAAAACAGCTCAGATTTGAGCTGTTTTTTCATACTTTCGTATGAATTTATATCCCTCTTATTTGTGATTTCAACTAACAAAATATCGTTTACTATGGAATAAGAAACATTTTTATTAAGGAGGATTACCATGATTAAAGGTCTTTACGAAGCGCATTTACCCGTCCGTAACTTAGAGAAATCAATATCTTTTTATGAATCACTTGGACTGAAACTATATAAAAGAGGAGATGATATTGCTTTCTTTTGGATTAAAGAAAATGAAAGTTGGCTCGGTCTTTGGGAAGGCACAGAATACAAAGTGAATTATCACCCCTCTTTACGACACATAGCCTTTCAAGTAAGCTTACATGATTTAGAAAATGCGATACACTGGTTAAATCAAAAAGGAATTTCAGCACGAAAAGACTTTGGAATGGAACCAATTGAACCAATTGTTTTTCCAGAATTAGCACATGCCGCTGTATACTTTAACGATCCTGATGGAAATAGTTTAGAATTGATTACACAATTACCTGTTGGACTTTCTACAGAAGAGAAAGTGTATGTAAGCGAATGGAAAAAACAAGTTCAAGCATCATCATTACATAAAGATTAATCCTTTTATGTCAGTTTCTTATTCCGCACTACTTAAAACAAATAATAACTTCAAAAAACTATTTTACGGTCAAACATTAAGTGTACTTGGGGATTGGTTTCACACGGTAGCTTTATTAACATTCGTCTATAGCATAACGGAATCTCCGTTTATGATCGCACTTACTTTTATAAGTAAAGGTTTACCCCAGCTTCTTCTTAGCTCTTTCATTGGCGGAATTGTAGATCGTTTTTCTAAAAAGAATATTATGATTTTTACCGATATTTTACGAGGCATGCTCGTCCTCACTTACTTATTTGCACCATATAAAATTGAGATTATTTTCATTGCTAATATATGTTTATCTGTACTTTCTTGTTTATTTGAGCCGGCTAAACAAGCAACTTTAAAGAATATCATACACCAAAATCATTTCGTAACTGCGAACTCTCTTTCTAGTACAATGAATGGTTTTATGTCTATTATGGGGGCTTCTTTAGGCGGAATAGTTGCACATTCTTTCCATATTGAGTTTGCTTTTTTAATGAACAGCCTGTCGTACTTTATTTCAGCCTATTTTATTTATAATATGAGTATTCCTGCTCATGATACTTGTAACAAGAACAAAGCATTGTTCACTGATATAAAAGATGGTTATACATACATATTACAAACAAAAATCATTTTAACATTAATTCTTGTCGGCATTTCATGGGGCATTATTGGAGGTGCTTATCAGCTGCTTTTAACAATCTATGCTGAAAAAATTTTCCACACTAACATTGGAGTTTTATATTCGGTTCAGGGGGCGGGGCTTATCATCGGCAGCCTCCTCGTTAATCTTTATATATCTCATAATAAAGAGAAAATGAAAAAAGCATTTGGTTGGGCCTATTTCCTACAGGGAATTTTCTTTCTCGGATTCATTTTATCTGATCAACTTATTATCGGTATCACTACATTGCTCTGTATGCGCATAGCAGGAGGCATCATCGTTCCACTTGATACGACATTACTTCAAACTTACACGCACGAAAATATGATTGGTAAAGTTTTTTCATGTCATTACTCAATTTATGGTTCGCTTATACAGTTATCTATGTTCATTACAGGGTGGCTATTAGAAATCCTTTCTCCTCAAATGATTGGTAGTTTTCTAGCTATATGTTGTATTTTAGTTAGTTTTATATGGCTGTTTTTATTTTATCGCGGGGAATTTAATGAGGAATCTACCTCCAATTAATAGCATGTTTATGTACATGCTATTTTTATTTATGTCGAAATATAAAGGAAAAAGATGATTTATTTCCCTTACGTTCTAATTTTTTAGAATGTACAATAAATTTAGATTATAAGAAAGGGGATGCCATAATGTTTGACGATAGACTTACTATTTCAGCTGAGCAGCAGAAGCTCATTTCTAATGCAACTCGTATTCAAATCCTTCACCTTTTAAAAGACGAAGCACTCACTGCAAAACAAGTAGCTACTAAACTAAACAAAACTGCTGGAAGCGTACATTATCACGTTCAAATTTTATACGATGGAGGGTTGCTTGAATTAGTAGAAACGAAGGAAAAACGAGGGATTATTGAAAAATATTATAAAGCAAAAGCAGCTCACTTCTATATTGAAGAGAGCGGCACAGAAGGAACGAATACAGGTAGTCATATTGTATCTCATCTATTTTTAACTCCGGAGGAATTACAACAGCTGACTTGGGAGATTACACAAGTTTTATTACGCTGGGAAAACAAAACCGCTCGTCAATCAAACTCTGAAGAAGAATATGCTATTTCCTGCAAGATTAAAAAACAATGAAAGAAAGGGCCATTTGTTCATGAAAAATAAATTATTATTATTGTCAGGAACAGGAATTTCTCGTTTAGGTGATTTTATGTATCTTATCGCTCTAAACTTAATAGTGTTAAATAGCACAAACTCCCCTGCTGCTGTAGCAGGATTATGGATTGTAGGTCCAATTGCCACCGTTGTTACAAAAATATGGTCTGGTAGCATAGTAGATCGATTAAACAAACGGGCCATTATGCTCATCACAGATATAATTCGAGCAGCTCTCATTGGGTGTATTCCACTATTTGATTCTATTTGGGCCATTTATATTTTTATCTTTTTGACTCGTATTGCTACATCATTTTTCGATCCAGCTTCATTTTCTTATAAAACAATGCTCATACGAGCTGAAGAACGCGCTCAATTCAACGCTTGGAATAACTTTTGTACAAGCGGGGCTTTTATTATCGGTCCAGCCCTTGCTGGAATACTTCTCACCACGTACTCAGCATCCTTTGTTATTTACTGCAACTCACTTTCCTTTCTACTTTCTACCATTCTCATTTACTTCTTGCCGAACATTACATTACAAACAAAACAAAACGAAGAAGTTGCAAATACTTTCGGACAAACATTACGAAGTGATTGGAAACAAGTTTTTTCATTCGCTCGAACTGAAACTTACATCATTCTCATATTCGTTTTATTTCAAGCGACTATGCTTGTTTCTATGGCGCTCGATTCACAAGAAGTTGTATTCACAAATCAAGTACTGTCTTTATCCGATATGGAATATAGCATGCTTGTTAGTATAACTGGTGCTGCTTATATTTTCGGTTCATTTCTTGTTTCTCTCTTTGCCAAACGATTACCAATTCAACATTGTATCGGACTCGGTATAATTTTCACAGCAATAGGTTATGTAATTTTTTCCTTTTCAAATTCATTTATAGTTGCAGCAGGCGGTTTCATTTTACTTGGCATTTCTTCATCATTTGCTGGTACTGGCTTTATCACATTTTATCAAAATAACATCCCTGTACATATGATAGGACGTATCGATAGCGTGTTTGATTCCATAAAAAATTTCATCCAAATCTTTTTCGTTTTAGCAATTGGGGCATCCGCACAATTTCTTTCTGTTCAAATTACTGTAATAAGTAGCTCGTTACTCATTCTTTTCCTTTCCTGTTTATTAGCACTCCGAGTAATGACTCCTTCACGTGAAAAGTATTTTAAAGCTACAGAATCGTCATTAGAATATTAACTGCAACATAAAAAGCGGCTATTTTGCCGCTTTTTTTCCGTATTAAAGGATAGTAAGCCCCCCACTGATTAAAGTTTCTCTTTATGTTAAAATATGCATTGGATCTGATTATGTAGGAGGGCTATTTTGGAGATTATATTCATTTTTATATGTATTATATTAGTAGCTTCTATTTTACAAACAAGTACAGGTTTTGGCTTTTCTATTATGGCAACCCCTTTCTTACTCATGTTATTTCTACCACAAGAAGCTATACAAATAAATATCATTTTATCATTAATTATTTCCATATCACTCATTTGGGAAATAAGAATGGACATTGATTTTATTCTACTGAAAAGGTTAATTTTCGGAAGTATAGTTGGTGTACCTTTTGGTATTTTCATTTTCATTACCATTAACATCAACACATTTAAATTAGCAATTAGCATCCTGCTCTTACTATTAACGTTGATGCTAATATGCAACCTTAAGATTAAATCAACAAAATCTAGAGATTTCTTAGTGGGCGGATTATCCGGTCTTTTAACGACAAGTATCGGTATGCCAGGACCACCCCTGTTACTGTACTTTACAGGAACCGATACGAAAAAAGAGAAATTGAGAGCAACTACTTTAGCTTTTTATCTATTTATATATTTCATTAGCCTACTAACTCAAATACTCTTTACTGGTACAAACAAAACAATTTGGGAATCAAGTTTTTACGCTATTCCAATCGTATTTCTAGGTTTGTATATAGGCCAAATTATTTTCAAATGGCTTAATCAACGGATTTTCAAAATATTTACGTATATCCTTTTGAGTTGCACAGGTATGTATCTTCTTATTGAAAGTTTGCATTTGTTATAAATAAGTTTTTCAGGATAAAAAGATTAAAGCTTTCTTCATATTTTCTCCTCCAAAAAAGGCAAACCTGCATTCAGGTCTGCCTTTTTACTCATTTCTTATTAAGTCCTTTTTCACTTAAAAACTCTTTCATATGCATTCTTTTTTCTTTGGACATAAATGAGCTCATTGATTCCGTCCATGCTACACTTTTCTTGTTTGATGATCTTTCTTTATAATACGCACTCATCGTTTCATCGTATTCATTTAATAATTCATCATATTTCTTTTCATCATATCCATTTTCATGAAGGATTGCTGCTACTGGTAAACGCGGTTTCACTCCATGATCTTCATCTGGTACACCGACTGTCATTCCGAATACAGGATATACTTTATCTGGTAAATGAAGCAATTCACTCACTTCTCTCGGATTATTACGAATACCACCAATATAACAAATGCCGTATCCTAACGATTCTGCTGCTAACGCTAAGTTTTGCGCAAAGAGTGAAGTATCTACCGTTGCTACGATAAAGTCTTCTACTCCTTCATGCTTTATCTCTGTGCTATGTTTTTCACATGCCATTTCAAGTCGTTTTAAATCTGCACAACAAACAAAGAATGCTGCGCAGTCTTTCACGTGACGATTTCCAGATAGCTCTGCTAATTTAGCCTTTAGGTTTTGATCTGTTACATATATAACAGAATAGGCTTGTACAAAATGTGAGGAAGCCGCATGCTGCGCAGCTTGCACCATTCTTTCTACTACATCTTTCGGAATTGATTCTTCTTTATATTTACGAACTGAAACGTGTTGCTCCATCTTATGTATGATCTCATTCATGAAAATCACTCCTTTTTTCTCTTCATAATGAAAAATTAACACATCTTTTTCAATATTCACAACTTATAAGCACAAAAAGAGCAATTCTTTTTAAATTGCTCTTTTTTAAAACGTTTATCAATACGGTAAATGAAATTATATCAACGGTTCCTTACACTATATCAACGATTTTTCGAATATATCAACGATTCGACAAGGGATATCGACTTACCGACAAATAACGACAGATTCACATCATATTATTTCTTATCTTATTACGCCGTTTTCAAAACTTTAATACCTTTTACGATATTCCAAATAAAGTAGTAAATTCCTACAAGAATGAACACTGCATATGTGATCATCATTCCAATTCCAGCACCGTCAGATTGATTGAATCCTAAACCGTATATTCCTGATATCGCTAATCCTCCGAATAAAATTGCGTACGGGAAAATATGTGACCAAAATGCTTTTTTCGCGTGGTATTTCACTTCATCCTCTGCAACGAAGTACACGATAATTGGAAGTAAAAATGGTGCAAAAAAGATACTAAAGTAACATAGTGAAGATAATATATTATTTCCTTTCATCCGATTCACCTCTAAATAGTTTTTGTTATCTTCATTATGTCAGGAATCTATTCCAGAAACTATCGCTTTACCTTTCATGAACATGACATATGTGTAAGATTTCCCTCAAAAATAATCCCGCCTGGACTTCCAGACGGGATTACTTTTCTCTATATTCGATTCATAAACCAATATTGCGTAATGGCTAAATACTCTCGTATATTCGATGAAATGACAATTCGCCTCGGCGTTTCGGCTGATAGCCCTTCTAATTGTAAACCTTGTTTTGCTGCTATTTTTTTCGCTCTAAACATATGGAAATCGTTTGTTACGATCATTCCTTTTTTCATATTGTCCGGAATTAAAGGTTTTGAGTATTTAATGTTCTCATCTGTACTCGTTGACTTATCTTCCATTATAATGCGTTCTTCTGCAATTTTTAGTTTCATTAATCCATTTTTCATTGCTAATGCTTCTGAAATATCTTCTCCTTTTCCTTTCCCTCCAGACACAATAGCGATTGTTTTCTCATGTGATTTTAAATACTCAGCTGCTTTATCAATACGGTATTGCAATGAGTAAGATGGTTTCGTCCCGTTTACCTTCGAGCCTAACACAATTATATAATCCGCATCGTAGGTGGCATTCATATGCCCATGCTTATAAATGTTATATTGTAAGAATCCCGCATAAACAGCGCAAACCATTATGATTGCTATAATATATTTAATTATTTTCTTCTTTTTCATATCTGTATACTCCTATGTTTTTTGCTTCTTTCATCATAATATCCATTTATTTGTTTGTATACAGACAAATTCCAATTCACCCTAATTTATCCTCTAGAAAGTAATATTTATATTCCTTTCGGGAACAGTAAGTACAACTTTGCACGAAGGAGTGTCCCTATTGCTTCTCTTTTTATGTAACGTATCATTCTTTTTTATCTTATTTTTATTATCACTTAAGATGCTCGGTAAATCTGCTTTAGCACAACTAACTCCTCATGATTTTGGTGCTATTATCTTTTTATCTTATTTAGCTTTTCAAGCCATACCAGTCTCTGGTGCTTTGCAAGCTTTTCTCGGTATGGTCGTTATTACATGTTTGCATTTAATCCTTACAAAATTAAGCCTATTCAACAAACTAAATCGTTTTATTCTTGGACACCCTATCATTTTAATTAAACATGGTGACATTATTTTTGAGAACCTACAAAAAAGTAGATATCCCATTGCTGAACTACTTTCTAACCTTCGCGTTGCAGGATACCCGAGTGTTCACGAAATTGAATATGCTATTTTAGAAGCAAATGGAGCCATTAGTATTTTGCCAAAGCGTGAACTTGTACCATTAACTCCAAAAGATTTGAACATAGATGTTAAATATGCTGGATTACCAATTGCCCTTATCGTTGATTCACAAATTCAATACGATAACTTAAAGTTAATTCATAAGGACAAACAGTGGTTATATAAAGAGTTAAAAGAAAAAGGAATTACAAATATTAAAAACGTTGCCTTTGCTTCTGTTCAAGAAATAGATGGATCTTTTGCAATTAGTTTAAAAGAATAGAAAATCCCCTTAATTGCTTAAGGGGATTTTCTTCATTATATTACTCCCTTCTCTCCCGCCATGTTTAATGGAACAGGATGTTTCATACGATTCATCGTAAATAGAATAATCGCTGTTATTACTTCCGCTACTGGCATAACGAGCCAAATTCCGTTTATCCCAAATACCTTTGGCATAATCCATAACAATGGAATAACAAATAGTAACCCTCGGCTCATTATAATAAGCGCGGATTTTTTCGTTTGTCGCACTGATTGGAAGTACTCTCCATACACAATGTTATAGCCTAAAAATACGTATTGGATAAAGAACAAACTAATACCTGTTAATGTTAACTCCAATAATTCTGGAGATTGGACATCAAATAGACCAATGATATATTTCCCGAAGAATAATCCGACAATTATCGCAACGCCCCCAAGTACAACTGCAATTTTCACAGCAAACTGTAATCCTTCACGCAATCTTTCTGATAAATTTGCACCGTAATGGAAACTAGCAATTGGTTGCAATGCAGCACCTACACCGAAGAATAATAGTAATGTCATCGCATGAATGCTATTGACCATCGCATAGGAAGCTACTCCTACTTCTCCTGCATATTGGACGAATGCTATATTAAAACCAATCGTTACGATTGCCACCGTACTTTCTGTTATAAAGCTCGGAAAACCTATTATCATAATTTGTTTAATCGTATCCCATTCAAAATGGAATTTCGTCCACTTTAAAATACTACTTTTTCTAAAGAAATGAGTTAATAATACAAGGAAACCGATCGCTGCCGAAAGAATAGTTGCTGAAGCAGCACCTGTTACGCCCCATCCAAAAATAAAAATAAAGATATAGTCAAACATTATGTTTAATACAGCCGTTACAACAAGACCTGCCATTGCTAAATTAGGATTTCCATCATTTCGTATAAATGTACTTAAAATATTTTCTAAAACGTATATCATCCCAAATGTTAATAACACGTGTAAATAGTCTAACGCATACGGTAAAATCACTTCATTCGCACCGAATAAGTATGCTAAATCTTCTATTCTCCATAAACAAATCGCTGCTAAAATACCTACGATAATGACTGCTACCGTCATAGATTGAGTAAAAATAGACCTTGCTCTTTCTATTTTATTTTCACCTAGTGCAATAGAATATAACGTTGCCCCGCCCATTCCAATCCATAATGAAATAGAGAAGAAAATTGAAAACGCTGGAATAGCCACGTTTACTCCTGCTAAACCGTTTGCTCCAACTCCCCTACTAATCATAACCGCGTCAATTACAATATTAACTGACATTAATACCATCCCGAGAACAGCTGGTATTAAATAAGAAATAAATAAACTTTTAATTGGTTTTTCTCTTAATTTTTCTGTTACTTCCATACTAGTATGCTCCTTTTTTCAACGCTCTGTTCACAGTTTAAACCTTAAAGTAACTTGAAGGTCAAGAGAGAATTAAAAAATAGGTAACTGAATTATACTAATGAATGTAAATTTGTAATTAGTTCAAAGGTTTTCACCTTATTTTTTCACTACAGGAATTTGAATTTCTGTTACTTGCTCATCTGAATTTTCTGTTACAGACCAGTCAATTAATGCAATCTCAATCGCATCTCCACTTACTTCATATCCTTCTTGATCAATGTATTTCATTAACTTCTTATATGTTTCATCAGTTTCTTCATATGGTCCGTGGTGATATACACAAGCAAATATACCTTCTTTAATTTCATCTGAACTATGTACTTGAAAAGGCATGTAATCCAAAAGAATAAAAACGCTACTATATGCCTGAAACTCATTTTGCATTAATCCTTTTTTTGCAACGGTTACACCGATATCTCCAGAAAATAAGCTATCATCCATTTGCCTCATATTTTTTTGCAACGAATGAATATAGTACTCAAACATATCATCCGTCGTATTTGGGGCAACTGCGATTGCTGTAATTTTTCGCTGCGGTATCTCTTTAATTACCATTTGTTCAGCTTTTGCTTTTGTTGCTTCCTTAATTAAATGAATTCTATGCTCCATTTTCGCCAAAGCATACTCAATCTCTCTTTGTTTTTTTAACATCATTTCTTGTTGTTTTTCCAGTAAATTGAGTGCGTATGCTGGGTTTCTTTCATCAATATATTTCTTAATTTCCTTTAATGGAATATTTAATTGACGTAAAAATTTAATCGTATCTAATAGTGAGAACTGATCGATTGTGTAATAGCGATAATTCGTTTGCGGGTCCACAATGGACGGATGAAAAATTCCTTTTTCATCATAATAACGTAAAGTAGATTCCGCTATATTATGCATTTTTGCCATTTCTCCAATTGTAAAACGTTTATTTAATAACATCTTTTATTCCCTTCCAATTTCTATTTATTTCATTATATGTTCATTTTGTCTTCAAAACAAAAAAGAATTCCCATACGAGAATTCTTTTTATTCATTATTAAACCTCTATTATTATAGGAAGAATCATCGGCTTTCTTTTCGTATTCGTATATATATACTTCCCTAAAGCTTCTCTTACTTCTCTTTTCAAAATACCCCAGCTATTCACTTTCTCTTTCTTTAAATTATTAATCGTACTAACAGCTAATTTATTTAATTCCTTCAAAAATTCTTCTGAATCACGAACATATACAAATCCACGAGAAATAATATCAGGACCTGAAATTATTTCTCCATCCACTTTATTAAAAGTAATAACTATTACGAGCATTCCATCTTCTGAAAGTTGTTTACGATCACGTAATAAGGCATTACCAACATCACCAATTCCTAATCCATCTACATATATATTTCCTGCCTGTATTTTTCTAGATTGAATTGCCACTTCATTATTTATATCTACAACATCCCCATTACGAACGATAAATATATTTTCTTTTTCAACACCAATTGATTCTGCTAATAAACTATGGTGATGTAGCATTCTGAACTCTCCATGAATGGGAATAAAATATTTCGGCTTCATTAATGTGAGCATTAATTTCAGTTCTTCTTGATACGCATGACCAGATACATGGACTCCAGTAGAACTACCGGATCCATAAATCACTTTGGCTCCTAAAGCAAATAGATTATCAATAATTCTCGAAACGTTACGTTCATTTCCTGGAATAGGAGTCGCGGCTATAATAACCGTATCTTCTGGTAATACATCAACTTGTCTATAGTTTCCACTTGCTAAACGCGCTAAAGCTGCCATTGGTTCTCCTTGGCTTCCTGTACAAAGTATTGCGACCTGCATTGGATCTAAACGATTTACCTCACTCGCTTCAATTAACATACCGTCTGGAATATGTAAATACCCTTTCTCTAGAGCAACTTCTACTACATTTACCATACTTCTACCGAGCAAAGCCAGTTTTCGATTTGTTCTTATACAAGCTTCAACTATTTGCTGAACGCGATTCACATTAGAAGCAAATGTAGAAATAATTACTTTTCGATTTGCTTTCATAAATATTTCCTCTATCCGTTCCCCTACCGATCTCTCTGATGGAGTAAAGCCTGGTCGTTCTGCATTTGTACTTTCAGATAGTAAAGCTAGTACACCTTCACTACCTATTTTAGCCATTTTATGAATATCAGGATGTTGATTATTTACTGGTGTTAAATCAAATTTAAAATCACCTGTATGTACTACAGTACCTTCTGGTGTATGGAAAGCAATACCGAGACAATCTGGAATACTATGATTCGTTTTAAAAAAAGTCGTCTTAATAGAACCAAAATCAATTTCTGATTCTGAATGAATAACGATTAATGCTGTATCATCTTGAAGATTATGTTCCTTTAATTTAATTCCAATTAAACCTAGCGTTAACTTCGTTGCATAGATTGGTACGTTTAGTTGTTTTAAAAAATATGGTATTCCGCCAATATGGTCCTCATGCCCATGTGTCACTACTAACCCGCGAATTTTTTCTTTATTCTCTTGCAAGTATGTGACGTCTGGAATTATTAAATCGATTCCTAATAAACTTTCATCTGGAAATTTAGATCCGCAATCAATAACGACAATATCATTTTCATATTGAATAGCATACATATTTTTCCCTATTTCATTTACTCCACCTAAAGCAACAATAGACAAGTTATTTTTTAATGACTTCAAATTATAAGTCCTCCCTTTCACAGTTATAATTCGTGAAATCGTATTTAGGCTTTATTATTTGTAATGGAAAAGAACTTCATACTATTTCATAAATATAAAATTCACACGCTACTCTTATACCTATATCCCCAATAGCACAGCTTCTTCCTCAAAAAGCTCCCATTTTTTCATTGATTTTTTGTAAAATCTATTATATATTAATTACAGGTTCAAATTACGAGTTCAAAAGAACTTGTAACAAGACCCTTTGTTTAATGGGTTTTACATATTTTCATTAGGCAAATTCCGAGAAATCGTATGATAAAAATAAAAATGATGAGGAGAGGATCCGATGGAATTCGAATTTTTCTTTCAAATTGCACTTATTTTATTAAGTACAAAGCTTGCTGGTGATCTTAGTGTTAGATTAGGTCAACCTTCTGTACTAGGTAAATTAATTGTCGGTATCGTTATCGGTCCAGCTGTATTAGGGTGGATTGAAAATTCAGAGCTTCTAACACAATTAAGTAATGTCGGTGTTATTCTTTTAATGTTTATGGCAGGACTTGAAACAGACTTAGAAGAATTAAACGCAAATCGTAATTCTTCTTTAGCTGTTGCACTTGGAGGTATTATTCTTCCATTCGTAGGTGGTTACGTTTCTGGTCTTGTTATGGGAATGGAACAAGGAAATGCTGTATTTTTAGGATTACTTCTATGTGCGACAAGTGTTAGTATTTCAGTTCAAACACTTCGCGATTTAGGCAAGATGAAAACACGTGAAAGTACAACGATGCTTGGCGCGGCTGTATTTGATGACATTCTTGTCGTTATTTTATTAGCATTTGCAATGAGCTTCTTAGGTACAGACGATGTTAACTTAACAATGGTTATCTTGAAGAAAGTTGTATTCTTCGCTTCTATTATTTTAATCGGATGGAAAGGTGTTCCTGCGATCATGCGCTGGTTATCACCACTACGCGTATCTGAGTCTATCGTGAGTGCGGCTCTTATCATCTGTTTCTCATTCGCATATTTCGGCGAACTATTAGGAATTGCTGGTATTATCGGTGCTTTCGCAGCTGGTATCGCTATTTCTCAAACGAACTACAAACATGAAGTAGAAAAGAAAGTAGAACCAATCGCTTACGCTATGTTCGTTCCCGTGTTCTTCGTAAGTATCGGTATGAATATTACATTTGACGGTATTGGCAATCAAATTTGGTTCATCTTAGCATTAACAATAATCGCTGTATTAACGAAACTAATTGGTTGTGGATTTGGTGCACGAATGACTGGATTTGACGCTAAGTCTTCTGCAATTATCGGTGCTGGAATGGTTTCTCGTGGTGAAGTTGCACTTATCATCGCAGGAACAGGACTTTCTTCAGGTCTACTAGCACAAGATTACTTTACAGCTATCGTTATTGTCGTTATTTTAACTACAATGATTACACCACCAATGTTAAAATACACTTTTGGTGCAAAAGATAAAGCAATGAAAGCAAGTAAATAAGTTTCATAAAATAAAAAGGAGATTGCTATCTTATAAGATAGCAATCTCCTTTTTATTTTATCTTTAAACAATCCCGTTCTTTTTTAACCAGTTTTCAAAAATAGTTCGTGCTTCTTCATCATCAATATCATTACGAAATGAGTACACCATAATTCCATAATCATCTATATATTCACCTAGCTTCATTTCCTCCACTTTCTTATAAAAATCGTCTACCTCATAATACGGAATATAAGCATCCCAAACTGGTTCATGTATTCTTTTGTACGCTGTCAGTTCCAAATCATATCCATCTTCATAATATCCGATGTGATAATGTTGATTAGGATCATATTTTGTCATAAAATTCCCCTCCCTAAAAAGAATTATCATATTTCACATAATAAATAAAAGCGAGCTGTATATTACAGCTCGCTCGATTCATTAAATACGTTCCATCGCTGTCTTCAACGTTCCAACTACGAAAGCAATTTCTTCACTTGAAATAACAAGCGGTGGTGCTAATGTTAAAACGTTATTATATCCTGCTGTTGTCATACCATTTCGTCCTATAATTAACCCTTTTTCTTTACAAGCATTTACAACACTTGCTATTTTGTCGTTATCAATTGGCTCTTTCGTCTCTTTATCGTTTACTAGTTCAATTCCAACTAGTAGACCTTTTCCTCTAATATCGCCAACAAGTCGATGCTCTCCAATTTCTTCTTTTAATTGCTCTAGTAAAAGCGAGCCCATTTGTGCAGATCGCCCAATTAAATTTTCATTTTCCATAATCTCTAAGTTTTTAAGTGCTAATGCACAAGCTGCTGGGTTCCCACCAAAAGTATTAATATGACGGAAAAATTCATATTCTCCCTTGCCTTTAAATGCTTCATATATTTCTTTTTTCACAGCTGTCGCTGATAACGGTAAATATGCGCTTGTAATCCCTTTTGCCATTGTAATAATATCTGGCTTCACATCATAATTCATAAATCCAAATGCTTTTCCTGTACGTCCAAAACCGCAAATCACTTCATCACTAATAAGTAGTGCGCCGTGTTTTTGACACGTTTCATGAACAGCTTTCATATAGTCTTGTGGGGGCATTAAAATGCCCCCACCCGTAATAATTGGTTCCATAATAAAGGCTGCAATCGTTTCACTTAATTCCCATGTCATGACACGGTCTACTTCTTTTACACATTCTACATCATAAATGTTCTCTCTTTCTATTCCAGGCATACGATAACAATCTGGCGGCGTTACATGTAAAAATCCTGAAGCAAATGGCTCATATTGATATCTACGCTGTGCTTGTCCCGTCGCTGCCATCGTTGCCATTGTATTTCCATGATATCCGCGGTAACGTGACATAAATTTATAACGATGCGGTTCACCTTTTTGTGCATAGTATTGCCTTGCTATTTTAAAAGCTGTTTCGTTCGCTTCTGAACCACTATTAGAGAAGAAAATAACATACTCTCCTCCAAGCCACTCATTTAATTTTTCTGCAAGCTTTATAGCCGGTTCATGCGATTGTGACATCGGAAAGTATGATAATGTTTGTAATTGCTTATATGCCGCCTCTGCAAGTTCTTTTCTTCCATATCCACTATTCACACACCAAAGACCACTCATTCCATCTAAATATCTTTTCCCCTGTATATCTTCAACCCAGCACCCTTCTGCTTTTGCCCCTACCATTGTACTATTTGGACTAAAGGGACGCATTCCGTGCCAAACATATTGCTCGTCTTTTGCTAATAACTCATCAGTCTGTTTCGTTTTCATCATTTCTTCCACCTTCCATAACAACTTATTTCTCACAAAAGCTGCACTGGTGCCATGATGATTTAAATTTCTCCCTGCTTATTTTCATTCCACAAAATTAAGACAAAATCCTACTAACAATACAGTAATATTTACAAGAAAAAGGAGCTTTTCTTATCTATCGAAAAGCTCCTCTTTTTTAATGCGAGGATGCATCGCTAATACCATGACCAGTATTAGATTTCACAAGAATTTCATCAAATTTCGCTGCATCTTCTTTCTTACTAGATAAAACGGTTCCTAAATATGCTGCCAGGAATCCGAGCGGGATCGAAATAATTCCAGGTGTCGTATATGGGAATATCGCTTCCCCAACAAATATAGCTTTTCCAGCTACAGGGTTCCAAACATTTGGACTTAACGCTACAAGAACAATAGCTGATACAAGACCAACAATCATACCAGAGATGGCACCTGTTGTATTGAAGCGTTTCCAATATATTGTGAATAATATAACTGGTAGATTTGCACTCGCTGCAACTGCAAATGCTAACGAAACTAAAAATGCTACATTTAATGTTTGGGCAAATAACGCTAGTATAATAGACAATACCGCTACTCCAATAGACGCATAACGAGCCATGGATACTTGCTCTTTTTCCGTTGATTTTCCTTTACGAAGAATCTCATTATAAAAATCATGTGCGAATGCTGATGCTGCTGTTAATACAAGTCCTGCCACTACAGCTAAAATTGTTGCAAAGGCAATGGCTGATACGAAAGCAAATAAGAAATCTCCACCTAACGCTTTAGCTAATAAAGGTGCTGCCATATTACCAGCAGGGTTTGCTTTAATAATCGCCTCATTTCCTACAAACGCCGCTGCTCCAAACCCTAAGAAAATTGTCATAATATAAAATGCACCAATTAACCACGTAGCGTATACAACAGATTGACGTGCTGTTTTTGCATCACGTACTGTAAAAAAGCGAACAAGAATATGTGGTAATCCTGCAGTACCAAGGACTAGTCCTAAATTTAAAGAAAGCGTATCAAGACCATCTTTATACTTTACTCCTGGATTTAAAAACGAATCTTTTAACGGCGTAGCTGTTTTCATTTGAGCGAACATTTCAGTCACACTGAAATTAAATTTGGAAAAAACAATAACAGAAATAATAAATGTACCAGCCATAAGTAGTACAGCCTTTACAATTTGAACCCAGCTCGTAGCTGTCATTCCTCCAAAAATAACATACACAGTCATAAGTGTGCCGACGATTAATACAGATGTTGTATATTCAATACCTAATAATAGTTTAATAAGTGCACCCGCACCAACTAATTGTGCAATCATATAAAAAATTGAAATCGTCATCGTATTAAGCGCTGCAACTCCACGTACTTTTTTTGCATCAAAACGTGCCGCAATCATATCCGCTAACGTGTACTTCCCTAAATTTCTAAGCGGTTCTGCGACAAGGTATAGAACAACTAAATAAGCAACTAAAAAGCCGATACTATAAAAGAATCCATCAAACCCAGTTAACGCTATCGCTCCAGCTATACCAAGAAATGACGCAGCAGACATATAATCTCCCGCAATGGCCAGCCCATTTTGCCAACCAGTTAACCCCCCTCCAGCTGTATAAAATTCGCTCGCATTTTTCGTTTTTTTCGATGCAAAATAGGTTATGACTAGCGTACCAAGGACAATAATTAAAAATAGTGCAAACGCAGTCGTATTCAAGTTCAGCCCCTCCCTTTTTGCATATCTTGTAGAATTTTTTGCGAGATTTCATCAAAGGATTCCGCCTTTTTGCTATAAATCATACATAAAGCCCACGTCATAATAAATTGCGCAAACGCAAATACCCACGCCCACGTAACATCACCAAATGCCAGTGTATTGAGCACCTTTGAATACGATGTTAAAATAGGTAACGCAATAAAAAAACTTAAGAAGAAAATACTCATCGGAACGATAAACTTCTTTTTCGTATTTAATAGCAATTGAAATTCTTCTGACTGAACAACTTCGGTATAATTCACCTCATTTTGTAACTTACGTGCTGAAGTATCATCTCGTTTCATTCTCCGATCCCCTCTCTTACTAGAAATACATTTCCCTCTTGTATACCTAAAGACTAAATTTTATAAATATTCAGAAACTTATTTTCATTTTAGACAATCCATACATTCCTGCAAAGATTTTTCGATAGACATTTTTCGGCAAATTCCCCTAAGTTTTTAATATACTATCTCAACATAAACTTTTTGGCTTTTCAATCCACACTAATCAAGCTTTTATTCTCGTTAAAACAAAAACAGAAGTAGAGCTTATTGCACCACTTCTGTTTTTTTCTCTTTTTCTAAATTACGAGCTGTTTCGCTTAATTCAACGTCTTTCCCATCTTTAAGCGTTCCAAATATGAAATCGAATACTGGATTCGAGACACCGAACCAAAACTTTTCATTTTTATAATGGTGTAATATGTGCTGTTTTTTGAGCCATCTTCCAAACTTAGTAACGGGACGAATCGGCTTATGTGCAATATAATGTTTCCATTCATAAACAAGAAGCATGATAATCATTCCGATTCCGAATGAAAGTGTAACAGTAACACTTTTTGTTATAGCGTATGATATAAGTAAATATACAGTAAAGCTAGGTATACTAAACCATACAGGCAAAAATAAAAGTTTTAAATCATCTGGATACACGTGATGATCATAATGTAATCTTCTTAACATTTTTAATAAAAATACGTTTTTAGGTGGCTTTAAGTGAAATAAAAACCGATGTGTCATATATTCGTTAAGCGTATAAAAAACAATCCCAAACAAACACGCTAACATACCGATCCATGTGAAAAATTGCATTTTTAAAATAATGATAAAAACAAATAGGATACTATACATAATAACGATATCATGTTGTAAAAAGAACTCTTTCCCCACTCTCTTCATCTTCCTTCCCCCTTTTCCAAAAAAACAGTCGCAACATATCGTTACGACTATTTCTTCTATTTTCTATTCTTATTCTATTCACTTTACAAATTTGCCTGTTGCTCTATTGTCGAGAAAAAATTATTCGATCCAAATATATTTTGCTTTGGAATAATATGTTCCACCGCAAACACTGTTACTTCTCCTCTTTGTACCTCTCCAATAATGAGCCCAAATACTTCATGATTTACCGCAAACGTTGGTTGCTTTGTTTGTAGTAATCTTGCTGCATTATAAAATACCGCTTCATATAGTGGATTCCTATTAGTAATTTCTTTTCGAATTTTTGGTGCTAACGTAATAATAATTTCTTTTCCGTTAATAGTGGTTCGATACATAAAAATCTCCCCTTCAATCTTATGTGAACAACTGTAAAGCTTTGTATGCAAAATGGATAGAATATCCTACTAAAATAATACCTGCTCCGGCTGTTATATAGCCGAGTGCTTTTTGCTTTAATAAAGTTCTGCCAAAATGGACAGAAAAAGCAATATTTAAATTCCACAAAATAATACCAACGATAATACAAAGACTGTACAAAAAGGCTTCTTGTTTCGTTACCTTCGTAAGCAATGAGCTAAGTGTACTTCCGTATATACCAAACCAAAAAACAAGATTCAATGGATTGGATATCGCAATTAAAAAACCTGCCATAAACGATTGTTTAAGACCACCTACCTCTTCCTTTTTATATTCCATATTCGAGTGGGAAATTCCTTGTTTTACACTTTGAAATCCTAAATGAAATAATAAGAAAAAACCTGTGCAATACATAAAAGCTTGTACATATGTATACATAAACACAGAAGATAAACCGAAGTAGATGAGAAGCATAAACAAAATGTCTGCAGTCATGCCACCAATTCCAACAATCCAGGCATGCCAAAAACCTCGTTCAATTCCTCGTTTTAACATTTCAATATTAATCGGACCGACTGGCGCCGCTAATGAAATACCTAATACAATTTGTTGTATAATCGCTCCAAACATCGTTCTATCCTTTCTACTTCCTTTACTATTAAGTAATGATGTAATGATTAAAAATAGACTAGCTTTCATCAAAATATTCACTACTAAAATACCCTTTTTCATCCAAAATATGCAAAAGAGCCATTCAGATGATGGCTCTTACTTTTCTATCTTATGAAAAAAAGGACATTTTCCTTTTATCGGCTCTACATCGTCTCCTATAAAGTATTGTTTCCATTCCCGATGTTCGTGATCACCATAATGACTAATGTTAGGATGTTTCGGCAGCTGATCCCACTTTTCAACTCGATCTCGGACCGTTTGTCTTGAATATGCTCCTTTAGGACGGTCGCCTTCTAATCCATCAAAAATGGTACGTGGCTGAAACCCAATAACAAGAGAATTTCCTAAATGCCTAGTTTTTCGTTGTTTATAAGCTGGCGCATTTCCAAATGCGAATATCGGTTCCCTGCCAAATGAAAATTCCCATAAGTAATGATCTGGGTCTTCAGGAATTTGCTTCGGCCATGTTTGATTATCGTTTTCATGTAAATATTGTAGTACTTTCCAAAAGTAATCACGATAATATTCGATTGATTGTTCCTCACATTCCGGTTCCACAAAAAGAAAAAAGCCTCTTCTTACAATTGGGCGTTCTTTCATTAACTCTAAAAAAGATAACATTGTATGCGGCAAATGACTCCAATCATTATGAGAGAGAAAGGAATAACGAAGTTCATTCTTTTTCAAAGCAGTTAAACCAAAAAAACATGGAAAAGTTGGTTCTAATACGATGTTTGAAAAATTTTCAAATTCTTTCGCAACCCAATTCGGTATATCCGTTCTCATTCTCATTCCGTCATTATCTAATAAATAAGACTCATTCATTCTTTCACCCCATTATGTATAGCATTCAATTAAGGCTATTACATACTCGGCCTGTCCTATACCTATTTAAAATTCGGCTGAAAATTATTTAAAAATACAAAAAAATAAAATCGCTTACTTGACTAAATTCTCCCAATTCGTGTATATTTAAATTAATCATTTAGCAGAATATTCAAGATTATAGCATTTTTAGTTTATCTTATCTTTTCAAATGGATTTCACTAAATGAAAAAAGCAAATGTTTTTAGGAGGAATTGTAACATGCAAGGAAAAGTAAAATGGTTTAACAACGAAAAAGGTTTTGGATTTATCGAAATTGAAGGCGCTGACGATGTATTCGTACATTTCTCTGCTATTCAAGGAGACGGCTACAAAGCTTTAGAAGAAGGTCAAGAAGTATCTTTCGATATCACTGAAGGAAACCGTGGACCTCAAGCTGCTAACGTAGTAAAACTTTAATCCAACATTTGACAGGAGGTTACCTTACTTGGTAACCTCCTTTGTTATTCCTTTGTATATTTCCGTTTTACAGAGCAAAAACTATGTGAAATGCGCAATATACAAAGGAGGCAGTAAAAATGGGATCAGAAGTAAATGATTTTGAAGAAGTGAAATTCCGTGTAGAAACGGCACAAAAGATGGTGGGTTCAGCAACAATTTCAATGGATCCAGACACTTTAGAGCATGCCACAACTGCTGTAGAAGCAGCTCGCTCTCAGCTTGAAATTATGAAATCTGTTGCAGTAGATTTAGATGAGCCGTTTCTAATGAATGAGGAAAAAAAATTAAGCAAATGCGAGCAGCAATTAAACGAAGCAAAGCACTAAAAAAACATCCAGAGAATGTTCTCTGGATGTTTTTTCATGACAACTGTTCCCCATACTTTTTCAATGTTTCTCCAACTGTACATTGCCTAATACAAAATGAATGAGCATAATATTTACTATTTGTCTTTCGATTATGTTCTCGCAAAAAACACCCTTCACAATACGTTTCTAATAAGTCATTTACCTCTGTAATGAGTTGCTTTTTATCCACCGTTGCACCTCTCTATTCGGTTATTTCTTTATGACTATCAATGACTGTTCCTTCTAATGCTTGCGTTGCTAATTGATGTGCTTCTTTATTTTGTTTTCTAGATATTGGCTCGCATACAAGTTTTAATTTCATTTGCTTCGCTTTTTGTTCAATTTGGTCTAAATAATGATTTAAATGCTCATCATAGCAAGGCCATTCTCCAGCCAATTGTTGCAATACCACTTGAGAATCCCCGCGAAGTGTAACTGCTTCATACTTGATCCCTAATTCCTCTAGTATATTCATACCGTATAATAATGACGCATATTCGGCTTCATTATTATCATATATACCTTCTATATATGCATTGCGGCGAATTCGGTAGTTTTTATTTCCTTTTTTATAGTACACACATATACCTACTCCAGCTTCTTTCGTCTGCACATCATAACCACCATCAAAATAAACGAGTATTTCTTGGGGCTCATCCTCCACTTGCTTACTCAGTTTTTTCATCTCTTTTAATGACCATTCTGCATCCATTTCATCGTAAAATAATAATTCTTTTACTCTTCCTGTTTTCTCAAAATCCTCTGCAAATTGCAGTACATCTTCTATGTTCATATAATCTGTCGTTAATTCCGTCTGCAAACCGCGCTTTGTTTTATACAACCAATGAATTTTATATTTCATACTACATTCCCCTTATGTAAGACTTCTTATATGTATCCAGCTAATGAAAGCCTCACTTTATTTTATTATATTTTATCAAGAGTCTCTGAATTATATTCAATATTATCACATGCAAAAAGAGCTATCCCTTTAGGAATAGCTCTTTCATCTATTACATAAATCTTTCAAATTGTACTCGCTTATTAATCCAGTACATTACAGGCATACCAATGGCCATTACAACAAATTCACCGGCGGCACATGTTAACCAAGTCAACATAAATGGTAAATCAAATGCAAGATGAAGTTCAATTGCAATCATAAACATTGTAATTGTAAAGATAACTGTATTAAAAATCATACGAGCCCAAACACCTTTAATGAATCGCATAGAAATAATGGTTGCAACTAGTGCAAGAATAGATTGCCCTACTCCAAATACTAAATCGTAAGCGATCATAGGTGAGAAAAAGAGATTCGTTAAAAATACACCTAATACAATTCCGTAAATTGCTTTCTTATTAAATACAACGAGATGATTAAACATCTCTGAAATACGAAACTGTACACTCGTAAAGCCAAATGGCTGAATAAGCATAGAAACAGCAATATATAATGCCGCTAAAATACCATTACCGACTAATGTTCTAATATTCATGACAAAATCTCCTTAGTTTTTTTACGTGGGATGGTTTCGAACCACGTTATTCGTTTTTTAAGCAACAAGATTATATTTTACGCGGTAGCCCCCCTTTCGTCAATAGATTCCTATCATGAACTACCTTTTTTCTTTTAGACAACGTATAATGAAATATATGAAAGATTTAGGAGGTTTTACTTCATGACTGCAACAATTCAAAATGAAAACGTGATCGTTACCATCTCTGACAAAGGTGCAGAATTACAAAGCGTTCGCTTAAAAGCAGACAATACAGAATACTTATGGCAAGGTGATTCTACTTATTGGGGACGCCGTGCACCAATTTTATTCCCAATTGTCGGCCGATTAGTAGATAATACATACTACGTAGATGGTAAACCTTATTCTTTAACACAACACGGCTTCGCTCGTGATCTTACATTCTCTGTAAAAGAACAAAGTGAAACGAAAATCACTTATATCGTTACTAGTAATGAAGAAACATTAAAAAAATACCCATACGAATTTGAATTACTCGTGTCTTATGAACTAGAGGGACAAATCGTTCATGTAACATATGAAGTGAATAACCCCACTTCAAAAGAAATATTCTTCTCAATCGGAGCACATCCTGGTTTCAACTTCCCGTTATTAGAGGGCGAATCATTTACAGATTATTATTTATCATTTAATAGTTCTGAACGCTTAGAAACAAGTGTATTAGAAGGACCTTACCTTTCAAGTAAAAAGCAATTAATCGCTGAAAATACGAATGAATTACCACTTACATACGATTTATTTAAAAATGATGCGCTTATTTTTGAAAATATGAATACGGATGAAATCTCTATTCGTTCTCATAAACATAATAAATTTGTAAAAGTAGAATTTGACGGATTCCCATTTGTCGGCGTATGGACACCAGGCGAGAATGCACCTTTCCTATGTATCGAACCTTGGTACGGTATTGCTGATGAAGTAAATCCAGCAAAAGATTTCAAGGAAAAAAAAGGAATTCAATCTTTGCAAGCGAATGAAACATTTACATGTCGTTATAGCATTACAATTGGCTAATTACTCTATCCCCTACTTCAAAGAAATATATAAGTAGGGGATCATCTTATAATTTGGAGGTTTCTCATTTTGATTGAAGTATATATTGATGGTGCATCAAAAGGAAATCCTGGTCCTTCTGGTGCAGGAGTATTTATTAAAGGGGTTCAACCAGCTGTACAATTATCATTACCCCTCGGGACAATGTCCAATCATGAAGCAGAATACCGCGCTTTACTTGCGGCATTAAAATATTGCACGGAGCATAATTATAACATTGTCTCTTTTCGTACAGATTCGCAACTTGTCGAGCGAGCTGTTGAAAAAGAATACGCAAAAAATAAAATGTTTGCACCACTATTAGAGGAAGCACTGCAGTACATAAAAAGTTTCGATCTCTTTTTTATTAAGTGGATTCCAAGTAGTCAAAATAAAGTCGCTGATGAGTTAGCTAGAAAAGCTATCTTACAAAATTAACGGGGGTATGAGTGTGAAAAAAGATTGGATTGCTCCTCTTGCTTTATTATTTGTCTCTTTTATTTGGGGAGCTACATTTGTCGTCGTTCAAAATGCTATGTCTTTCGTTGGTCCATTTACTTTTAATGGTATTCGCTTTTTATTCGCCGGAATTATTTTATTATTCGTTCAAATGATTTTCTCAAAAAAAGCTTCAAAACACGATATAAAACAGAGTAGTCTCGCGGGATTAATCGTTGGATTCTTTTTATGCGTTGGCTATGTATTACAAACATTCGGCTTACTTTATACAACTTCTTCAAAAGCAGGTTTCTTAACAGGGCTTAGTATCGTTATGGTACCAATTTTGTCTTTTATCTTTTTAAAACAAAAAGCTACCATTTTTATCGTAATGGGCATTGCTGTAGCAACAGCAGGTTTATACTTATTAACGGCTGGTGATTCTTTTCAATTAAATATTGGAGATATACTCGTTCTCGGTTGTGCAGTTGCTTTCGCTGCTCATATTCTTGTTAACGGCTTCTTTTCTAAAAAAATATCACCTTTATTGTTAAGTACGTCGCAAGTATTAGCTGTCGGTATGTTTTCTTCTATTTGCGCCTTTCTGTTTGAAGATTGGGAAAAATTATTTTCAGTAGCACTATGGACGAATTCTTCCTTTTTATTTGCTCTATTCCTAACTTCCCTATTCGCGACATCCATTGCTTTTTTCATCCAAACATTAGCACAAAAACATACATCTCCAACGAGAGTAGCCATTATTTTCGCAATGGAGCCCGTTTTTGCTGCCTTAACAGGCGTTCTCGTTGCAAACGAACAACTGTCTATTTCTGCTATTATCGGATGCCTATGTATTTTCCTAGGCATGGTTTTTGTTGAATTACCTTCCAAAACAAAAAAAGAAGCGCAGGCTGCGTGAAGTTACGCTTGTAACTTCCGCATAAAAGCCTTAGCGCTTTTTTTATCTGTAATTTCTTCCTCTTTCAATCGTTCTAATAACGCAACAAAATAACTGCCATCAAACTGAAATTGATGTTTAATTGTCGCTTCTATCGCTGCGTTAACAATTCCATCAGATGCACCAGTATATCCTTGTCCGAACATAATAAACCCTTGTGCTTCCTCTGATAATTTAAATCCTTTCGTATGTAAGAATGAAAGATAATCTTCTACTGTTTGCATGATATTCCCACCTACTCAAAAATTCTCCACTTCTTATCATACATGTTTTTACACGCTATGAGAATGAAATTTATTTGACAACTTTGTAAATCAGTCTTTACTTCATTAATAATGGAGGATTTCCTTATAATATGGAGGAATATGTACAGTGGAACTTATTTCATATTAAAGGGGAGACACGATGAAACAAGCACTATTAATCATTGATGCTCAGCAAGAATTAATGGATGGAAATGAAAAAGAAAATGAAGTTTTTCGTAAAAAAGATCTATTATCTACAATAAATACAGCCGTACAGAAAGCACTAGATGCAAATGCCCTTGTTGTTTTCGTAAGAGATATCGATGTTGCTTCTGGTAGCGGAGAAGGATTTGAAGTACATAATCAAATTCAAGTGCCTCAGTCTGCAATCCTTATTAATAAAGCAGCAACAAATTCATTCTATGGTACTTCTTTACTTGAAACTTTAAAAGAAGAAAAAATTAACCATATCGTTATCGGTGGATGTAAAACAGAACATTGCATCGACACCGCTGTTAGGACCGCAACTGTACAAGGCTTTGACGTTACATTAATTAAAAACGGTCATTCCACAACTGATTCTAATGTGTTGACTGCAGAGCAAATTATTGGTCATCACAATAAAATTCTACACGGCCATTATAATGTTGACCATTTTTCTATGGTGAGAGATGTCGAGGAAGATCTCTTTCAGCCAACTCACAATCAGTATCGTGATTAACGAAAAAGAATCCTTCGTTCAGAAGGATTCTTTTTCATCCAAAAATTTGCGCTGCAATGCTATATAACTCATTATTCCTTTTTAATAATTGATTGCTATTTTTCATCATTATTGGTGGTGTATTTACCTTTTGAAAACCAGCAATCTCTAACTCTTTCAGAAAACCGTCCTTTCCTTTTGGTACATCCATTCTTAATCTCCCATCATGCCCTCTTGCTAAAGCATGTACTATTCTCATTGCCATTGCATCATTTTTAGCAACGATCGGTCCTATTATTTTATTTTCTGGCGTTTGTATACTTATACCGTATCCTACTACATTTTCTTTTGTATCCTTTACAACGACACACTGTTCACTTTGCATAATTCTTTGTTTTAAAAACTCGTTTCGACTTATTCCAAATGCGCCTTCATCTATTTTTATTATCCTTTCTAAATCCTCCTCTTTATAACCCATCATATATTCTTCATCTTCTGCACATTTATAATTTGTATTGTACGAGTTACATATGTATTTAGAAACATAACTTACTACCCTAAATCCTAATTTTTTATATAAAGGCTTTCCCTCATCTGTAGCAATCAGCATAATTGAAGTTTGAGCTGATACGCTATTCATGCAAGAACTCGTTATCGCCTTTCCAATCCCTCTTCCCTTATAATCCGGATGTACAATTACCATTCCTATTGACGCTAACGCCTCTCCGTATAATATAATTGCAGCGCTTGCAATAAGTTTTTTTCTCTCATTCCATACGCCATATACAATACCTGAGTTAAAAATCGTTTCAACTTCTTCTCTGTTATAATCCCAACCAATATAAGAAGATAACGCAACAATATCATTTATATCTTCTTTTCTAAGACGCTCCACTCTTATTTTCAATCCAATCATTCTCCAACCCCTTATCTAGACATTTAAATCATTATTACTAAATCAACTCGTACATGTTTCCCTTTATTTATCACATACATATCCTATTTTGACCAAGACTATATTGTAAATGAGGTGACAACATGCCCATTACGAATCGATTTTCTACCACCACAAACGGCGCACTCGCTATTACAGGAAATACTTTAGGCTTAAGTAAAATTAGTAATCAAAATCGTGCTGGTACAATCGGGGCAATTGGTGCATTCGCAACTACGAATACCGCTTTACAAGTACCTACTTTTCCTGCTGGGACAACGTTAAACTATACACAAAATAGTTCTACCGCTATTTTAAATATCCCTGCTGGTAGTACGATTCTTTACGCAGAACTCATTTGGGGTGGCAACTACTTATCTCGTGATCAAAACATTACGAATGTTTTAGGAAACCCTGTTTCTTTTACAACACCTGTTTCAACATACTCAATTACTCCTTCTGCTGTTACTGCTTCCAATCAAACATTCGTTTCCGGATCCGTCACATTTGGATTCTATACACGTTCTGCAGATGTAACATCTCTCGTTCAAGCTGGAGGATCTGGCTCTTATACAACCGGCTCTGTCCCTGGACTTGTAGACCCTATAGATGCTTCTAACGGAACAATTAATTCGGCTGGATGGACACTTATCGTCGCTTACCAAAATGGAACATTACCTGCAAGAAACTTAACGATTTATGTAGCAGGTAACCGTGTTTCTGCAGAAACTGGTAGTGCCGATGTATCTGTCTCAGGTTTTTTAACACCTTCAGGGGGACCTGTAAGCGGGAGATTATTTTTAAGTTCTACTGAAGGGGATGCTGATTTAACTGGAGATCAAGCTTTATTTGGACCAAATTTCAGTTCATTAAACGCTTTATCTGGGCCAAATAATGCTATAAATAATTTCTTCGGTTCTCAAGTTAATAATGCTGCTGGAAATTTAGATACAACTGGAACATTTGGAACGCGAAACCAAAGCGCTTCTACAAGTACAAATATATCCGCAGGAAGACAAGGCTGGGACATTACTTCCATTGATATTTCTCCTTATTTAACAAACTCCCAAGTGTCCGCCGCAATCCGTTTAACAACTAACGGAGATGCGTATATGTTGAATACAGTCGGTTTACAAATCAACATAAATTCACCTAATATACAAGCAACGAAAAGCGTAAATAAAAGTGTTGCGGCAATTGGAGACGTTCTCACTTATACAGTTACTATCCCTAACACCGGACTGCTTCCTGCCAATAACGTTATTTTTACAGACATTCTCCCTAACGGTACTTCCTTTATACCTGGCACTGTAACAGTAGATAATGTCCCGCAAACAAACGCAAATCCGGCCGCTGGTATATCTCTCGGAACCATTAATAATGGTGCTTCTCGTACAGTAACTTTCCAAGCAACTGTCGTTTCTCTTCCAAGTCAAAATCCTATCTCTAACACTGCTAATATTACATTTCAATATACACCAATCGCCGGAGGAACAACTTTTAATGGTCTTGCAACAAGCAACTCTGCTGGAACACAAGTTAACCTCGCAGATATTAATGGCACAAAATCAGTTAACAAACTTTTTACCGATATTGGTGAAACGTTAACTTATAGTATCGCCTTAGCTAATATAGGAAATATCGCTGCAACTAACGTTATATATACGGATCCGATTCCTAGCGGGACTACTTTCATTCCGGGGAGTGTAACTGTTAACGGAGTTACTCAGGCTGGAGCAAATCCCGCTACTGGTATATCAATTGGAGCTATTGCTGCTAATTCTACGACTACTGTTTCATTTCAAGTACTCGTTCCTTCTATTCCCCAAACAAATCCAATATTAAATAGTGGAACAATAACATATCAATACATTCCTGTACCAAATCAACCGGCAGTATGTGGGACTGATACGACCAATATCGTATCTACTCAAGTGAATAACGCTACTGTAACTATGGCAAAAGCAGTAGATAAAAATTTCGCAGATATTGGTGATACACTAACCTACACCGTTTCCTTTACAAGTACAGGTAATACGAATGCGAACAACGTTATTTTTACAGATGCTATTCCTACCGGAACAACTTTTGTCCTTAACAGTTTAACAATAGATGGCACGACACAAGTGGGCGCAAATCCCGCTAACGGCGTGAACATTGGATCCATCCCAACTGGCACAACAAAAAATGTTTCATTTCAAGTAGTTGTAAATACAATACCCGCGCTAAATGTCGTATCTAATGGATCAAGCGCTTCTTATCAGTACACTGTCAATCCAAGCCAATCACCCGTTACAAAAAACATTTCTTCTAATCTCGTTTCCACTCAAATTAACAATGCGAATGTAGCATTAACAAAATCAACAAACAAACAATTTGCCACAATTGGTGAAACGATAAGTTATACAATTCTTATTACAAACAGCGGAAATACAGCTGCAACTAACGTGCAACTAACAGATCCACTGCCAAATGGAACGATTCTAACACCAGGTTCTGTAACACTCAATGGCGTTTTACAAAATGTAGACTCTCTCGTCGCTTTACCTATTGGCACAATTCCTGGTGGAGCTACTTTTACCCTTTCTTTCCAAGTAACAGTCATCAATATTACCGCCCAAAATCCTATCATTAATAATGCTTTCGCCTCTTATCTATATACTGTAAATCCAAGTCTGCCACCAACTTCAAAAACAGCAAATTCTAATTCTGTTACATCAACAATTAGACTAGCAAATCTTCATGCCAATAAATCTGTAAGTCAAACGTTTGCGGAAGTTGGGGATGTATTAACTTATACCTTTTCTCTTACAAACGATGGAAATGTTGCGGCGAACAATGTAGTACTATCTGATTCAATTGCGAATGGTACTGCCTTTGTACCAAACAGTGTTATGATTAACAATGTTACTCAACCAGACGTTACACCAGCTAGCATCAATATCGGTAGTATCACTGCGGGTACTACAATTACAGCTTCATTCGAAGTATTAATAACTAGTATTCCAAACCCAAATCCTATTTCAAATAGTGCTTCTATTTCCTATAACTTTATCGTTGATCCAAACGCTTCACCTGTAAGTAAGAACACAACTTCAACCACTACATTTACTCAAGTAAATGACGCAAATGTTATTTCAGCAAAAACAGTGGATCGAGCATTTGCTACTGTTGGGGATGTATTAACTTATACCATTCTTTTAACGAATGCAGGAAGTGTTACTGCTGATAACCCAACTTTCGTAGATACAAATCCAGATGGAACTACCTTTATTCCAAACACTTTCCTTATTAACGGTGTACTCCAAAATAATGCAGATCCGAACATTGGCGTTCCATTACCTTCCATTCCTGCTAACGGTGAAATTACTGTTTCTTATCAAGTAACTGTCACCTCTTTACCAGACCAAAACCCAACAATAAATTCATCTAGTACACAATATAGCTTTATTCTAAATCCAGGCGATCCACCAACTATAGAAACATCTTTAAGTAACACTGTAAGTACACAAATTAATGTAGCAAATGTAATTATTTTCAAAGATGTAGATTTAACTATCGCCGATGTTGGGCAACCAATCACATATACAATTGCCTTAGCTAACCCTGGAAATACTCCAGCAAATAATATTGTTGTTACTGATATACTCCCTCCCGGTACGACTCTCGTACCAAATAGTATTTTTATAGGTGGTGCTTTACAGCTAGGTGCGGATCCAAGTGTTGGTCTTCAAGTTGGTACGATTCCAGCAGGCGGAATTACAACAATTGTTTTCCAAATTAGTGCAAACAGTTTACCTTCACCAAATCCAGTTCAAAACAGTGCTGCACTTCAATATAGCTTTATCGCTGATCTAAATTTACCTGCTGTTGTTAGGAACGCTATTAGCAATATCGTAGCTACACAAATTAATACTGCTAATATTGTCGCTACGAAACTAACAAGCACAAATTTTGCTGATGTTGGCGATGTCATAACTTATGCAACGATTTTAACGAATAATGGCAATATCCCTGCCTCTAATGTAACGTTTACAGATATCATTCCAGCTGGTACCATTTTCCTTCCTAATACTGTAACGATTAACGGTGTCCCTATAGCTAATGCAAATCCTGCTAACGGCATTTTAATTGGTACAATTGGAGTGAATTCATCACGTACTGTTGCATTCCAGGTTTTTGTACCAACTATTCCTAGTGCAAATCCGCTTACGAATCAATCGAACACTACATTCCAATACACGTACGATCCATCCAAACCAGTTGTAACGCAGATGGTGGCCTCTAACACTGTACAGACAACTATTAATAATGCAACGATTATCGCTGCAAAATCTGCAGATAAACAGTTTGCTAACGTAAATGATATTATTTCGTACACGACTACTTTAACGAATAATGGGAACACCCTTGCATCAAATATAGTATTTACAGATGCCATTCCAAGCGGGACGTCTTTTATTCCAAATAGTGTAACAGTAAATGGTACTAAACTCTCTAATGCAAATCCAGCAAATGGCATAGCAATTGATCCGATAAATCCTAATACAAATACAACAATCTCATTTCAAGTAATCGTAAATTCCATTCCTAGTCCAAATCCAATCCCGAACCAAAGCAATACAACGTACCAATATGTCGTAAATCCTAACTTACCTCCAGCATCCGCCAATACGCTAAGTAACGTAATAACAACTCAAATTAATAACGCTACTATTATCGCTACGAAGTCAGTGAATACACCGACAGCTGCAATTGGAGATATCGTTACTTATACGATTGCCATTACGAACACAGGAAATATCCCTGCTAGTGCTACAGTTTTAACAGATGGACTTGGACCAGGTGCATCCTTCATACCGAATTCCGTTACGATAAATAACGTTTCCCAACCTGGATTAGATCCCTCATTAGGTATTCATTTAGACGATTTTTCACCAGGAGGCACTACTTTCATTACATTCCAAGTGAAAATCCTAGCTATTCCACCTAGTGGAACTTTAACGAATAATGCTCTTGTAAACTACGAATATGCAGTGAATCCAAACCAAACACCAGCTGTTGGTAGTACAATTACGAATACGACGGTTACTCCAATTATTGATGCTACTTTAGTTTTAAATAAAAATGCGAGTACAACTTTCGCTACGATTGGTGATACGATTACATTCACTTCATCTGTTACAAACACAGGAAATACTACTGCAAACAACATTGTTTTTACAGATACAATTCCAAACGGTACTGCCTTTGTCCCAAATAGCTTTAAGATAAATGGTGTAACCATCCCGAATGCAAATCCACAAAACGGTATCAATATTGGTAACTTGAATGCAAACGCATCAGTTACACTCAGCTTTCAAGTAAACATTACAACGCTTCCAAACCCTAATCCAATTCTTAACCAATCATCGCTTCAATATAGCTTTATTGTTGATATAAATGAACCGCCTGTTTCACGAACAGTTCAATCCAATAGAACTTTTACACAAGTAAATACCGCTTCCGTTATCGCAGCAAAAACTGCAAGCAGTGCATTTGCCGCCGTTGGCGATACAATTACGTATACAACTACTCTCACTAATGGCGGAAATACTACCGCAAACACACCTGTTTTTATCGATATATTACCACCTGAACTTTCATTCGTTCCTGATAGTGTACAAATTAATACCATCCCACAACTTGGATTTAGGCCCGATAACGGTGTTCCTTTAGACTCAATTCCAGTTGGAGGAACGACAACAATTAGCTTTCAAGCTATCGTTGGCTCAATACCAGCTACAAATCCAACATTGAACCAATCTAGCACAACATACTCTATCATTGTTGATCCTACCCAGCCGCCGGTGACAGAAACAGCTACAAGTAATCCAACTTTAGTTCAAATTAACGAAGCAATCATTCAAGCAACGAAAAGTGTGGACCGTATCTTTTCTGACGTCGCACCTGGAAATTCATTTTTAACGTATACTGTTTTATTAGAAAATATAGGGAACACGATTGCTACTAATATCATTTTTACAGATCCGATTCCAAATAATACAGTATTTATAGAGGATAGCGTTCGAGTAGGCGGAGTTTTATTACCTGGAGTAAATCCAGCGACCGGGATACCAATTGGGGATATTATTGCAGGAGATTTTATAAACGTTACCTTTCTTGTGCAAGTCGTTAGCATTCCAAATCCGATTTTTACAATCGGACCTGGAGGACCAAACTCACCAGTTGTAAACGACGCTTCTATTGATTATCAATTTATGACAGGACCTAATTTACCACTTGTTTCACGAAATACGACATCTAATTCTGTTTCGACACAAATAAATTCTGGGGAAATTGTGGCAATCAAATCTGTAGATAAAAATTTCGCAACGATTGGCGATACAATTTCTTATACAATTACATTAAATAACCCGGGAAATGTCACTTCACAAAATATAATTTTCACAGATATTTTACCTGAAGGAACAACATTTATTTCCGGAACTTTGACAAATGATTCTGGTACACAGCAAATTGGAAATCCAGCTAACGGCATTCAGATTGAAAATATAAATCCAAGTGGAACGGCCGTTATTACTCTTAATGTACTTGTTACAAACATTCCAAGTATAAATCCGATTTCTAATTTTAGTTCTGTACAATTTGCACATGTGGTCGATCCTAGCCAACCTGTCGTAACACAAACGAATGTATCTAATACCGTTTCGACAACCATTAATAGCGCAATATTAAATACGACAAAAACTGTTGATAAATCTATCATTTCTGTTGGAGATACGATTACGTATACAACTACTATTACAAATACAGGAAATACAACGGCAACAAATATAACATTTACGAGCGCAATTCCAGCTAGCACTACCTTTATACCAAACTCAGTCACAATAAATGGAGTTCAACAATCTGGTGCACAACCAGCACTTGGAGTAAATATACCAAATATCGCTCCTGGTGAAACAGTAACCGTTACTTTCCAAGTAAATGCTCTTTCTGTTCCCCCTTCAAGCTCGATTATGGGTAACGATACGATTTTATATTCTTATACTGTCGATCCAAACGGAGCTCCTGCGACAACTTCTACTTCAACGAATATTGTTACCAACCCTGTATTAGATGCTATGATTACGATGATTAAATCAGTCGATCAAACGCTTGTAACACTAGGTGATACCATTACCTATACGACAATTTTAACGAATAGTGGTAATACAAACGCTACAGATATTACTTTCACAGACCTTATACCAGATGGAACAACATTTATTACTGATAGCGTTACAATAGATGGCATCACGCAAATTGGTCTTAATCCTAATACAGGTATAACGATTGGATCAATTGCTCCTAACAGCTCAATATCTATAGCATTTCAAGTTACCGCTACTTCGACTCCTGTTCAAAATCCTATCACAAACACTGCTACTGCTTCCTACACATTCATTGCCGATCCAAATGCACCTATTGTTTCAAGAACTGTTACTTCAAACACAGTGTTTACTACAATTAATACCGCTACCATTCTTTCATTAAAACAAGTCGATAAATCCTTTAGTCGTATTGGAGACACACTCACCTATACTGTCGCTTTAACAAACAATGGAAATTCATCCGCACAAAATGTTATATTCACCGATACTGTGCCGAGCGGAACTACATTTATTGCAAACACGTTTTCTATTAATGGAATTCTTCAAAGTGGTGCAAATCCTGTGAACGGTGTAAATATCGGATCTATAACAGCTGGGACTACAGTAAATGTTTCATTCCAAGTTACTGTAACGTCATTACCAACCGAAAACCCAATTGTAAATTTCTCATCGACATCATATCAATTAGTCTCACCACCTGATGCAGAAACTTCAATTAGTAATCCTGTTTCAACACAAATTAAAGAAGCAATACTATCCATGACAAAAAATGAAAGTATCTCTTTTGCAGATATCGGGCAAACTGCTTTTTACACTACTTCTATTTCAAATATAGGGAATACAGATGCAGCCAACATTGTATTCATAGATGTATTACCAAGTGGAATCATTTTTGTTCCTAACACATTAACGGTCGATGGTATTTTACAACCTGACGCGAATCCGAATACAGGTGTATTACTTGCAACACTTCCACCAAATGAAATATATAGTATCGTCTTTCAAGTTACAGTGAACAGCATTCCCCCTATTAATCCAGCACCGAATACAGCATCAACGACATATGAGTTTACTGTTGATCCTGTTAACCCTCCCGTATCAAGCGCGGCTACTTCCAACACTACGCTTCTTCAAATAAACAACGCAAATATTATAAGTACAAAAACAGCAAATCTTACTTTTGCGGATGTTGGTAATACAATAACATTTACACTTAACCTCCCGAATACAGGGAATGTGGCTGCAACTGATGTTGCCGTTATCGATATACTTGATAGCAATTTAACTTTTGTTCCAAACAGTTTCACAGTTAATGGGCAAACCATTCCAAATGCTGATTTATCTACTGGTGTAAATATCGGTTCAATTAACGGTGGTACTGCGGCAATTGTCACATTCCAAGCTACCGTTACAACCCTCCCAATCAACAACCCTATTTCTAATTCAGCTCTTACCACTTATCGTTATATTGTTGATCCAGACCAGCCACCTATTACAACTTCCAATCAATCTAATACAACGACAACACAAATTAATAGTGCTATTCTTACTGCACAAAAAAGCACAAATGTATCTACGGTAGATATCGGGCAAGATATTGTCTACTCCGTTACAATTACAAATAGCGGAAATGTTAGTGCAACGAATGTTATTTTTACCGACGTTATTCCAGCCGGAACTTCCTTTGAAACAAATAGCTTTACACTTAATGGAACTATTATCGAAAATGCAAACATCATTACAGGCGTCCCAATTGGTGATATCGCGCCAAACGAATCTGCCATTGTAGAATTTCATATTACTTCAAATGAAATCCCGGCTATTAATCCAATTACCAATCAAGCTAGCGTTAGCTTTCAACATATCGTCAATCCAGCTAATCCTCCTGTTTCAAAAAACATTACTTCTAATAGCGTTATAACAAAAATTGAAAGTGCTATTTTAAACACGATTAAAATAGGAGATAAAGCATTTGCAACGATTGGTGATACAATTACGTATACAACGACTATTACAAATACAGGAAATATTCCAGCTAACAACGTTGTTTTCTCAGATCCTTTACCATCATGGACACAATTTGTTGCAGGATCAGTTGTTGTTGATGGCACTCCGTTACTATCAGCTTCTATCATTGACGGTGTTGGTATAAATACAATTAGCCCAAATCAAACTGTAACAATCATATTCCAAGTTCAAATCGTAAGCAATCCAACAACATTCACTCCTGAACTCCAAAACTTAGGTTTTGTTAACTTCCAATATAACGTAGGCAATACATTACAGGCTCAACCTGGCAATGTGGAAACGAACGTCTTCGTTACTTCTATTAATTCAGCAATACTTTCAGCTGTAAAAACTGCTAGTACAGCCTTTGCGAATATTGGAGACACGATCACTTATACAGTTTTAATTCAAAATAGCGGCAATACGAACGCTACGAATGTAAATTTCTCAGACCTAATTCCAGCAGGAACGACCTTTATTGAAAATAGTTTTGCTGTAAATGGAAGTACCATTCCAGGTGCAAGTCCAAATAACGGAGTTAATATCGGAACCGTTAGTACGAACAGTACCTTAACCGTTACTTTCCAAGTCATAGTTACATCTACTCCGCCTTCAAACCCAATTACAAACGTTGCATCTATTCAATTCGCATTCATCGTTGATCCGGCAGCTCCTCCTGTTACAGGCACAGTAACTTCTAATAGTGCTTCTACACAAATTAATAACGCTACTGTTACAACGCTTTTAGAAGCAAATCGAACAATCGTATCTATTGGAGATATAATTACGTACACTGCAACATTAACAAACACTGGAAACTTCCCTGCAAACTCGGTATTACTCATTAACGGCGTTCCTGAAGGGGCATTATTTTTTCCAAATAGTGTCACGCTTAACGGGATTTCACTTCCAGATGCAAGTCCAACTCTCGGTATTCCAGTTGGTATTATCGCACCAGGTGATTCTGCTACGATTACGTTCCAATTTCTTGCAAGCTCTATTCCACCGCAAGGAGCAATTATAAATCAAGCACTTACAAGTTACACATATATTGTTGATCCAAGTCAACCTCCAGTTACAGCAACATCTTCATCTAATACAGTTACTACAGCTGTCGTTGATGCATCACTATCTGTAATTAAAAACACAGATTCCCTCGTACAATCTACAGGCGGTACAATCACTTACACTGTAGTCGTTCAAAACAACGGTAATACAGCTGCAAATACAGTTACTTTAACAGATTTGGTCCCAGAAGGAACTGCATTTATTCCGAATAGCGTGACTATTAATAACGTCTCAATTCCAGGCGCCGATCCAAACGTAGGAATACCCTTAAACTCCATCGCGCCGTCAGAAATCGTCACCGTCACATTCCAAGTTATCGTTCAATCTATTCCAAGCGTGAATCCAATTTCTAATATAGCCCGTATTGACTATACTTTTATCGCCGATCCAACTGCTCCTATCGTCTCTCGAACAATTACTTCGAATCCAGCTTTCACACAAATTTCAGATGCGAATGTTCTTTCTTTAAAAGCCGTCAATACACAACAAGCAACAACTGGCGACATTTTAACCTACACGATAACACTAGAAAATACCGGAAATATTCCAGCTACAACTCTCATATTTTCAGATACTATTCCAGAAGGGACTACATTCGTAGAAAATAGTTTTACACTTAACGGAACAGCTATACTGGGTGCAAATCCAAATGTAGGTGTTACTTTGCCTAACCTAGCAGAAAACACTACTCACCTTATTGCGTTCCAAATTCTTATTAACGATCCATTCTCGCAAGAATCGATTACAAATCAATCTAATACAACATATACAATTCAACCAGACCCAGGGCAACCGCCTATTACGGAAACATCTACAAGTAATATTGTCATTACAAATTTCGTGCAAGCACAATTGACAATTACAAAAACGTCCAATCCAATAACTGTAAATATTGGCGGAACTATACTTTATATTTCTGAAGTGAAAAATAGCGGCAATGTTGACGCAATAAATATTATTTTTACAGATTCGATTCCAGCTGGGACTACATTCGTTCCCGACAGTGTCACAATTAACGGTGTACTTCAGCCTGATGCAAATCCAGAAAACGGAATACCAATTGGAACGATTCCATCAAACAGTTCCAAAACAATACTATTTCAAGTACAAACAAATAATCCACCTACTGAAACCGAAATTGTAAATCAATCTTCAGCAACTTACCAATATGTAAGTATTCCTACCGCTCCACCAGTGAATCGCTCTGCAAATTCTAACATTGTTACAACATCACTTCAAAATGCAAATATTATTTCTGCTAAAAGCGCAGATGTAACTTTCGTATCCATCGGACAATTTATTACCTACACAAATACACTACAAAATGTAGGAACTGTTCCAGCTAACAATACGGTGTTCATTGACAACATTCCAGAAGGGACTATATTCATTGAAGATAGCTTATCAATAAATAATGTCATTCAGCCTGGCGCGAATCCCGAAAACGGAGTAACTCTCGGCACGATACAACCAAATGAAACAGTCACTATTTCATTCCAAGTACAACTTATAAGTATACCTCCAGGTAATACAGTCATTAACATTTCAGACACTTCGTATGAATACCAAATTGACCCTAGTTCCCCTATTATTCAGCGTAGATCATTATCAAATGCAGTAAATATTGAAGTACGGACGGCAAATGTTAGTGCAATTAAATCTGCTAACAGATCCATTACACGCATCGGTCAAATCATCACATATACAGTCGCAGTTACAAATGCTGGTACAGTACCTATTACAAATACTCTCCTAATTGACGCAATCGCTGCTGGCACCACATTCGTTCCAAATAGCATTCTTGTAGATGGCATACCAAGACCTAACGAAAATCCAATTACCGGAATCACCCTAGATATTATCCTTCCAAACAATACGATTATCGTTACGTTCCAAGTAAATGTAGTCTCTACACCTTCTCAAAATAACATTAATAATATCGCCGTCATTCACTATGAGTATCAACCAGACCCAAGCTTACCACCAATTTCAGAAACGACCTCTTCCAATACTACAAATATACAATTTATTGATGTTATTCTTATCGCTACAAAATCCGCTAATACAGTATTAGCTAATATTGATGAAACCATTGAATATACAGTACTCATTCAAAATAACGGATCCACTATAACTAACTCCATCTTTTTTACAGATACGATAGAAGATGGAACAGTCTTTATTCCGGGAAGTGTAATAGTTAACAACACTGTACTTCCTGCAGCAGATCCAAATATCGGTTTTTCTATTCCTAATATTGCGTCAAGTCAAGCGACTACAATAACATTCCAAGTTTCCGTTACGAATTTACCTGCTGTCAATCCAACACCTAATACTGCAAACATCGTCTACGACTTTATTTTCAATCCTGACTTTGCACCAATTCAAAAATCTACTACTTCCAATACTACTTTCGTTCAAATTAATGATGCTGATATCGTTTCACTGAAAACTGTTGATTTGACTTCTGTAACAATTGGTGACATTTTAGCTTATACAACAACTTTAACGAATACAGGGAATACTGATGCTACTGCTGTTGTATTTACAGACAATATCCCTGATGGAACAACCTTTATAGACGGTAGCGTTTTAGTAAATAACATTCCGCAGCTTAATGCCAATCCAAGTAATGGTATACTTGTAGGAACGATTGCTCCTAACGTTACGATCCCAGTCACATTTTCCGTTACTGTGGTAGCTCTTCCAGCTAGCGGCCATGTTCAAAATCAAGCAACTTCTCGTTATACAATAAATGATGAAGAACAAATATCAACTAGTAATATTACCTTCACTGAAGTTATTTCTGCAAATGTAATTGCAACAAAAACAACGCCTATCCAATATGCTGACCTACAAACTATCATCCCTTATACAATTTCCATCACAAACAATGGGAATATACAAGTGGAAAACATTATCGTTACAGATATCATCCCAGCAAATACGGGCTTTATAGAGAATAGTGTTATTGTGAATGGAAACGCTCGTCCAAATGACGATCCACTTAGCGGTATACCAATTGATAACATTCCGCCTAATACGACAGCCACTATTCTATTCCAAGTACGGGTTACTTTGATTCCGCAAACAAATCCAATCTCTAACACGAGCACAATTGAATACCAATACACGGTACCAGATCAACCACCTATTACCGAAACTATTATTTCATCAGCTGCTTTAACAGAAATTAATCATGCGAATTTGAATAGTAATAAAGCTGTTGACCTTGCATTTGCAACGGTCGGTGATACGTTAACGTATACGATTACACTTAATCAAACTGGTAATGTTGCAGCAAATGATGTAATCATTCAAGATATTATTCCTCAAGGTACTACGTTTATAGAAAATAGCGTTATTGTAAACGGAGAAACTCTTCCTGGAGTGAATCCAGTAAGCGGCATACCAATTGGTACTATAATTGTAGGTGGAGACGCTATCGCTTCATTCCAAGTAACTGTGACTTCTATTCCAATACAAAACGAACTCAACAACCAAGCAATCACTACTTTTAAATATATAGTCAACCCAAATAATGTACCTGTTACAAATACGACTACAACAAATACAGTCACAACAACCGTCCAAAATGATAATGTCATTGCCATAAAAGCTGTTGATTTCACGAGTGCCTTACCTGGTCAAACTTTAACGTACACCATTACTATTACTAATAGTGGTAATATCACTATTGAAGATCTTCTTCTAGTAGACACGGCACCTGTAGATACGACATTCGTTATTGGTAGTGTTACGATTAACGGAATCAATCAGCCTAATGCGAATCCTGAAAATGGTATTACGTTAGGAACTCTTGCTCCAAATGAATCTGTTATTATTACATTCCAAGTGACAATATCTTCTTCTACTCTTCAATCTACAATCAATAACGATGCTACTATTTCCTATACGCCTATTATCGGTCCAATCGAACCACCTATTACGATTACAAGACAAATAAATACCGTTACAAAGCAAACAAATACTGTTACAACGACAGTAGTTGATCCGATGGTTAGTATTGAAAAAACAGCCGATAAATCTATCATAGCGACAGGAGATACCATAACTTTCACATTAGAAGTGATAAATCATTCACCAATTCCTACAATCAGTACTTCCGTCCTAGATATAATTCCAGCTGGTACAACATTTATAGAAAATAGCGTAACAATTAACGGGACTCCGGTTCCAAATATCCGGCCAGACACTGGTATTAATATTGGCGCTTTACCTGCAGATACAGTAGCAACGATAACATTTAAAGTTCTCGTCACTTCTATTCCTTCAAACAGTACAATTATAAATTCTGCAACAGTTACTGCTGCTTTCCAATTGACACCACAGGATCCAATTATTACTTTTATTGTTAATTCAAATATTGTTCGTATACCAGTTCAATTTGTTACTGCAACAGTCACGAAAAACGCTTCTGTCAGCTCGGCTTATTTAAACCAATATTTTGATTATACAGTGCGTATTACGAATACTTCTGCTATTTCACTTTCAAATGTTTCTTTACAAGATACTATTCCAGCAGGCTTACAATTTATGAACGGCACTGTCTCCATTAATGGGGAACGTTCTCCACTAGCAAATCCAAATATCGGTTTCCTAGTCGCTACTAATTTGGAACCAAACGAAACTATTATTGTGTTATTCACAGTACAAGTGATAAGTCCACCTGTTAATAGTGAGTTTAAAAATACGACCAATATTTCGTTACAACTTCAAGTTTCACCTATTGACCCACCAATTACAGTAACCGTCACAAGTAACGAAAATATTGTCACCTTTGTTCCAGAAAATCCAGATGAAACACTTCCAAATTTTAATTGCTTCTTTGACGGTGAACGCTTCATACGCATTACTCCTGGAAATGTACGAAATTACCTTTGGACTTGGATTTGGTGGAGTTAAATGAAACAAAAAGAGATTGTAGTTTGGTTTCAACCAAACTACAATCTCTTTTTCATTACCTTTATCGCACTACGTTGTAACTCGTCCAATGATATACAATTAAGCATCATCTCAAGTTATTTTCGTCGTAACAAGTTGGCCAGCCTCATTTATAGTGACTTTCCATTTCGCTCCACTAGCAGTCTTCATAACGATACCTTTACTTGCTTCTATTTCAATATCTCCAAACATTCTTCCGCCAGTTGTTGCTAACCAAGCATTCCCATTTTCCATAGAAGACCTTGCAAACATACGATTAATCCGAAAACGCTTATGGTCTTGAGAATAACCACTCAATGTAATTCTAACTTTATATAACTGACTCGCTTTCATATTCGATATAATTGTATCGCCTACATTTAAAGGAACATCCGATGCAACAACCCAATTTCCAGTTGCACTTAATGCATATTCAATTTTGATTTTCTTCGGACTCTCTCCCCATCCAAAATACATTCCAAAACAATTCAACATTTTGATTGGATTCTTCGTAAAATCTAGTTCAATGACAACTGGATTACTATCAGGAACATCAATATAGTTTACACTTTGTTCATCTATTAAATTAAAACAATTTGCGAGGTTTCCCCCGTATGGTACTTTCCCACTTACTTGCTTAATCGTATACTTCTGCTGAGCATTTACTAAAATATCATCTTGATTCCCTATTAAATGTGGTTTATTTAACGTAATCGGTAACTGAATTCGAAGAGATTCTTCATAGGTAGACTTGCAAACATTGTATTGCCCTTTATCTACAATAGTTGTAGAAAGTAAATTTGAAAAAAGATAGTTACGATGCGAATTAGAAGAAAATTCAATGACAATCTGTTCACTACTCATCCGGTACGTATCCCAAATCATACAATCAAATGTATTATAGGCACCCGTACAACGAATGACTTTTTTCGTTTGCTGTCTACATTGCACTTGAATATCATGAAACGTATTGCCTGAACTTTCATTTGGTAAATCACTGTTTCCATCAACTTCTATCCCATACTGACATCCATCAATAAATATAGATTGAAATACATTTGCGTTAATCCAGCAAGGTGTATTTATATCATCTATATATTCTGTCTTCAAATGTATTGCAGTTTGAAAGTTTTTAATTTGAATAAAGTTAACTTGAAAGAAACTAATATAATCCCATGCTTTTTGACAATAAAAGTATATAGCCTTACCTTTATATGACGACGTTGTATTTATTATATTTATATTAGATATAAGAGAGTGATTAGGAACTTCTATTTGTTGTGAACCGGAAACATAAATAACAGCAGATTGAAACACTGGATTTATAACTTGAACTGTACCACCTGTTATAGACGCATTTTGTTGCAGTTCAAACGCATTAAAATCCCCATCAATTTGCAGCGTAACAGTAGGATCTAACTCTAATCTTACGTTTGATTTAATAACAATCGGCTTTACAATTTTGTACGTATTTACCCCTGTAATTCTAACCGTCGAAATTCGATTCGCTACACAATAATTTATAGCTTGCTGAATTGCTAATGAACTATCATTTCCCGAGTTCGGAACTGCACCAAAACAATCAATATGAACACTATTTTCTGGTGCACAATCTCCTTGTGATAAAATATACTCTGACAAAACAAATTCACTCCTCATATTACCTTTTTCATATAATATGTGAGTTGTCCCTTAAAAGTTTCTATAATAAAAAAAACAAACGACTTCTACCGTCATTTGTTTAATTCATATATATCTTTCGTTTCTTCTATCATTTTAGTTAATGAGAAATACCTCTCTGCTTTCTCTCTTGCTTTCAACCTAATATCATTCACCTTTTCTTCATTCCCTTGTAGTTCCTCAAGCGCACTTGCAAATTCAGATTCGCAATATTCATGTATCAAAACACCTGATTTCCCATTTATTACCGCTTCATTTATCCCGCCAACATCTATTGAAACAATCGGTGTTCCTGTAGCCATTGCTTCAATTACTACCATTGGAAACACTTCACGAAAAGATAATAAAAGTAAGGCATCCATATTTCCTATAAATCCGTGCGGATCGGAAATATTCCCCAACATCTTTACACTTTGCTGCAATCCATATTTTTCTATTTCTTTCATAATAGATTCTTTCTCTGGTCCATCACCAGCAATATAAAACTTAAAATCATTTCTCTCTTTCAACACATTTGCAATTTTTACAAATAGTTGATGGTTTTTCTCTTTGGATAATCTAGCTAATATCCCTACATTATAAGTAGATTCTTTCTTTTTCTGCTGGAATAAAAACTTTTCTATATCCACACCATTATAAATTGTCTTTATTTTCTCTTCAGCTACATACATTGAAATTAAGTTATTTTTTTCAAACTCACTTACTGTAATAATATTGTTCACATATTTATTCATGAAATAACGAAAAAGAGTTGGCATTTTCTTTTCTAATATCGTTACATTATGTTTCGTATAAACGACTTTTATCTTTCTTCTCACAGACTTTTGAAGTAGAAAAGCATATAATACCATTCGCAAACTATTTGCATGAATAAGTTCTATCTTTCTTTTACAAATTTCTTTTCGTAAGTAATGAATATTTCTCAAATGATTCCATCGGCTAAGTAACATGAAATTTTCTTTTTTAGTAAGAGATTCATATAGTTCTCCATCACCTGCAGCTGTATAAACCGTAAAGTTCTCATAGCGTAAATTGCTTTCCAATTTACAGAAATAACTCTCGGCTCCACCAGTTATTAATTTATCTGTCATCAACAGTATATTCATATTTGCGTCTTCCCAACTACATTGATTTTATTTTTTCTATAGGCATGATAAGCATACTTACTAAAATAAAAAAAGGTTTGAAATGAATTAAGTGGTTTTTGTTTTCTTAATAAATTCCAATATCGGAAAGCCGCTCTTATTTTATTTCTCGAAACAGAATTTTCAACAATCCTATATTTTGCTAATACTTGTTGTATCCCCCTTGCTTCATATCCTTCACTTAACAAGTTCAACCATAATGCAGTATCTTCAGGTTGCATACTAGGCATTTCAATATAAGAAATTTTCTCCCTATCAAGCATTACTGTTAAACAGCCGATAATTGTATTTCCCGCTAAATAATGATAATCCATAAATTCTGGTACATTCACTTCTCGATTTAGTTCATTACTGTTTTCATCTATTAAACTATACGATGTATACGAAAAGTCCACATCCATTTCTTCCATAAATAACAATTGCGTCTTCAATTTATGTGGCAACCATATATCATCGCTATCTAAAAAAGCAATATACCTTCCTCTCGCCTCTTCAATCGCTAAATTCCGAGCTTTCGCAGCACCAACATTTTCTTTTAATGATAATATCCTAATACGCGAGTCCCCTTCTATTATCTCTTTAATTTTTGTAGCAGATTGGTCAGTTGAAGCGTCATCAACGATAATCATTTCCCAATTTTCATATGATTGATTCTGTACAGATAAAATCGTCTCACCTATAAATCGTATACTATTATAAGAAGGTGTTATTATGGAGACATGAGGCGTCTTATTATGCGCTAATAGACATTTTACCATCTATCTTTCCCCTTCCTTCATATATTGAAATGTACTTCATAACAATTGCTAAAAATAAAAAGAACGCTTCGTTAATAATGAGTGACAATGACATCATCTGAAATAAAAATGCAATCATAGTTAATAAAAGATACGGTTTTTCGCGGAACAAAGTATACTGCGTTAACTTGGACATTAATATGATTAAAAACGCGCTATATAAAAGAAAACCAATTGTACCTGATTCAGACAAAATTTCTAAAAATGTATTGTGCACATATAATTTTTCATTAAATTGAAACTCATAATAATTCGAAAAATTAAACGCACCGATTCCGATATATGGATTGGATACATAATATTTAAAAGCAGCTTCCCATAATGTAAATCTGCCACTTCCATTATCGTGCGAAAAATCAGAAATTCTTTTATTCAATATGTCATCCAATTGACCACCCATTACACTATTCGATAAACTAAAAATTACTACACTAAACAATAGTAAACTCACCATTATTTTTATTTTTTTTGCAAAACTAGATGTACATACATATACAAAAACGACAAGCACAAGTGCTAATATACCTCCTCTTGAAAAAGTTAATAAACTCGTCGTAACACATAAAATCAATCCTATAATGTTCGTCATATTATGTAAATTTGTCATATAATACATAAAAAATATTGTATTATAAAAAATAAAAATGTTAGGATCATCTAGCAATCCAATTAATCTTGGATATCCTCTATCAACTAATAGTCCAGCAAAAATTTCTCTCTCTTCTCCACCGTATAATCCAAAGTGCTGTAAACCGACTATATAAAGTATTAGGCTTACAATATTAAATAATAATCCAACATAGACAATAGATGATTCAAGTGTTGCTATTTCAACATTTCCTAATAAATTTCTCATTATAAAATAGCACCCTAAAACAAGTAGCACGCCAAAAATCATACGAATACTAGCATTTAAATATATAGAAAGAATTCCACTCAAACAATAGATGAAATAAAATAGTAAAAATACAACTTCATGAAAATATAGCTTTTGAATATGAAAGTTTTTAATTGTTAAACAAAAATATATGACTAAAAAAATCATATATATCTTCAACGAAAATCCAATATATATGTTGTATTTACTTAACATAACAAATAATATTAGAAGCATAATCCATTTCATCGATATTTTCATAGGCTATATCCCCTGTTTCGTAATATAATCCTTTTTGCGTGTTTTTCTTATAAATGACAGAAGAAGTTTTTTCAGCTCATAATCATATAGGAATATACCAACTACTACGATTAACGTATTAAGAATGAGCGCAATTAAATGATATGTATGCAATATATATTGCACTCCAATAAAAGTTACGCCAAAATAAATTGTATAAGGTATGACAATTTGGAATACAATTTTTTTCTTCACTACACTTACCGCTATATACCCAACTAGAGCCACAATTTCAAATAAAACCATAGCATAAGCTGCTCCTATCACTCCACCAATACTACTAAAGCTATAAAGCATAACCCCACCTATCACTAACGCTATACATTGCACAACAGTTCTTTTATTTTGACGTCCTCTCGTTGTTAAGCCGTCAGCTATAGCAATATTTAAACTTTGCAGCACAATGAGAAATGATAATATTTGGAGTGGCTCTACTGCATCACTCCACTCCTCATGAAAAAATATAGAAATAAAGTATGGCGCTAAATAATATAAACCTATCGTCATACATATTCCCACAATTCCCATTGCTTTTATTTGAAGTAAGTTTAATTTCGTATGCTCTTCTAAATTATTCTGGTTATAATGCTTAAAGAGAACTGGAAAAAATGCACCTGCAATCACCCCTGGTACTTGATATAAAGCTGCTGGCATCCGGTACGCCACTGCAAAAACACCGATCATACTTAATGGTAATGTATAGTTGAGCAAGATAGGCGCTAATTGTGGCGTACTCATTATTAAAAAACCGCTAATAATAAACGGAGTTAATTGCCAAAATAATGCTTTATGAATTACGACCTTCATATTCATACTCGTCTTTTTTCTCATGATATATATGCTGAATACACCACCAATCATATAACCAAAAGCATATAAACGAGCTGTTACATACACCGGTAACTCTCCGAAAATACAAAAACATGTAATTATGATAACAACTGACGCTGATACAACTTTAATAAGTGCTATATACTTCATACGTTCCGTCAGTTGAAAATAGGCAATCCCTATATTTTGCCAAGTTAATCCTATTAACATAAAAAACATTACGTTTATCATCATATAAATTAAATTTCTATCCGCATACATATAATGAACAGCAATATAACCGATTATGGAAATGAAAATAAGTAGAATCATCCTTATTTTTATATACGACGATAAAATTGTCTCTAAGTCTACGCCATCTTTTGCTCCTTCTCGAAGAAACGTATTCGTAAGTCCTAAATCTGTAAAAAATAACATAACAAACGTCACTGCTATGGCAACACTAAACATTCCATAATGTTGTGCATTAAAAAAATTTGCTAAAGCAATTAAACTCACAGCCTGAAGCAGATTAGCTAAAATCGTGCTATAAAATAGATGAATAATATTATTTAGAATAGATCTACCCATACCAGTTCTCCTTTGCGAGCAACCTACTTACATATTATTTATCTTGCACCGTTACCGTTCAATACAATTAAAACAGTTTTACATAAAATACGAATGTCCATCCGAATCGTTTTCATTTCAATATACTCCATGTCCAATTTCAATTTTTCTTTCGGATCAAGATTATACCCTCCATTTATTTGTGCCCATCCTGTTAACCCTGGCTTCACGATTAAACGATCCTTGAATTCTGGAATATACGTATCAAATTGTTTATAAAAATACGCTCTCTCTGGTCTAGGTCCAACAAAGGACATATCACCTTTTAAAATATTTAAAAGTTGCGGTAACTCATCAATTCTCGTTTTTCTTATAAATGATCCAACTTTAGTAATTCTTGGATCATTTTCATTTGCCCATTGCGGTCCATTTATTTCAGCATCTTTTACCATCGATCTTAATTTAAATACATTAAATTTCCTCCCGTTTATCCCTAAACGTTCTTGAAAATAGATTGGAGCTCCTGCTGTTTCGAAAGCAATCATAATACAAAAGAACAACATAATTGGTATCGTTACTAGTAACAATATGAGTGAAAATATAATATCAAACAAGCGCTTTATACTTCGATTCAACATACTGGTCTTTGCTTGAGCTGGAATCGTATACAACTTGGCTTGGTTTGTTTCACGAATCATAGATCGTTACCCCCACATTCAAGAATATAAAACTATACCTATTAATTCACATTCTTTCCTCTTTATGTCCGCTATTACTTTTTGCACAGTACGCAGGGAATCTTTTCTCTTTTTAACTGCTAAGACCACTCCATCGCATTTCCCTGTAATAATGTGCGTGGCAGGAAGCTCAAATACTTCAGAGGAATACAAGAAAATGTAATCAAAATCTTCTTTCCACCTCTCAATTGCACGATCAAATTCATCCATAGCAACTAAAGTCGTTCCGGTGTGTACTGTTTTTTTTGCAGGAATACAATATAAGTATTTAGATAAATTACTAGAAAAGGATTCGTAACTACAGGTGGAATCGCTTATTATATCATTCACTGTTTTCGTATGATTGCTTTGTAATAGTAGATGTAGTTTAGGATCAGAAAAATTCACGTCGATAAGTAACACCTTTTTTTTCATTTCCGCAAATACTAGCCCCATATTTACTATAAGCGAAGCAACAACACCTCTATCCTTCGTTGAACTAACTGTGAACACTTGTTTTCCCGATTTTTTCAACTCGTGATACACAGTATAAAACTGCTCTTTCATTAGAGCATCATGCGGATTAAATGGCAGCTGTTTCTTTGTCTTAAACATCGACATGTTCACCTCGATATATAGATGATTGCGGATCAACTTCTGTAGATTTCTTTTTTCTTTTCGGTTTCATATTTATGTGACCAATAACAGAGACTTTTGTTATTTTTTCTAAATCCTGTTCCTCGTATATACGTTCATCAAAATAATCTCGAAATACCGCTAAACCTACCCCAAGAAAAAAACTAACAATTAAAGAGATAGGAATGATAAGTTGAAATTTCGGAAACAACTTTTCAGCTTTTTCTTGTAACTCAGGATCAGTTAATATTTTTATCCCCTGTACATTCGTATACTGTTGAAAGCTTTTTTGAGATTGTTCTGCCAATGACTTTACAATTTCCTTCACGATTTTAGGGTCCGAATCTTTTACTGTAACAGTAACAATTTGTGAATTGTCCATATTCACCACTGAAATTTTTTGTGCTAACTCATAACTTGATTGCTCTAATTTCAAAGTTTTTTTGACTGTTGAAATAATAAGCGGACTTTTTAAAATATCAACATACGAAGTTACGAGCTGCTTATTTTCTTGTGTTTTATTCACTGCATTTTCCTTATTAAACCCATCTAAATTTCCAACAAGAATTTGCGTTGAATATTGATATGAAGGCTTTAATACATACATAGAGATCAAAATTAAAGAGATAGTTAAACAACACATCGTCAAAATGATTGTTACTATCCTTCTTTTCAATAACTGTTGAAAATCTTTCATACTAATTTCTTGCTTCAATTATTTCACCGCCTTTGTTTGAATGGCATCCTGCAACTCACTTTCTACAGATAGTCCTTTCTTTTCTAAATTCGATTGCTTTGTTACATACTTTCCGATCCTGAATGCAAATTTTTCTACAAACAAATAAGAAATCATCGCAAGTATGAACGAAAGAATAAGCGAAAAAATTAAAACAAGAGATAACGGGAATATTTCATGGAGCATGTACATAAGGGAAAATAAAGATATGATATGGTATAAATAAAGACTGTAAGAAATCTTCCCCAAATATAACAAGTATTTATTACGCAGCAAGGATGACAAAGTTGATACTGACAAACTTAATATGACAAATAAACACGCACTTATCGCTACTACGTAGTCTCGAAATATAAAATTATTGAGCAATTTAATTTCTCCAATAAGCCCTTCATACATATAAAGTAAAATCGCAAATAAAAACCATGCAATTTTCTCATTTTTAGTACGATTACTATAAAAAACTATTAAATTATTTTTATACTTCGCAACTAGTGCTCCTAGTAAAAACAGCACCGTGTAATGTGGCGTTAATACATAGCTTGTTAATGTTAAACTCGAGCGAAATAAAAATAATATCACGACAGAGCATATACTAAAACTAAACAATGATAATAATGAATACATCAACGTTTTTCGTAAACAAACCATTAAAACTAACGGGAATATTATTGATATTCGCATTTCATGGACAAGTGACCAAATTACGCCGTTATATGCATCTGTATTATATTTCCCAACCAATAAAATATGTTGCGCTATTAGGCTTAAAGAACCTTCAATCGTCCATGAGCGATTAAACCATTCACTTAAATTAGAAATACCATATTTACTCATTGTAGTTTGGCATAAAATAGCTATAATTATTGCTACGATATATGGAATATATATTCTGCATATACGCTTTACAACAAATGACCTATAGCTATCGTAGTTTTTTTGAATGGATGTATACAAAACAAATCCACTCAAAACAAAAAAGATAATAACAGATTCGTTACCACTACTAAAAATTAGACGAGCAGGCGTTTCTTTTAATAGATAAATAACAAATGGTTTATTATCTTCATAGCTATAATTTTGAAATACTGAAAAAATCATTAAATGATGGCCAATCATTACTACCAATGAAGAAATCCCTCTAATTGAATCCAGTTCTTCATACCTATCCATCGCTTTACATCAACTCCTACTGAAATGATAATAATCATTTCGAAGCGACACCATTATTCATATTCCTCTCCTTTCTTTTCATTCCAATTTTCATTTTAAAGCGATTTTATAGCATAAATTTGAATGTATTGTAACATTTTTTGTAATATTATGAATAGCGAATCTTAAAAATTGGCATATACCAATTTCAACCTCGAAAAATGAGTAATATTGATAGAAAAACACTATAAAAATATCTTGCATATTTACATAAATCAAGAGAGGAATAACGTTTTTTCAATATAAAATAAAAAAGATAGCCTTGTAAGGCTATCTTTTTTATTTTATTTAATTACTGGCACCACTATATGCTACATGTCGTTTCTCAATTCGTTCCTCAATTTCTTTCATATTTTCTTTATTATTTAATAGTGATTGTTTATTTTCAATTAATAATTGTTTAAAAGACTTTCTCACTTTTTTTCTCATTTTCATTGTCCTCCTTGGGGGATGGTTTATATAAAAGATAAAGAATTATCTGGTTGTTCTTATAATAATTGATTGTTGTGAATTCTATTTGAACTTCATATGAAAATTCCACTTATTTTCTGACAACTTTGTGAACACGAAAAAAAAGATCCTCCTACAATCATTTTGAAGTCGATTCATTTGATTATATAAATTGCTAACTTCATCATCTTATATCGATTTATCTTGTCGAAATATTTATATATTTCAAGCTAAGTCCCCTATACTTTCACTTACTAACATACTGTTTTCGAAACAAAAAAGAAGGTGTCACCTAGTCAACGTTCGACTCATGCAACATCCCTCTTACCAAACTATTTACAGCATATTGATTAATATTTCAGGTCTCCCCCAATTCATTTCTTCACATACGAATCGTAGTTTTTCTTCGTTCATTGTGTGTAATCCTTCTTCTAATGAACATGAAATAGGAACTTCACAATGAATTTGTGCTAATTGTAATGAAATATTTAAATTCTCTAAATCACTTTCAATCTTCGTACGCTGTGCTTTCGTTAACGATGATACATTTTCTAGTACGGTTGCTACTGTCCCATGCTCTTGAATAAGCTTGTACGCTGTTTTTTCACCAATACCTTTTACACCTGGATAATTATCACTCGTATCGCCCATGAAAGCTTTCGCATGCACGATTTGCCAAGGTTCTACACCTTTTTCTTCCATAATTTTCTCTGGTGTGTAATATTCGTAATTTCCAATTCCTTTGCGCAAAAGCATAACTGTAACGTTCTTATCGACAAGCTGAAGTAAATCCGTATCACCTGTTAAAATATAAACTTCCGCTTCATTACAATATTGTTTTGCAAGCGTACCGATACAATCATCCGCTTCATACCCTTTCATACCGATGACTGGAATTGATAATTTCGCAGTCATTTCTTGTACTAAATCAAATTGCGGAATTAATTCTTCAGGCGGCGCTGCACGATTCGCTTTATAATTTGAGAACGATTCTGTTCTAAATGTCGTACTTCCCATATCCCAGCATGTTACGATGTGTGTCGGTTCAATTGCTTGCATAGCTGTTAATAAATGTTTCATATAACCATGAATCCCGTTTGTAGGGGTACCATCTTGTCGTTTCATAAATTGTCCGTAGACACTTGTTGCATAAAAAGCACGAAATAATAGTGCCATACCATCAACTAATAATACTTTTTTCATAATCCCTCTCCTACTAAAAAAAAATAATAACCCCACGTCATCACGTAAGGTTATATAAATAGATTACCATTCTACGTTTTTTCAACTTTGTCTATTATACATTGTTTTTGTATATTTAGCATCATTTACACATTAAGACGTTCTACTACAACAAGTATGAAGAATTCCTGAATACGTATTTTTCCCAGTTGAAACAACTACAGCCTTTGCATTTCCACCAACAATATACGTCCCTTTGAAACATACGTTTTCAAGTTCAAGTGGATTATAATCTTTCATTCGTTTTAAAGGAATAAATCGTTTGCGCTCAAGATGATAGCAGCTTTCAAATTTTTCAATACTTACATCGTTTCCTGTTAGCACAGCTTCATTTACTAATAAATCATTCGCATAAATGATACGTACATCTGCTGGTACTGTATCACCTTCTGAAAGAAAAATCATATCGCCAGGAACAAGCTCTTGTACTGGCAAATTCATCATTTTCAATTCACCATTTAAACCTGTTATACTAGAACATTCTACTCGAGACACAGTAATTTTCTCACATTGTAATCCATCACGCACATGTTGTTTTGACAGACCTGGGATCATTCCAGTTAGCTTCATCATTACTTCCGCAATACGCGCTCTTTTTGAAGTTAATTCATTTCGGCCGTATAATTGAATACGTTTTTGTGCCTCTTTCATAGATAATCCGTCTCTTGTTGTTTTAAAATACGCAAATACAGATTTTACATCTCTCGTTGCGATTTCAATTAATAAATCTTTATTTTTTTGAAGCATTGTTTGTTCTTTCATTGATTTTTTACTTAATTTATATGACGTGTTACCCACAGTTTTGTTTGCATATAACATATTATCGTCTCCTCCATTACAACATAGGAAGAAACGCTTTGTTTCTCAATTTATCCACTTTACTGTGAAAGTGTCTAGCGCTTAAACATACATATAAACGCTACATGATGATAAATATAGAGGGAGGAACAAGTCGTTTCCTGCCTACATCATATATTTTTGATTTGAAGTATATGGGTAACGGAACCGAGTCAGAATTTGACATGCTCCTCACCTCCTCGTTTAATTTTATAGTTTATACTATGAAATTACTCATAGCTTGGTAACAAAAAGACCCTTACTCCGAAAAGAGTAAAGGCCATTACATACACAAATAAACGATTCCTAATACAATTAGAAATCTACGGACCTCTCCCTCGCCGAGTTTTAGCACTGTATAGCATAGGTACGTTACCAGCTACGTTAAGAAAAACCTTAATTCGATCATTCCTGTTGACCCATTGGCGTCTCTCGACATTTTTGGGCAGTAGCATTTCTCTATACAGGAGCCTCACCTAACAGAGACTTATTTTATTACATAGAAAATGTTACTCTTATTTAAAATAGATGTCAACACTTTGAATGGAATCTTTTCCTTATTAAAACAACTCCCTCTCATATACACACTATTTCTCTTTCTACTCATTAAATGAATCAAACACACATTTCAAAATTAGTAAAAATAAAAACCTTACGTTTAAACGTAAGGTTTTTAATAAGTTATACAACCAGCAATTACAATCCCAATTGAAAGCGATAAAAACATAAGAAAAAGACCGACTGCTTGATTATCTTCTTCGAGACTTTTATTTATATTAAAGCGTGGTGTAAGCAACTCAGCTAAATAAAAGACGATAATTTGAGCAAAAATCCCAACTGCTCCCCACGAAACCATATCAAGAAGTGAAATGGAATTTGCTGCTGTCGAATATAATACAATAGCTAACCCAAGTAATCGCCCTCCAAGTACATAGCTTACCGCCTTATTTCCTTGGGCCATTAGCTTAAATTCTTTTACTTTCGTTGTCACTTCCATTAGAAAAAGACCAATGCATAAAAGGCCAAGTGTTACTGCTAAATATAATAAAAAATTAATCATATACTTTCCTCCTTTTTTATACCTACTGGTAAATAGTACGATTCATTCCCCGTAATTTTTTCCCCTGCACGAATACCGATACTACTCGCTTTTCCGGCAATTAAAAACGAACCAAACACATACGACAGTTTCTCCATCCCTTTTTCTGTTTCCAAGGATACGACTGGCAGTATTGTATACTTTTGAAAAATCGGCAGTGACGCCTTATACGTTTGATATGCATTTTGAAGCATAATATGTTCGTCCTTATCACGAATGGTAATTGTGTCTCCTTCTCTACCAAATGAAGGCTTTTGAACGAAAGAATCTTTTCCTAAAAATAAATCTGGTTCTAAGTATGTAGGTAACATATATTCTTTAATCCACTGTTGTTCCTCATTTGTATAAAAGGCCTCTTCTTCTGCTAATCCCCAAATAAGACACTGAACTGATTTAGGCTGAAGTAAAAATGCTGACAATGGATTGATTATAAAAAGCTTTCCGGCTTTTACAAGTTCCAACAGTTCCACACCTACCAAATCTCCTGTTTCAGGATCTTGATCCTCAATTAAATCTTCTATCGGATATGTTTGGCGATATAACACATCAATCTGTACCCCATCCCTATCCACTAAAGCATCTTTTGTAATTCTAAGTTCTGACATTGGCACCACTTTATTTTCAACATGGCATAATTGACTCAAATACACAGTCGTATTCCAATCCTCAACATGTTCATGATGTGCTGTAAAAACAACATTTGGGTTGTCTATTCCCTTTGTCGCTTCCGTAACGGCTTTTGTAACACCAGAAGATAGTAGCCGTTCTTGATCCGAGTTTGGATCATCATAGCCTAGTTGCTCGCAAACTTTCCCATTCATTTGAAAGCATTCCATAATAAAAGTTGGTGTATCACTATTAAATTCGAGCATTTTAATTTGGTTACCATCTGTTAAAACGAAATCAAACCGCGAAATAACAGATTCAGGATATAATCCTTTCATTCTAATGAACGATAAGCTTGCAGGAGGAAACCCGAGTTCAATAAGCTGTTCGTCGCTTAAATTGCGCAGAAGTCTAGCAGTCTTAAAAAATATTTTCCCCATTCGTTCAGTTGCTAACTGTAATTGTTTCATAGTCTCGTTTGTTATAGAGAAAACATGAAACAAACTATATTCACATTCATATAAATCCGACCAAAAATTCGGATATTTCGAATAAAATTCTTTTCGATCCCTTATGTATTGCGACATATTTTAGCCCCCAAATCCTCCCTTTGAACCGCTTCCAATTCCACCTTTAAATTCCGCAGACGATTGATAAGATTTAAACGCCGATGAATTTTTGAAAGTGGATTTATTTTGATAGTATCTTCCACCATAGAAGTAATGCCCACGATATCCTGAACTACTATCATCACACTGCCATACCCCAAGTTCATCATCCCAATCCCAATCTGAACAACTATTATCATTCGGTTTTGGGGGAAGATCTTGCGCGCAGCCAAATAAAGTGCCAGTCATTAAAGACGTTACGACACCACCTACTAGCCATTTCGTTTTTGTCACCTTCGCACTCCCCTTTTTAAATTCTATTCCTATTATATAGGATAGCATGATAAAGTAGAAGAAAAAGGAAGAAGAGGGATAAAATGCGCTTAGAATATCGACTTAATGATGAAACGAAAGAGTATCCTGCTTTATGGAACTACGCAAATATTTCTAATTCTGAAATCATCGCACGCATGACTTGTGAATATTTTATAAAAGATAAAAATACATATGTTGTTACTGCAACTTCTGTAGATCCAGACGGAACAGCAGTTATATATATTCAAAAAGAAGAGTTTGCAAATGACCCTTCAGACCCGACATACTCCCACATCGGTTTTGAAGTTAGAGAACTAAGTGAAACGAGTTCAAGCATAATAGATAGTAAAGATGTATGGAACTATGAAGAGATTTTGCCATCTCTTCATTCAGATATTATCTATATTCAGCGCGACGGCATGCATATGGAGTTTACTTTAGATTCAAGAGAGATTGATGAAGACAGAAAGTGCTATATTTATTATGGAAACTTTACAGGTGAATCGAGATAACATGAATATATGTATGCAACAAAAAAACCTTACGTATAAAACGTAAGGTTTTTATTTAGCCCCACATATGCCGTTCTCTCTAGATGTCCATAAACCTGCTCTCACAGGTGGATGCTCTCACAAATGTTTGTAACTTCCTTCTTAAAAAGATGGCATGTTAGCTACATTTAAATATCGAACTTCCATATTAAACTTATTGGTTTAAGACATGCATAAGCTACGTACACCGTAGGAATTTTATATAATGTTAGTTGAAATAAGACCCCCGCACGTGCCGCTCCTCGTAAATGTCCAAAAACCCGCTACTCGCAGGTGGATGCCCTCACAGTTACCGTACATCTTCCTCCACAAGGAAGGCTTGATGATGGTCGCTAAATATTGAGCTTCCGTATAACTAACATCGGTTTTAGACATAAATAAGTTACGTACACCGCAGGATGTATTATTTACTTGTCGTTATATTATCACATTGTTTCCAATGTGTAAAATACAAAGTTTTTCGAGCAATCTCTTGCTTGTGTCCTTATTTTAATACAAATTATTTTTGCATGCAAGTGATTAATCTTCTTCTTTTGCAATTTGATTTTCTGGATAAGAAATCCAATCACTCCAGCTACCTGCATACAATTTAACATTTTGAAATCCAGCTAATTTTAATGCAAGGATATTTGGACATGCCGTAACACCAGAACCACAATATACAATTGTTTCCTTATCTTTCGAAAGATTTTGGAATCGTTCTTGTTGCTGAGCTTCATTCTTAAATTGTCCTGATTGTACAATTCCATCCTTCCAAAAATAGTTTACAGCTGTCGGAATATGTCCTGCTTTTGGATCAACAAGTTCCTCTATACCAGCATAACGTTTTGGTTCTCTAGAATCAATTAACGTAACATCTGCACCTGCATGAATATTCTCTCTAACCGTTTCCATCGTTACAAGCATATGATCTTGTATATTGGCTTTGAATGTTTTTCGTATAGCAACCGGAATTTCCGTTGTTATCGGTAGTCCATTCTCTTTCCAAGCTGGAAATCCGCCATCTAATATATATACTTTCTCATGTCCTACATAGTTTAATAACCACCATACACGAGAAGCATTTGCACCCGCTTGACTGTCATATGCAATTACTGTCGTATGTTCATCAATACCAGCTTGCGAAAGCTTGTCTGCAAACTCCTTAATGTTTGGCAACGGATGACGACCACCATGTTCTGTTATTGGACTTGATAAATCTAAATTTAAATCTAAATATAACGCATGAGGAATATGTTCTTCCTCATACTTTTCTCTACCCCAATTAGGATTCGCTAAATCAAAACGACAATCGATTATACGGACATTCTCATCTTCTATATGCTCACGTAACCATTCGACTGTAACTATCATCTTTAACGACCTTCTTTCTCTTGCAAACGACTTACATACTCCATAACCATTTCTTCTGTAACATATTTACGCTGTAGTGTAACACCATTTTTTGCAAGATCATTAATTTGCTTTGTTACAACATTAATGACATCAACCGAAAATTCTTTCCCATTTGACGCAAGAGATACGGCTGCTTCAATAGCTGCTTCACGCTGCGCATCTAATTGTAAACATGCTTTTACACTTTCATTTTGTTTACGAGAATGTGCTGTAATTGCTTTATGTACTTCCATCTTCTCTTCCCCCTAAATAAGTTATACGTTCTAATTCAATTCCATTGCAAGTCGAATCATATCTCGGCATACAATCCCATTTTCAATAATCTCTTCTTCATAATGCTTCGAAAAGTAATCAAAATCAATAGAAAAAATACGAAATCCACATTTTTGATAGAAAGCAAGTTGTGAAACACTAGAATTGCCTGTACCAACTTCAAGTTGTGACATACCATGTTCCTTAGCTGTTTCTACCGCATGCTTTAATAATTTCTTTCCAATACCTTTTCCTTGCATATGCTCTGCAACCGCAATATTCATAATTTCCATCGTCTTCGGTCTTGTTTCCAAAAGAACATATACACCGATAACACTCTCCTCTTGCTTAGCTACATATGTTAACCCTCTTTGTACATATGTATCAATTTGCTGGTCGCTTGGATCAGCAAGCAATAATAAAGGCTTCGGTATTGCTTCTTTCGAAATATACTCTATTACTACACCCATAAAAATTCCCCCTTCTCTATTGTTCTAAACCCTCCTTGTCTACCATAAGTAATAGAAAGGAGGGATTCATCATGGACAACAATGAGAAAAAATGCAACGTCATCTCTATTGATGGAAAGAAGAAGAAAAGCGACACGTATTCCTATCCAAAATTAGTAGTAGAAAACAAAACATATGAATTTTCTTCATTCGTCTTATGCGGTGAAACACCAGACGGCAGACGACTCGTTCTTACTCATATGATTTCTACCGATGAATTTGCTGGGTTTGTCAAATCTTTAGATACGGTACTACAAAAGAAAATTGAACGAATCTTTTTCTCATAACGACTATATCACATAAATTTCTTTTTCAATCTCTACTAACTGCTTTTGCAATTGTTCTTTACTTTGTTCATATAGTGATACATCAATTGTTTCAGCCAATGCAAATAATACACTTTCATAATAGTTCATCACATCTTGCTGCATCACTTTTTGGAATAGGTTCCATTTCAAATCCCACTCTTGCTTATAATGATGAACAAATAAATCTTTTTCATCAGCTACATAGTTTGATACGAATGGTTCTAATACAGCTTTAGCCTCTTCTTGCATGAAAGCTTTATCATTTTTTTCAAAAAAGCTTTTTTCATTTTTAAAATGTGCCAGTGCTTTTTTGAAATCTTTTATTTCAACTGAAGGGAACGGTTCTTTATGTGTAATATCTTTATATTCATAATCCACTGTTCCACTCATAGAAATTGATTCATTTTCTACTTTACAGTTCACCACAATTTCATTCTTTGCACGCTTCATCGCTTCATCTATCCATTTTTCAAGGCGTAACGACGTCGCACGCATTTCTTGTAATAAATCATGCTGAATAAATGCTACTAATTCCATAACGCACTGCTGCAACTGCACTTTCACATTTCCATCCGTTCGAAGCGATGCTGGATTAATAAATTCAGTAAACACATCGTTATAGCGTAGGAATAGACGTTGGTGTACATAATAAAGCAATTCTTTCACTTCATTTTGCATCGCCTGTTCTTCAGCAAGCACACTATATGATGAAATAATATGAAGTAGTTGATCACGCTCTGCTTCATATTTTTTCGTTTGCTTCTCTTTCTCTTCATTCCCCTGCTTTGCACCATTTATCATATTTACTAAAAGCTGATCTGCTCCCTGCAACGCACCATATAAAGCATGAACAGATACGAGCATTAAATCTCTCATCATAAAGGATGTAAATGATTCCTCAAACTTAGCAATCCCAGAGTTTTGTAAAATACCGTACTTCTCTTTTTCAATATTCTTTCCTTGTTTCTCTTCAAGCGCACATAAACTTGAAATTGCAAATAAACGCGGATTTCTAATACCGTATTGCAGTAGCTGGTCTGCGATATAACCTTTTACCATTTCAAGCTCATCTTCAGACTCTGCTAAATCGGCCGCATTAATTAAGAAGAACATTTTATCAAGAGCAAAAGTATCCTTTACACGACCAAGCTGAATTAAAAATTCACGGTCAGCACGAGAGAACACATGGTTATAATACGTTACAAATAAAATAGCATCTGCGTTTTTAATATACTGGAATGCAACGTCTGTATGGCGGGCGTTAATAGAATCTGCTCCAGGTGTATCTACAAGCGCTACTCCTTGCCTTGTTAAAGCACAATCATAATAAAGCTCCATATACTCAACAAAACACGATTTTTCTTCATTCGCTACATAATCAGAAAACTCTTCTAATGTAACTTGTACTTGCTTCCCTAAATATGCAGAAACCGTATCATACCCTTTTTGTACCGCTCGTAAAAAGCTAAATGTTGTTTTTTGCTTCCCAGTTGGTGAAGGATATTTCATAACTTTATCAATTTGTGCTAACGCTTCATCTAACGTCGTAATCTCATAATGAAACAGCTTGTAAACAGCTTTCATATCCTCTAATAGAGCTTGCTTTGATTTAAATTGAACCATTACTGTTCCATGTGGTTTTTCCTCTGTAACAGGCAAAATTTGATTAATCGTTGCCGTCGTCGGATTTGGTGATACTGGAAGTACCTTCTCACCAAGCAATGCATTGGCAAATGATGATTTCCCAGCACTAAAAGCTCCGAATAACGCTACTGTAAATTGTTTCGTTTCCACACGACGCCTTTTCTCTATTACCTCTTGCTGTACATGTTTCAGTGTAGACAATGGTTCTAATATCGTTTCAGCTTTCTTCACTTTCTCTAATATACGCTGAATATTTAAAGCTGCCGTTCCTTTTATCTCTTCTTCATGAGCTACTACGTTATCATTTACAATTTCCTGCTCTTGTAATGTGAATTTTTCACTAACAATTTGTTTTTCACTTTGCAATATGTCCTCTATTTGCAATCCTTCTGGCGTAGCAACACGCTCGTGCCAAATATTTTGCAAATAACTTTCATATGTCTCCAAATTGTTACTGTATTGTAATTTCGTTTCTTTTGCCGTTTGCAACATCGTATATGTTTCAATCTCTTCTTCAATACGAGCAACTGCTTCTTTCACCTTTTGCTTTAAAACGACCGCACTTTTATCAAAAATTTGCTGTGCTTTTATAAAATAACGCTTCTTTAGTTCATTCGCTACATCCGCTGTATAAAGAAGTAAGTAATCACCAGTAAAACCTGCGCCTTGTTTAATTACTTCAGCCAACATTTCTGGTCCGAAAGCAATTTCTAAAGCATATATGTCTTTCCCAATTTCCTCTGTGAACAATCCTTCTTCTTTTAAGAAGGCAACAATAAATTCTTTCACATGAAAATCAAGTTGCGTTTCAACAGTCTTTTGTAAAGCAGAATAAAAAGCATCAACACGTCTCTGTTTTTCTTGCTCCGTCTTTCCTTTCGCAAATAGCAAACCGACCTTAAATTTTGTTAATTTCGTTTCTAAATACGCATTTGCCAATTCTCTCATTTCAAATGGCATTAAATACGCGTTATCTAATATAGCTTGTAAACCTTTTATAAATTCATTTCTCACATGAGATTCTTTACCGGCCTCACGATTTTTATTTTCCGTTAGCCCTTCTTTTTTTTCAACTACTTCTGCAATGGAAAGTGGTGATGCCAACTCTTCCTCATATTTCAAAAGAGCTTTTTCATTTTCAGAAAGAATAAACGAGAAATGTTCCCCCATTAAATATTCTGTTTCTCTTTCCATTCCATCTCTTACATACTGCTCTTTTTCTTTCATAATAGAAGTAATTAATGTTTCTAAGCTTTCAATTTCATTATGTGGATGGTTCATCATTCGTAACGACGTATAATAAACGCCATCTACTTCAATATCCCAGTTAGAGAACGATTGTTGTACACTATCTTTATAATCCTCAAACGATAATTCATTTTCTTTATGTTTATCTATTTGATTTACAACGAGATAAACCGTTTTATTACGTTGTTTCAATTCTTTAACGAATTGCAAATTCACTTCCGATTGAACGTGATTGTAATCCATCATATAAAAAATCACATCTGCTAGATGCAGCGTTGATTCTGTCGCTAGTTGATGGGCATCATCTGTTGAATCAATCCCTGGTGTATCAACTAACATAACACCCTCAGGAATTGGCGCATCATTCCGATAAATATGAACACCAATTACCTCATCGCCATCTTTACAAATTTGCTTTAATTCTTCTGCTGAATATGCACCGTCATATTCGTACTGCTCTCCAGATTTAACTGTTACAACAACACGATCCATTCCTTTTTCAATTTTAACGACGTTAGCGCTTGTCGGAATTGGACTTGTCGGTAACAACTGCGCTTTATATAGATGATTCATCATCGTTGATTTTCCTGCAGAGAAGTGACCGCAGAACGCTATCATAAGCTGCTCTCGTTTATATTTTTGAATCACTTCAAACAACTTTAAGCTATTTTCTGCATCGCCGTGTTTTTGCCACTCTTCATAAAAACAAACAAGTTTTTTCATACCGTTTGTCTGTACTATGTTTGTCATCCCCTTGTTCCCCTTTATCCAAGATGTATATACTTTTCCCCGCTATTTGCGAGCTCATAATCAGTGAGAGATACACCTACCCATTGATTACAGTTTCACTTTACTATCATACTAAATTTTCAGCATATTCTCATTAAAAATAAAAAATCCCTTTCATTCTTTTTACAAATGAAAGGGATTTTATGTCATATTACTCATTTTGCTGTTCCTACTCCATTTAAAACATACTTTGCAATAACTGCATATACAGCAACTGTACCTGCTACTAATGCATATACCATACTCATGCACCAACCTTTTTTGATAATGATTATCACTTTTGAATACATTTTATCATTAAAGAGAATCATTATCAACAATTTTCATAAAGAAAGCCCCTTATAAGAAGGAGCTTCACTGCCTGTTTTGAAGAAGGTTAAAACTTGTTGTGCATTCTTATTATATCTCATCTTACATAACTTAATAGTTAAAAAAAATGGAAATCCACCCTCCCCCCCCATCTTACATTTTGTATAATAAAAGGGAATTACTTAACAAGGAGGAAAATAATGACACAAAATATTTCACAAGGCGAGAGGATACACTCCATCGATATTATTAGAGGAATAGCGGTACTTGGTATTTTTCTTGTTAACTGGCCTGTTATCGCCGGGATTGACTCACGTGATCTTTCAGGAGTTTATGAGGGGCTAGATAGCTATATCCGTCTATTCTACGATATGTTTATTCAAACAAAGTTTTATACTATCTTTTCGTTTTTATTCGGTCTAGGCTTTTACATTTTTATGACTCGTGCTGAAGCGAAAACAGATCGACCAAAAACTTTATTTGTTCGTCGCTTACTTATTTTATTATTATTTGGTTTCTTACATTACGTTCTTTTATGGGACGGAGACATTTTACATAGTTATGCAATCGCTGGATTTTTCTTATTTTTATTTTATAAGAGAGAACCTCGTACCATTTTAATATGGGCCATCGTTTTATTAAGTATTTTTCAATTTCTTATGCTAATTGCTAGCATTGGTATTGCCTTTATGCCAAAGGAGGAACTTGGGTTATCCTTACCAATCATGCCACTTGAAGACTGGGTTTCACAAATACAAAATCGTTTCCATGCATTTTATGCTAATGGAATAGGGCTAAATATTTCAATGCTACCAGAAACACTCGGATTATTTTTACTCGGTTTATATGCTGGTAAAAAAGACATTTTCCGTCGTACGAAAGAGTTAGACCCAAAACTAAAAAAATGGCAAATCATTATGTTCGTTTTAACATTACCGTTTTGGTTTTTTATGGTTCGTTATTTCTTATCAACATCGTCATATGAACCACTTTATATGCAAGGACTTGCAATGTTTAGCGGGAAAACATTATTCATATTCTACATTTTCACGCTCATGCGTTTATTACGAAAAGAAAGATGGCAAACATTATTACGTCCATTCCAGTACGTTGGTCGAATGGCGTTAACAAATTACATCTCGCATACAATTGTTACATTACTTGTATTCGGACTACTGTTTAAAAATTATTATCCTGCTCCATTATGGGTAGGACCACTATTCTGCATCGGTTTCTACACGTTACAAATCTTTATTAGCCGCTGGTGGCTGTCACGTTATCAATACGGGCCACTTGAATATATATGGCGCCTTGGTACGTATGGAAAAATGATGCCACTTAAAAAGAAAAGCAAGGTCTCGTAACGAGACCTTGCTTTTTTATGCTTCTCTTACCGCACTTTGTATCGAGTGTTCTAGTTGCAACATTTGAAGTAGCACTAACTAAACTGTTTTATTTGATGTAAGGGGGCAAAATGTAACTGTGGAAATATTAAAAGAGACTAGAGAAGAAATAACATGATAGATTATTACAAATAAAAAAAGAACTTTATTCAAGTTCTTTTAATCTACGATACAGGGCGGCTTAACTCAAACCTGTAATTTGGCATATCTCTTCAATGGAAATCCTCTCGTTTCTTTTAATCCATTAAAGCATGTAGCTATAGGCATACCGTCAACATTTTAATGAAATTATATGCTAAGCAAGATTTGACATGAGAGAACATCACTTTAAATTCTATTCCTACAAGAAATCACAATGTGCGATCCAATCATTTGTTTTACTATTTTTAGCAAAATAAATTCCGCCGCCATGAATAATCTTTAAATGTGCTTTTGGATCGTCTGTTATTTGAAAAATAAATTCATAATCCGCGGGCCATTGGATACCTGATTGGGCAAAGCAAGCATAGCCTCCTAATTTGTGTATGTAATGATTTTCTTCAAAAATGTCCTCGTAGTAGTCAATCTCAATTGTATTTTCAAGTTCAATAATTTTATCTTGCACGTTGTGGGGGAAATCTTCCGTATCCCATTGTGGAAACTCATCAGCTACTAACTTTGGTATTAAGGGGAAAGGTTTTAGACTTGGAAACGTAAGTGACATTTCATTCGGTACTAGTTCTTCTAAAGAATCATATTCCCTAACACAAAAATTCCCTGATAAGTTGGACAAATCTTTAACAAAGTTTGGAGAAAGAAGTACTGCGATTGCTTTCATATCTTTTACTGCTTCTGGAACAAAAGGTATTTGAGTTAAATTAAGCATCATAATCGCATACATTTTATCTTGATAGCGATCGATTGGGTAAGTTTCATTTGGTAATGAATAGGGAATCTTTCCAATCCAACTTTCATTTATAGATAAATCAGGTCTTTTTCCGCCTGTTTGAAAGATAGTTGCTCTTTTTCTTAAGATATTCTTTATTTGATCTATTTCCAAAATATTTCTCCTCTTAAATATATATTTTTGTTTCTCTTTATTTTAACGGGTAATTATATTGTAACAATAATGTATGTTATTTTATAACGATTCTTTTGAAAAGTATTGTTAAGCAGCAATTTCACTTCTCTTCTTGTGGTTTTACTGTCGATCTAAAACAAATTTGTACTGTTTATAAAAAATCGTACCGTTGTGAGTAAAGTTTAACCCTTTGTACAAAAGTTGCACCATTTTTCATCATCGGGTAAAACTCCTGAAGTAATGAAGCTTTAGAATTAAAAGGAACTCTAGAAATCGAGACATTATAAATTTATTAAACTAGCTCAATAATAAAAACGATGAGTTCAATTTGACTGGTGTTTTAAAAATAACCACAAATTAAAAACCTATCTCAAATGAGATAGGCCTAATTACATACAATTCATATCGTATCCTAATTGCTTTTTACGCTTCTCTTACCGCACTTTGTATCGGAACTGGTTCATCCTTTACTTTCACTTTACGCTGCGGCGCCATATTAAATACGATATTTAATAGTACTGCTGACGCACTTCCAAGTACGATTCCGTTATCTGTTAAAATACGAATACTTTCTGGAAGTTGTGAGAATAATGTAGGAACGACAGTAACTCCTAGTCCGATTCCAACAGAACATGCAACGATTAATAAGTTTTCTTGTTTTCCAAAATCAACACTGCTTAACATTTTAATACCATAAGCCATAACCATACCGAACATCGCTAGCATTGCACCGCCAAGTACTGATTTCGGAATGATTGTTGTAATAGCTGCGATTTTAGGAATGAATCCAAGAACGATTAACATACCACCACAAGTGTAAATAATAACGCGATTTCTTACTCCAGTTAATTGAACAAGTCCTACGTTTTGAGAGTATGTTGTATATGGAAATGCGTTAAAAATACCACCTAACACCATCGCCAATCCTTCTGCGCGATAGCCTTTTGTTAATTCTTTTTCACCGATCTTTTTATTGCAAATATCAGATAACGCAAAGTATACACCCGTTGCTTCTACAATCCCTACGCAAGCAACAAGAACCATCGTAATAATTGGCGTTAATTCAAATGTTGGTGTACCGAAGTAAAACGGCTGAATACCGTGGAACCAATCCGCTTCTCCAACTGCTTGCAAGCTTACTTTCCCCATAAATGCTGCAACGATTGTACCGAACAATAGACCTAGTAAAATAGAGATTGAACGAATAAATCCGTCAAAGAAACGATACATAATGATGATAAATAGTAACACACCAAATGCTAATGCTAAATTTTCAAGACTACCGAAATCCTTACTTCCTACTCCACCAGCCATATCATTAATAGCGGCAGGAACAAGTGTAACTCCAATTACTGTAACGACAGATCCTGTTACAACAGGTGGAAACAGCTTTACAAGCTTTCCAAATAATTTCGCAAAAATAACAACGAATAACCCCGCAGCAATAATTGCCCCATAAATAGAAGACACGCCGTATTGTTTCCCGATTGCAATCATCGGTCCAACTGCTGTAAATGTACAACCAAGTACAACTGGAAGCCCAATACCGAAAAAGCGATTTGATAATGCTTGTAAAATTGTCGCAACGCCGCACATTAATAAATCAATTGAGACTAAATACGTTAACTCTTTTTGATTTAAACCAAGTCCACCGCCCACAATAAGCGGAACGATAATTGCACCAGCATACATAGCAAGCATATGCTGCATACCAAGCGATGCAATTTTAAATGGATGTTGCTTCATCGTTTACTTCACCTCCGCAGTTTCTTGCTGTACAAATGTAACTGTGCCGTTATCAAGTGATGCAATTTCTGCTAGTGATTCAACACGAACGCCTTGTTCACGAAGCTTCTTTCCTCCATCTTGAAATGCTTTTTCAATAACAATACCAATTCCTGCAATGCTTGCTCCAGCTTGCTCGACTAAACTCATTAAACCTAAAGCAGCCTGACCGTTTGCTAAAAAGTCATCGATAATTAAAACGCGATCACTTTCATCGATATGATTTCGAGATAATGAAATTTCATTCGTTTCTTGTTTTGTAAATGAATATACGTTTGCAACGTACATATTATCTTGTAACGTTAACGATTTACGTTTTCTTGCAAAGATTACTTTTACACCAAGCTCTAATGCAGCCATAACTGCTGGTGCAATGCCTGAAGATTCAATCGTCACGATTTTTGTAATGTTCTCTTCTTTAAAACGTTTAGCAAATTCTTTTCCGATTTCTTGCATAAGTACTGGATCAATTTGATGATTTAAAAAAGCATCTACCTTTAATACGTCACCAGATAAAACCTTTCCTTCGTTCAAAATCTTTTCTTGTAATACTTTCATGTTTGTTCCCCCTCTTATGCAATAAAAAAACTCCAAAAGCCGCCATCACTCGTTACAAGTGAGAGACGCGCTTTTGGAGTTTCGCAAAAAAAGAATGCTAAACAAGCAAATATATTCGTCCTCACTCATAGTCAAAGTATTTACGGTACTTCGGTAGAAACTTGCAGGCCATATCCCCGCGATTATATGAGTGTAGCTAACTATTTATTTTATAGATGGATTATAACGCATTTTTTATACTTTGAAAAGTATTTATTAACAAAACACGTACAAATTTTATAAAATCATTATTTTTGTTCGAGTTTTGCAAACTCTTTCATTCCCAATTATAACTTCGTTAAAATGATTGGTCCATCTTTTGTAATCGCAATTGTATGCTCATATTGAGCTGATAATTTCCCGTCCATCGTTCTCGCGGTCCATCCATTTAAATCTACTTTCGAATATCGCATACCTACATTGACAATCGGCTCAATCGTAATTACCATTCCTTCTTGTAACTCAGGCCCTTGTCCTTGCTTCCCAAAATGAAAAACTGCTGGTTCTTCATGAATCTCTTTACCGATTCCATGTCCCGTAAAGTCTCTTGCGACAGAAAAACCTTCATTTGCTACATAACTTTCAATTGCATAGCCAACATCTCCTACATGATTACCGATTATCGCCTGATCAATCCCTTTATACAAAGCATTCTCAGCTACTAACAACAACTTTTCTGCTTCATCAGAAACTTTTCCAATTCTATACGACCAAGCAGAATCCGAAAGACCACCATTTAAGTTTACTACCATATCAATTGTTACAATATCACCCTCAGTTAAAGGAATATCGGCCGGAAACCCATGACACATTTCATCGTTTACAGATGCACATATCGCATATGGATACCCGTTGTAACCTTTCTGCTCAGATGTTGCACCATGCTGTTCTAAATATGCTTCAACAAACGTATTAATTTCTTTTGTCGTAATACCCGGTTTCATTATTTTCGCAATTTCTCTATGACATGAAGCAAGTAATTTTCCAGATTCATGCATCAAATCTATTTCATTTTTCGTTTTAATTGTAATCATACTACCTCTACCTTTCCTTGCTAAAACTGCTATTTGCTACTAAATTTCTATCATACACATACTCTTCCAAAATTTCAAAACTTCTAATTACAAAAAGTATTATTTATTTCTGCATCAAAATAAAAAACAAAAGGAAATCCTTCTGTTTCTTAATCATTTTTACATAAATAACTCATTTTCAAAAACTCAAAACAACTACCATTTGTTTTCTGTATAAACGTCCCAACTGCTTCAAATCCTGCTCTTTTATACACTTTAATCGCTCTCTCATTAAATGTCGCTACTGATAATGTTATATAATTGCAACCATATTTTTCTTTACTAAAATCTATTCCAGCATTTACAAACTGTAAACCAAATCCACTTCCAGTTATATCAGGTCTCATTCCAAGCCCTATATCAACCGTTTGATTATTTACGTTACTAAAACTTAAGAAACCAATGAGAGTGCCATTTTCCTTTACAGAAAAAGTATGATTTCCTCTACTCTCCTCATGTAAAAACTCAGCTAAATCTTCTTCATCTGCTTCTATATCGTAAAAGGAATATTCCCCTTCATAATGCCAGTTATATGCAATTCCCTCCGCTTCTTTTTGCGTCATTACTGTATATGTATAAATCATTCTTCTACCCCCTATAAAAAAGAGCTGCAAGTAAGCAGCTCTTTTTTATAACTCATAGATTTCTTTATACTTCGCTTCTAAATAATCTGCTAAGTAGTTTGCATTTAATCCTTCGCCTGTCACATCTTCTAAAATTTCAAGTGGCTTTTTCGTTTTACCGTATTGGTGAATATTTTGTGTTAACCATTCACGAATTGGTGTTACGTTTCCTTCTTCTAACAATGCATCAAAGTTCGGAATGTCTTTTAACATTCTTTCCTTAAATTGCGCTGCATACATATAACCAAGCGCATAAGATGGGAAGTATCCAAATGAACCTCCAGCCCAGTGAACATCTTGCAATACACCTTGTGCATCGTTTGCCGGACGAATTCCTAAATATGCTTCCATCTTATCATTCCAAGCCGCTGGCAAATCCTTCACTTGTAATGTACCATCAAATAATTCTTTCTCAAGTTCATAACGAACCATGACGTGAAGCGGATATGTAAGCTCATCTGCTTCTATACGAATGAACGATGGCTTCGATTCGTTAATCGCATCATAAAACTCATCTACTGATATATCATTGAATTGACCATCGCTATACTCTTTTAATACATCATAATTTTTCTTCCAGAATGATTTATTACGACCGATAAAGTTCTCAAAGAATAATGATTGTGACTCATGAATACCCATAGATGTTCCACTACATAGCGGTGTACCTTCAAATTTTTCTGCAATATTTTGTTCATATACAGCATGACCACATTCATGTATTGTTCCAAACACAGCCATACGGAAATCTTTTTCATCATAGCGTGTCGTAATACGAACATCCCCTCTATTTAATGTAATCTCGAATGGATGTACCGTTTCATCAAGACGACCTGCTTCAAAGTCATAATTCAATTGCTTTAATAGCTCTAATGTAAAGTTCTTTTGTTTTTCTTTTGAAAAATGTTCTGATAAAGCACTTGTCTTTAATCTCTTTTGCGACTCCGATATTTCTTTTACAAGCGGAACGATACGTTCACGAAGTTGACCAAATACGTGATCTAACACTTCTACTGTAATACCCGGCTCATACATATCTAATAATGTATTATATTTATATGTTTCGTAACCCCAATATGTAATAAATTTCTTTTTAAATTCAACAATTTTTTCTAAATACGGACGGAACATTTCGAAATCAGATTTTTCGCGAGCTTCTTCCCACACACTTTCCGCTTTCGCTTCTAATTTCACATACGCTTCATATTCCGCTTGTGGAATTTTCTTATTTCTATCATATTCTTTACGACACTCTTCAACCATTTTCTTCGTCGTTTCAGAAAGTTTGTCTTCACGTATTAAATTTTCAAGTTCTGTTAAATAATTTCCCATCTCATCTGAAGTCGACATGGCAAACACTTCTGATGAAAGCATACCAATTACTTCTGAACGCTGGTCTACACCTTTTTTAGGCGCACCTGTTCTCAAGTCCCAAAACATTAAGCTTAATGCTTCCCCATAATTCTGTATCTTCTTCACATATGTTAAAAATTGTTTTTCTACTTCATATGTAGCTACTGTCATTGTATAAAAACCTCCTTTTTCTACCTCAAACTTAATTCGACATAGAAATCTAAATTCCTTTTATAATAAAAAAAAGCTTGGCAAGCGCCAAGCTTTTTCCTTACAATTCTTTACCTTCTACTGGTAGTACGTTTTTCACCGCTTCTACCACTTTCTCATCTTCTGTATCAGATAAGAAGATTGATATAGCACCTTTATCGTCGCTCGTACGAATTAAACGTCCAATCCCTTGACGAAGACGTAAAATCATATATGGTACATCTACATCCCAGAATGGATCATTTACATGTTTACGCTTCGCTTCAAACACAGGATCGTTTGGAGGGAATGGTAATGACCAAATAATAACATGTGATAATGATGAACCAGGAATATCTAAACCTTCCCATAAGTGAACGGCACAAAGCACAGTCTCTTCTTCATTTTGGAAACGAGAAACTAACTGACTAATTTCTTGATCTCCTTCATATAGGAACGGAACTGACATTTGTTCTTTACTTACATATTCTTTAAACGCTGCAAGCTCTTGTGTTGTACGGAATAATACAAGTGTACGTCCATTTGTCTTTTGTATATTTTCAAGTGTATATTGACACTTTCTTTCCCATTCATTTTCTTTCGTATGCGATAGTAGGTTTACTGCCATTTGCTCCTCATAATCAAACGGTGAGGCAACTGAGAATGATAAGTAATCTTTTACCCCTAGACTATTTGCCGTAAATGCGAATGAATCGTTGTTAGATAGTGTAGCAGAAGAGAAAATATATGGAATCTTCTTCGAGAATACTTTCTCTTGTAATACTTCTTCAACAGCACGTGGCATAATCACTAACGTGAAGGCTCCATCACCTTCTTCACCCCATGTAATTACATTTTTCTCGTGCATAAACAGACGAAGTGAATGTTCTAATACATCTAAATGTTCATCAACAATATTTAAATCATACGTGTTTACTGTATGCATTTCACTTTCAAATACTAATGCGTCTCCGACTTCACCGATTTTTGCATAAAGTCGCTTCGCTTCAGCAGTTACTTTTTCTGTCACAGTAATTTCTAAGCGATCAGAACCGGCGATTTCCTTTTTATTCTCTTGTAACACATCAAAAAATCGCTCTGTTTGCCAAATTGTTTCTTCTACTAAATGTGCAAACTCCTCGCGAATATCGTTTTGCAACAATCTCGTTAAAAGTTGCTCCATCATCGTTTGCTTTAAACGATATGTTAAAGCTTTTTGAGCTGCATATTCTACAAGATGTCCTTCATCGAATACAACGCAGCTACTTTCTGGTAATAACGGAATTTGTCCTTCACGCTTACGAGCATCGTACGTCCAAATATGATCCATATAGAAATCTTGAGAACAAATAATTAAATCTGCTGCTTTACGATAATGCTCACGAGAAAGAGTCTGCCCACAACGGTGACGTGAATCACAAGTGAAGCAATCTTGGAAGTAATCCCAATTTACTTTTGACCATTCTTCGTCATTTAAAAGTGGAAATTCTTTTCTGTCACCATAGTGAGTAAAGTTTTGCATCGTACCATGATCGAATACAAACTGTGGTAATTCGTAATATACGTCTTCAATTACTTCTGGAGCTCGTCCACTCATAACATCTTCAAGTTTACGTAAGCATAAATAATTATCCATTGATTTTGCAAGCCTTACATCAACAGATAGCCCTAACGCTTCAGATAACTTAGCAATGTCCCCTTCTTCTTTTACAAGCTGCTCAATTAACGTTTCATCTGCACAAGCGATAATAGCTGGTTTTCCAGTATAACGCGCATAGCAAATTGCATATAGAAGATATACAATTGTTTTCCCTGTTCCTACACCCGCTTCCGCGAACATTACTTTCTTTTCTTGGAAAGCACGCTCTAATTGAAACGCCATAAAAATTTGTTCATCACGCTCTTCAAAGCCTTTTTCCGGAAGGATGTCGTAAAATACATCTCCAATCCACTCATTCAACTTATCATAAAAATTGTCTTGTTTTCCTACTTCAAATGGTAATCTCTTCTCAGTAAACATCCTTAGCCTCCAACCAAAAAGTTTTTCTATAAAAAGATATAGCAACTGCTACTCATATGTGTGCAGCCACTTTCCCCTGTTGCCATACATAGAAATACACGAAAAAAAATTTTCCTTTCGAAAAAGGAAAATTTTCTTCTATATTAATGACTTTAAATACCGTTTATCAATCGCTGTTTCATGTGAAAGAGCTGACAAATATTCTTCTTGTGCTTTTTGTATTTCATCTACAATCACACTTTGACTATCCACTTCTTTTCCGAGCTCATCATACGTACGGTGAATAGCCTTTTGAATCATTGATAATTGGAAACTATCCATATTAGTTCCTCCTTTACGCATTACATAATAGCCAGTATATGCGTGCTGGAGGAGTTTTATACTATGAATTACGCGGTGGACGTTTTCCAAAGTACTGGTAGTAATCTGTACGGATAAATCCATTAAACAGCTTACGTTTCTTCGAAGCATCTTTTCCATAGCACTTCTCAAATGCTTCGTAACTTGTTAATACATATGCTGACCATGTATCTAATGGGCGGAATACTTGTCCCATTTCTTTATACAATTGTTCAACAAGTGCTTTTTCACTTAAACGTTCTCCGTATGGAGGATTCGTTACAACGTAGCCATAATCCTCTTTTGTTGTGAAATCTTTTACTTGCATTTGTTTAAATGTAATTAAATCACCTAAACCTACTTCTTCTGCGTTATCTTGAGCAACTCGAATCATACGATGATCAATATCTGATCCGATGATTTGCAGTGGTTGATTATAGTTCGCTAAATCTTCAGCTTCTTGACGAGCTTCACGCCAGTTTTGTTTACCTACCCAGCCCCACTCATCTGATGCGAAGCCACGGTTAAATCCTGGTGCGATATTTTGTCCAATTAATGCTGCTTCAATCGGAATTGTACCTGATCCACAGAAAGGATCCACGAAAGGACGATCTGGCTTCCAGTTTGTTAATTTAATTAAAGACGCAGCTAATGTTTCTTTTAAAGGAGCTTCCCCTTGATCCATACGGTATCCACGTTTATGAAGTCCAACACCGCTTGCATCAATTGTTAATGTTGCAATATCCTTAAGCATTGCAATCTCAATACGGAATAACGGACCATCTTCTTCAAACCAAGTTGTACGTTTATATGTTGTTTTTAATTTTTCAACGACAGCCTTTTTAACGATACGTTGGCAATCCGAAACACTGAATAATTCAGATTTTAAAGATTTACCGATAACAGGGAACTCACCGTTCTCTGGAATATAATCTCCCCAGTTTAATGCTTTCGTTTTCTCAAACAGCTCATCAAATGTTGTCGCTTTAAATTCGCCAACTTTAATTTTCACACGGTCCGCAGTACGTAACCATAAATTCGTGCGACAAATCGCCTTTTCATCTGCTTCAAATGTTACTTTGCTGTTTTCTACTTGGCACTCATAACCAAGATCACGAACTTCTCGAGCAACTAACGCTTCAATACCCATTGCCGCTGTTGCGATTAAAGTAACTTTTCCCATTTGCATTCACCTCTTATGTATAGTCAAACAATAATTAATAACAATTTCCCTTATTAATTATTACATTTTACGAAAAATTTTCTCATTAACCATTTTAACTCATAATTTATAACTTCATACAAATAAAAAGCCCTCCTCTAACAAAGGAGAGCTGAGTTATTTCATAGTTGGTTCATAACGTTCTGTAAGCCATGTTCTGTTCCTTTGTACTGCAAACGGCCCACGCCTCGTACTCCGGTGGCAATCATCTATCTACAGGTTATACAACCTGTCCTTTCCCATCGTTCATTTCCTTGGAAAAGATTCCCCTACCATTATTTGGGTTTCTCGCTCGTGGGGTTTACCTCGTTCCACTCCTATCATTTCTTCAAGGACTTCGTCACTGTGGCACTTTAAAGGTAGTCAAACCATATCCGAAAGGACTTAGGTTTTTTCCCTGCCGTTAAACCAGCCTTACAGCCAGAATACCCTAGCTTATGAATTGGCTAGGCACGAACACTACAGCCATCTCAGGCCGTGCGAGCATGGACTTTCCTCTACAACGTTGGCGTTGCAGCGATTACCCAAACGTTATGACATCCATTAGTATAGTGGAAACAAAAAGATTTTGCAATGTTTTTTTCTATGTAAAATGCTTTTACCTTTTTATCACCAAAAATTATTCGTATAACTTACTTCCAAATACAGCTTTTTCTAAATTAGATAGACGTTTTAAAATGTCCGTATTCGTGTTGTTATATACTGGTTGTGCAACTGGTGTTTGTACAGGTTGTTGTGGAGCTTGCGTTGCTACTAGTTTTTGTTCTTCTAGTTCACGCTTTAAACGAGCATTTTGTTGCTTTAATTGATCAAACTCCTTGTGGAAAGCCTCATAGTCTTTAATGATCATATCAAGAAACTTGTCTACTTCTTCTTGTTGATAACCTCTCATACCTGTTTTAAATTCTTTTTCTAAAATATCTTTTGCTGTTAATTTAATTTTATCCGAAATCATTTTCTTCACCTCAAATTTTTGCCAAAACTTTCATTAACTAAATTTTTTCAGAAACAATGCTTTTTGTCAATCATATATACGAGTACTATATTACATATTACTCAGCATTATTCCATTGTTCCTCTTCTATTATATCTTGTAAATCGGAAAAAAGAATAAAATAACTGTGATAATTTTCTATTTCTCCTTTTTTCTTTGCTGCTTCTACAATATATTTAGGACTCCCTGGTTTTTCTTCATCATATACAGCTAAAAGAGCATCACTTTTTTCAATAAAAAATTGATTTTTTAATTTAAATTGCTCTGGGCTTTCATACTTCCGTTTCGTAATACTATCAATATGATCTGCTTGAGAGAGAATAAATTCGTAATACTCACGGTTATCTTCCTTCCAGTTTTCTTTTTGTTCTAAAAACGGAGTGAATACCGCTAATTTTAAATTTGGGTATTCTACTTGTATTTCAAAAACAACCTCAGCAGCCCATAATTCTACACCTAACTGGCCGCTTATTATAACCCACTCTAAACCATCTTCTACAAAAGCAGTTAATTTACGACGCAGCGCCTTTTTTATACATTCTACTCCTGGATGATCATTTTTAAATATGCCAAGTTCAAATGGCTTATATCCTGTTACTACAATAACTTTCATATCAACACTCCAATTACAAAAAAGAACTAGCATTTCGCTAGTTCTAACATATCATTTACTTTTTAAATATTCCACCAACGTTTGGTCCGATATTTGGACCTACTGGTGATACGTTGTTTGGTCCAAATGGTGATACATTCGGTCCTGGTCCAAACGGTGATACATTCGGTCCTGGTCCGAATGGAGATATTTGATGGCCGTGGTGATGATGACCATGGCCACATGGTCCACATCCGCCACCAAATCCTGGATCAATTGGGTCTACAACATTTACATTCGAGTTTGTTTGCGGGAAGAAGTTTTGGTTTTTAATTTGTTGATGATGTACATGTGTTGTATGTGTTGGGAAAATGTGTGGCACCACCGTTGTTGAAAAAGAGTGTGTTACGCATTGTTTCGTCGGATGAACGACAGGAGCAGTTGTACAAATAGGTCCTACAGGCTTATGCCCTCCAAAACAAGGATGACAATGATGCATAGTTTTTTCTCTCCTCTCTCGTTAAAAAAATCTGATTACACTTTACAGTATGAGAAAAGAGGGAAAGCCGCTTGTTATATATACCCATTTACTCCAAGGAAATTTGTCTAGCCCCTACTTCATATAAGATACTTTTTTATAGACAACTCTCCAAAATTACTTACCAAAAAATCCTCCAACTTGCTTTACAATACCTGTCACTTGATTCATCGCATTCATCATTTGTCCAGCTGTATTCATCATTTTATTTACATCATAGTTACCATCTGACGTTTTAAATTGGGAAACAAAACTAGAAAATTGGCTTGGTTGCTGTTGTTGCTTTTGTTTATTCTGCGTCGGGTACGGTTGTTTTGGTGGATAAAACATCGCTTGTTGATTTCCATAGGGAGATGGTGGTGGCATATGGTATTGGGAATTCATATAAGGTTGCTGTTGTTGATCCATATAATGCTGCTGTTGATTCATGTAGGGTTGCTGCTGTTGTTGCGGTTGATTCATAAACGACACTTCAAATGGTTGGTAATAATTTTGATTTCCATAATGAGGCTCGAAAGGATACATATTATACCGTAAATATGTATCCGTATTATATTGGTACATATTTTGCTGTGCATATGGATTCGTTTGCTGATATACGTTAGGTTGTTGAAACATGCATTCTCTCCTCCTTCACATAAGTTTCTACATATATAATATGTACCTGCAAAATAATTTGTGTGACGAAGTATCTGTCTATTTTTGTCGGAAGTTTAAATTTTTAAAAAATTAAAAAAGAAAACCCTTCCATGCTATGATAATGAAGAAGAAGATTCTCATGGGGGAGGAATCAACATGGTATTAGGGGATTTAAAACAAGCGTTTTCTCAAAAAAAGGGGTATTACACAGAGAATGTAAATGAATTGTTAGACTTTGCGAGACATTGGTATCTCGAAGGAAAAATATGTATTTCAGATTACCGAACGTTAATAAAAGAATTAGAAATAAACGGTGCAACAAAACCTACAACAATGACAGAAGCATAAAAAAAACAAGAGGGTTTCCCCTCTTGTTACTTACATTGCTCAATTATATTTTGCAAAGTATACGAAATGGCTTGATGTGTTTCAAAGAATCGCTTACCTTTTCCTTTATTTACAAAACATTGCAACACATTTGTTTGTAAATTATCGTACACTTGATCAATTTGCTGTACATGTATATACTTCGGTTTTTCTTCCTTAATCCATTTATACGCTAATTCTTTCCACACTTTTAATTCCTCATCTACCATATCTACAAATGGTTTCATATCCTTATAAAAATCATATTCAATCATTTCTCTTTTTTTCACATTCGCTTCATTATTATGCTGCATAAGTTTTTCCGAAGACTGTATTAATGCTTCATACTTCATTTTATTCCCACCTTATTATGCACTCACTACGACGTTTTGAAATGCCTTCACCCAATTCCCTTTTTCTTCGTGATGCACTAATTTATTTTCCATATGCTCAATATGCATTTCTGTTATTTCTATCTTGTTGCATATTTTTTCACTCTTATCCTTCAATGCATGATTCATTCTAATCCCTATATTCATTTCCAGCAAATCGAGAGAACTTAACATTTGATCCATCGTTTTCATTACATCTTCCTTCTGAACCATCGCCATATACAAAACGCCCCCTTCTTTGCTTTTCCTTTGTCATGTAATTTCGCCGAATGATTTCCCACTCCTGCCCACATGACAAAACTAGTTGTTATTCGTCAAAGAAATCATTTTGTATGTCATTTATAGAAATGGTAACAATACAAAAAGGAGGTGTATGAAGATGACAAAGAACAAAAATGAAAAAAAGAAAAAACAAAACAAACAAAATAAACCCGAAACTGGCAATCCAAAGTTAGATGGTCCAAACTTCCCTGCTACATAAAGTAAAATTTTAATCAGTGGGGTCTGTTCATCCCCGACTGATTATCAACCCTCACCAATCGGGCTTTTACAAAAAGCTAATTTCTGAAGCATCCTTAATCTCTTATATTGATTAAGTTTTGAGATTAAATTTTTAGCACAAATGGCAGGATTACTTCACATTAAGAAGTCCCGTCTTCATAAATGAAGACGGGACTTCTTTTTTATTATATCACGAACTCTTCCATCCTTTTAACAAAACGATTTACAATAGAAGCAACATAGATTTGCCCTCTCTTTCTTTTATACCATTCTGTTATATCAACTTCACCCTTATACTCTTCTGGTAAAAATAGCTCATTTATTTCTGTATCTCTACAAAACCAATCTCTCATACTTAACCCCTTATGTGCAACAACAGGATAAACCTCTCTAAGGACTGGCGTACAAGATTTTCTAGCTACTCTTACATAATATTCATAATCTGCTCTTGACCCTGTGTGTGTAGTTTGCAATGCAAACCTATGGAATAACCTTTTATAATCTGGATGAAACAGTAACTCCGCTAATTTCTTCCCTAGTTCTATACGCTTTTGTAACGTTTCAAATTGATAAACTGAAAAACCATACATATTCCCTTCAACGGTTGGAAAAATAACGGCACTAATATGAAGCATTTCTTGCAATTTAAAAAGTGCTGTATGGAATACATGTTTTTTAAAATATGCATTCTCAATAACTGGTTTTTGAATTTTATTTTGCTCATTTATAATAAGCGCAGTCATGAGCCTGTTTATATCTTTTTTCTCCCAAAAATATATCCATTCTTTTTCCATAAAAATTGATACGTTGAAATATTGTAACAAATAGAATAGTGGCACCTGCCTCCTCTTACTTTCTTCGTATAACAACAGCTGAGGAAATGCATCTAAAAAAATAATCCAATTCGCTTCTTCATACGTCAGAAACAAATGTTTTTTTACTTTTTGAGGTAAAACAGTAGCATAATACCTCCCTTCTAAATCAGTCATATTCCATCCCGCATTTCTCGAGACCATACTCGCTAAGAAGGCCCACCTGATTTCACTATTTCTTACATAATATTCTTGATAAGACTGTGTTCGAGAAATGTTGTCCATATTAGCTATTTCTATTTCCCTCTTAATGTTGTAAACGATTGTTTTTTCTTCTTCTGTACAGGCGATATTTTTACGATATTGTTTAATTTTTTCATAATCATTCCATGTAAACATGAATAAGTCATCATACCTTTCTTCAAAAAGGTCACATCTTTTTTCATTTTTTGTTATAATCACCTTTGTAAGTAATTCTTAACAAGTTGGGAGTGGACACAATATGACCATTCGTTACCCAAATGGAAAACGGTTCAATCAAGCTTCACAACCTCATAAAACACCAATTAAAAAACATACTTATAGTAATAGAGGTATGTCCCTTGAAGAGGAATTGAATGAAACAAATGAATATTACTTAACCCATAATATTGCATGTGTACATAAAAAACCTACACCTCTTCAAATTGTAAAAGTAGATTACCCCGCTCGAAGTGCTGCAGTGGTAAAAGAAGCGTATTTTAAACAACCTTCTACAACAGATTACAACGGTGTATATAAAGGGAAATACATCGATTTTGAAGCGAAAGAAACAAAAAATAAAACCAGTTTTCCACTTCAAAACTTCCACCTTCATCAAATTGAACATATGAAGCAAGTAATAGCTCATAATGGAATTGCATTTGTTATTATTAAATTTACACTTTTTGATGAATTTTATTTATTAGATGCAAAACATATTATTGCGTTTTGGAATCGTCAAAATACTGGTGGACGGAAATCGATTACGAAAGAAGAAATAGAAGAGCATGGATCTTTATTATCATGCGGTTATCACCCTCGGATTGATTATATCCGTGTACTAGACACGGTTTATTTTTCGTGATAGAGTCATCACTAAGGCTCTTTTTTCGACTTTTGGGGAGAGAATGAAAGGTAGGAGAAAGTATAATGTCAGATAATTATCGTTCTCGTACAGAACGAAATCATGTAAAAAATCAAAATCAACAGCAAGAAACAAATAAAGAAAAAAAACCAAAGAAAAAAGGCTCCTTTTTTAAAAAATTCCTTATAGGTTGTCTACTTCTTGGTATCGTTGGTCTTGTTGCTGGCGTTTCCGCTTTCTTTGTTATGGTGAAGGACGCTCCAAAATTAGACAAATCAAAACTTGTCAATCCTTTATCAACAAAGTTTCTTGATAAAGATGGGAACTTTTTCTATGAATACGGTGCTGAAAAACGAACCCACGTTACGTATGATCAAATTCCAAAAGTAGTTGAAAATGCATTCCTTGCAACTGAGGATTCACGTTTCTATGACCATAATGGAATTGATTTTAAACGAACTACAAAAGCAGTTATGGAAAACGTCACTGGAGGTTTCGGATCTCAAGGTGGTAGTACGATTACACAACAAGTAGTCAAAAACTATTTTCTAACGATGGACAAAACTGCAAAGAGAAAAGTGCAAGAATGGTACCTATCTTACAAATTAGAGCAACAATACTCTAAACATGAAATCTTAGAAATGTACTTAAATAAGATTAACTTAGGTAACCGTTCGTACGGTATTTCAACAGCAGCAAAAAAATATTATAACAAAGATTTAAAAGACTTACAGTTACATGAAGCTGCGATGCTCGCTGGTTTACCCCAAGGTCCTAATATTTATGATCCAACAAAAAAAGACAACGTTGAACGAGCTACACAACGTCGTAACGTCGTATTATCATTAATGAATCGACATGGTTATATAACAAAAGACGAAATGAATAACGCAATAAAAATCCCTGTAACTGAAGGTCTTCAACCGTCTTCAGAAGTAACCGAGATGAAGTATCAAGCATTTTTAGATGCTGTTGTAACAGAAATTGAAAAAGAATATCCTGATATAAATATTGGTTCAGATGGTTTAACAATTCATACAACACTTGATCAAGATGCTCAAGAGTACGCTGAAAAAATTATGGATGGCAACCTTATTAAGTATCCCAGCGACCAATTCCAAGGATCATTCGTATTTATGGATACAAAGTCTGGAGAAGTTCGAGCAATTGGGGCTGGGCGCAAAGACAGTAAGTCTACTTTCAAAGGTCATAATATGGCAACTGATTTAAAACGCCAAGTTGGTTCAACCATGAAACCAATTTTCGACTATGGTCCAGCATTCGAGAATTTACAATGGTCTACATACCATCAATTAAACGACTCAGAGTATACGTATTCCAATGGAAAGAAAATACGAAATGCCACAAAGAGTTACAAAGGTGACGTTTCACTACGTGAAGCTTTGAAAAAATCATTAAACATCCCAGCTTTAAAGACAGCTCAAGCGGTTGGACTACCGAAGTCACAAGCGTTTGCTGAAGGCTTAGGTATGACCTTTAAAGACGGCAAAGTATATGAATCAACAGCAATCGGTAGTAACGATAGTTCTCCATTACAATTAGCAGGTGCATATGCAGCCTTTGGTAATGATGGTAACTATAATAAACCGCACTTCGTAAAAGAAGTCATCTTCCCCGACGGGACAAAGAAAAGTTTTAAACCGAAAGAACAACGAGTGATGCAAGACTACACAGCTTACATGGTTACTGACGTTCTTCGTGACGTAGTAAAACCTGGTTCTGGTGGTACAGGTCCAACAGCATACGTTTCTGGTTTTGACGTAGCTGGTAAAACAGGGACACAAAACTTTGATGAAGACGTTCTTAAAAAATATGATATTCCAGCTGATGCAAACAGAGATAGCTGGTTCGCTGGATATACACCGCAGTATACAATGGCAGTATGGACTGGTTACGAAAAGGATGGTCCAGAAAATTACATTGGCGATCGCTCTACTAGAATTGCACAACAAATGTTCCAAGTAATGATGAGCAAATTCGCTACAGATAACTCCCGTTTTGAGCGTCCTTCTTCTGTACAAGAAATAAACGGAGAGTTATATGTAAAAGGTGCGAAAAAAGATGCAATTAAACAAATTAAAGTAGATGCACCTAGTGGTCTTAATGTCAATTTCGATGGTGCTAGCACAGTTACACTAAACTGGTCTGGACCAGCAGAGGTTGATGCATATGCAGCAAGCTATAAAGCGACAGACGGTTCAAGTGGTAGTTTATCAATAAAAGGTACAACAGCTACTCTTGGCGGTATTAAACCAGGCGTTACTTACAGCTTCTCTGTAGTAGCGAAAAAAGGTACTGGAACAAGCCCTGCAGTTGGTGCATCCTTCACTGCGCCTGGAGGAACTCCAGACGCGAAGAAAGCTGACGAAGAGGCTAAGAAGAAGGCTGACGAAGAAGCTAAGAAAAAAGCTGATGAGGAAGCACAGAAAAAAGCTAATGAAGATAAACTAAAACAAGACGAGGCTAAGAAAATAGCTGATGAAGAAGCTAAGAAAAAGGCTGACGAAGAGGCTAGAAAAAAGGCTGATGAAGAAGCTAAGAAAAAGGCTGATGAAGAAGCTAAGCAGAAAGCTGACGAAGAGGCTAGAAAAAAGGCTGATGAAGAAGCTAAGAAAAAGGCTGATGAAGAAGCTAAGAAAAAGGCTGATGAAGAAGCTAAGAAAAAGGCTGATGAGGAACGCAAACAACAAGAACAGCAACAACAGCAACAGGATACTGGAGGAGATACTACTCCTCACGCAGACGGAAATGTTGTTACAACAGAGTCTTAATAACAAAAAAGAAGTCCTTTCTCTTAACGAGAAAAGGACTTCTTTTTTGTTATCATTTTCTTTACATATAGCTTTTCTATTTCAATATACAACTGTGCTAACTGAATATAAGAATGATAATTATTTGGTTTCTTTATAATGAACGAATACCGCTCCATAAAATTAACTGGTTGTACTTCCAATTTACTCGTGTAATCTTCCATTTCATCCAAACTATGAACAGGTTGCTCATTTAACCAATATACAATTGATAACAAATGCGCTGCAAAAAGAATCATCGGACCTTCAGCTTCTTGTTTCTTTCTGTTTCGAAATAATGCGGCAATGTCTTCATGCTTATTTTTCCATACATTCAACATTACCGGAATACTATTTTCAATTTCATTCCACGGCTCATATTGTCTTTCAATATCAAATATAAAGTAAGTACATTGTATGATTTCTTCAAAAGACTGTTCTGTATGATACTCAATTGAATTTATACTTTCTTTAAAAAATGGTAAGTACCGAAATTCTCTCGGTACTTCTATAACTCGCTCCATCCTTTATTTCCCCTTCATCCGCTTCTTTCCTTCTCGACACACTTCTAGCAATCGACACTCTTCACACTGTGGTCGCTGTGCTTTACAGTGATAACGTCCAAAGAAAATCAAACGGTGATGTGTAACGCCCCATTCATCCATCGGAATTTTCTTCATTAATGTTTTTTCGACTTCTAATACAGAGTCTTTCCATCTACAAATCGCTAATCGTTTGCTCACCCGCTCTACATGCGTATCGACAGCAATTGCCGGTATTCCAAAAGCTACCGATACTACAACATTCGCTGTCTTCCGTCCTACACCTGGTAACTTCGTAAGCTCATCTCGATCTTTCGGCACTTCCCCATTGTAATCATCTAATAACATTCGGCACAATTTTTGAATGTTTTTCGCTTTATTTCTATACAATCCAATAGAACGTATATCTTGTTGTAACTCTTCTAGAGAAACACTTAAATAATCTTCTGGTGTTTTATATTTTCGAAATAAATTTTTCGTCACTTTATTTACAAGTGCATCTGTACATTGTGCAGATAATGCTACCGCTATTACTAGTTCAAACGGATTATCATGAATTAATTCACAATGTGCTTCTGGGTACATGTCCGCCATTGTGTCTAAACAATAGCGGATTTGCGTTTTATTTAACATATACTTCCTCCTACATTACTGCTCCAACCAATTATAAAAAGGCACTTTTCCAGTAAATTTCGTCTCTTGTTTTGTCGTTTGCTGTGTTCGTTGTTGATTTGCTCTAAATTTTCGTCCTTGATTTTGGGCTTGATCTACTGTTTTAATACCATTCTTTTTCCACTCAAATAAAATGCGATCAATATATCGGAAATTAAGCTTACCACTCATTACAGCTTCCCTGAGGGCCGCTTGAATTAAATTCGGATGATGTTGATCTTGATCTTCCCACATCCCCAACGTTTCACATTCAAATGGAGAAAGTGGTCTTCCAAATTCTTTTTCAAATACTGTATATAAATTTACTTGCAGTTGTTTTATTTCTTTTTGTTCTTCCTCTATTGATTCATTCATTAAGAAATGCAATATTTTTTCCCATAGTGGTTGTAAAGAATAACTTTCACACATCATCGCTTCTGATCTTTGTCCACCTTCTAGTGATAAAAAACCTTTTTGAATCAATGTCTGAATCACTTCCATACATTTCATTTCAGTAATCGTCATCCGTTCTGAAATCTCTGACGGAGTCGGAAACGAATTGCCCGATTCTAAAAACGTGTGTACATGAAGTACAACCATAAATTCCGTTTCATTTAACCCTAATTTTTTATAATGCATCATAAGTAATTTTGGAATTGCAATGCTTCCCTGTTCAAACCACTGTAACATCATTTTCTTTTTCATCACCAAACACCTCGCTCTCTAGTATAACACACCTTTCGCTAATTCTTTTTGCCACAATTCGTCAAAAAAAACCTTCCTATCATGTAGGAAGGTTTTTTGTATTGCGTTAATAAAATATACAATTAAGCTTGCACTTTACTTTTCATAAACGTATGAATGCGTTCTAATGCTTTCTCTACTTGTTCAAGAGATGTCGCATATGACAAACGAACGTTGTTTGGAGCACCAAATCCTGTACCTGGTACAAGAGCCACTTTTTCCTCTTCTAATAGAGCTTTTGCCCAATCATCAACAGTTTCATATCCTGATAAAGCTACCGCTTCTTTTACATTAGGGAATAAGTAAAATGCACCTTGTGGTTTAATGCAAGTAAAGCCAGGAATTTGAATTAATTTATCATAAATAATGTTTAATCTCTCTTCGAATGCTTGACGCATTGTTTCTACAGGTTCTTGTGAGCCTGCATATGCCGCGATTGCGCCGTATTGAGCGATTGAAGTAGGGTTTGACGTACTATGACTTGCTAAGTTCGTCATCGCTTTAATAAGCTGCTTATTTCCTGCTGCATATCCAATACGCCATCCCGTCATAGAATGAGATTTAGATACACCATTAATAATAAGTGTTTGTTCTTTTAATGCATTAGAAAGCTGGGCAATTGAAGTATATTCTGCTCCACCATAAATTAATTTTTCATAAATTTCATCTGAAACGATTAAAATATCATGTTCTAAACACACTTCTCCAAGCTGTTGTAATTCTTCTTCGCTGTAAATCATTCCTGTTGGATTGCTCGGTGAATTAATAATAACTGCTTTCGTTTTCTCTGTAATTGCCTCACGCAGCTGCTTTGCTGTAATCTTGTACTCATTGTCTTCCATGCCTTCTACATAAACTGGCTTACCTCCAGCGAGTTTTACTTGTTCAGGATAACTTACCCAGTAAGGCGTTGGGATGATAACTTCATCTCCTTCATCAAGTAACACTTGGAATAATGTATATAATGCATGCTTTGCGCCGTTACATACAATAATTTCAGACGGATTATACGCAATTCCTTGATCGCGAGTAAACTTCTTCACAATTTCTTGTTTTAACGCTTGTAATCCACCTGTTGGTGTATACTTCGTATGTCCTTCTAACATCGCTTTATGTGCGGCATCCATAATATGTTCTGGCGTATTAAAGTCAGGTTCTCCTGCTCCTAATCCAATTACATCATGACCTTCTGCTTTTAATGCTTGTGCCTTTGCTGTAATTTCTAAAGTTGCAGATGGTGTTAAAGCAGCTACTCGCTTTGCTAATTTCATTTGTAGTTCCCCCTACATCTATTTTTCAATGCTATATCGTTTTAAAAACTGACCATCTTGAAATGCAAGATTGTAGTAACTATAACGATTGTCATCATCAATATATGTAACTTCCCATAGTGGTATATTGTTTTCAACGCCTAATTTTACTTTTAAAATTTCTTTAGGCTTACTTTTGGGCTCTTTACTGTCATCTCCGACTTGTTCAATCGTTCTTTGTAAAGCCTCTTTTTCAGAAATACCTTCACTCTTTTTCCTTACTATTGTTTCCCCTTTTTTCTCAGGCACCCAAACGATAAGTTGTTCTCCTTTTTCATCTGTACCTTGTACGACTGTATATGAAGATTCTCCGTTATAATAATCAACAGATTTTACTTTTGTAAGCTTTGCCTTTTCTTTCGCAATTTCTACAGATTTTGCCTCTTTAGGAAGTTTCTTTTCCATTGCTTTATTATAAACATACGCCCCATACATTCCGCTAGCAACGATTACGATAATGATTGTAAAGATCCACTTTTTCATTTTATCACTACGTTCTGTAAATCGTAAATACAGCTGTTTCTTTATCTTTTTCGTCTAATGCTAATCCGAACATGAGGTCCTGCTCTTTTAACGTACGATTCAAGCTATCAACAATTTTATACAAGTCAGACGAATATTTAATACGCGTCGTTGATAGGACTTCGATTTTCTTATCCATGAAAAAACTCCTCCGTTACACAAAAATTTCTAATTATAGAAGAACGCAATGCGGTTACAATAAGAGTACATTCTTTACAACCCCTGCTTCATCACCCATCTATTATAGCAGGACATGTACAGCAAAAAAAGGTTTCAAGTCGAAAACCAATACATTTTGTATACAAGAAGTAAGAAAAATAAAATTCCTCCTACCCACATTTTTTACGCCTGAAGATTAAATGTACTTCAGGCGTATTTTTCTTCCAATTTTATTCAGTTGGCCGTTCCTTTAATTGTTCTAACAATTCTTCTAAAGAGCCTTCATAGAGCGGGACAGTTGGAATTGATTGCAAAAAATGTTTCCCATAGGAAGAGCTTGTCAAACGACGATCTAATACAAATACTGTTCCAGTATCTGTACTCGTTCTAATGAGACGACCAAACCCTTGTTTGAAACGCAGTATCGCTTGCGGGAGTGCTAACTTAGCGAATACGTCCTCTCCTTGATTTTTTAACCATTCTCCTTTTGCTTCTATCATCGGTTGATGAGGAGGCGTAAAGGGAAGCCGGACAATTACAAGACAACTAAGGGCATCTCCAGGTATATCGATCCCTTCCCAAAAACTACTTGTTCCTAACAAAATTGATTTGTCGAACTCTTGAAACTTACGAATGAGACGACTTCGGCTCTTATTATTCACACTTTGCGTTAATAATAAATACCCTTCTAACTCCTCGTCATTTTTCAAATTCGTATACGCTTCTTTCAACATCTCATACGAGGTGAATAAAACGAGCATTCTACCTTTTGTAGCTTTCGCTATTTTTGCAATATGTGCTGACACAGATTCAATATATTCTTCATTACTTGCTTTCTTAATAAAAGGCACATCAGTTGAAACCATTAATTTCATTTGTTCTTCAAAATGGAATGGTGACGGAACCTGTAATGTATTAGGAGCAAAATCATGCAAACCTAGCTCTTCTTTTATATAGGCAAATGAATCGTTTACTGTTAACGTTGCTGATGTGAAAATAACACTCTTTTTCTGTGTTAAAAATTCATCAGCAAACCTTTCACCAATATGAACAGGTTGCCCATATAAAACAGTTGAATGAATAGTTCCCTTCGTTTCAGTCTCCATCCATGTCACATATGAATTTTTTTCTAAAATGAGTAATTGTAAAGCTTGTGCCATCTTTCTCAACAACTCAATTAAATGCATAAATTCACCAGTAACAACATGCATTTCCCATTCTATTTTACTTTGCAATATATCAACTTGCTTCTCAAGTGTAGTCAATAATTTTCTTATATCATATACAAAACGATTTGTTAACTCGGTAATGCTATCCCATAACTTACCTTTCTCTACTTCTGTGTTATATCGATAAATAAGTGGCATATTGCTTATCCCTTGTTCCTGCTTTGTTTGTTTAAAGATGAACGCACGTAACATTTGGAATAGCTCATCCGCATCAAATTTCAATTCCTTCAAACTATGACTCACCATCCGGAAAGTCGAACGAGAGGCTTGTTCTGATTTTTTCATCATTTTATATACCTTAGAAAGTATATCATCTGTTTCTAGCGTACCCAGACGAGATAAAACTAGTTGGAAATACATACAGGAGAACTGTTCACCTAATGTTCTACTCGCCGCTTCCTCGATATGATGAGCCTCATCAAAAATAATATGTTCACATGAAGCAAACAATGGTTCTTCACTTGAAAAATCTTGAAATAATAACGCATGATTTGTAATAACGATATCTGCAAATAACGCTTTATTCTTTGCTCGTTGATAAAAACAACGACTAAACCAGTTGCTTTGCATCCCGCCTGGACTATGTACATCACTACAAATACGGTTCCAAAGTAACTTTCCGCCCTCAGGAATATTTAATTCATCCCGATCGCCAGTTTCCGTTTGCAATAACCATACTAAAATTTTTGCCTTTGTGAGCGCCATATCATAATTTTTCTCTTCCTCTTGCAAAGCATATTCAAATTTATGTAGGCAAAGATAATGCTTTCTTCCTTTCAAAAGAGCTACTTCAAATGAAAATGGCATTATTTTCTGTAATAATGGAATTTCTTTTTCTAGTATTTGTTGTTGCAGTTGTACGGTTTGGGTACTTATGATGACAGGTTCTTCTTTTTTCTTTGCAAAATAAATACTTGGAAGTAAATATGCAAGAGTCTTCCCTGTTCCTGTTCCTGCTTCAATTAGGGAAAACCTAGAATCTCTTAGTGCTGTATATATTTCCTTCATCATAATTTGTTGGCTTTCTCTTTTTTCAAACTTTGGCATATTCAATGCAAGTTTATCGATTGTCTTATGCAAAAAAGCATCAAATTTAGATGAACATGTTTCACTGAGATTTAAAGAATAATTCCGTTTTCGAAGCGCAATATTTCGATACACTTCATACCCCTCTGCCGCTTTTTTACCATGCATCATTTTCTTTAAAATATTTTCAGAAAGTACATCCGCAATATCACTTTGAAAAACATCGCTCAATTCATAAAGCGATTGCAAGGTGACAAGTGGTAACTTTTCAATTTCATTTAAAAATTGTAAAAATAATTCCGCTGTAGCAAGAGCATCACTATCCGCACGATGCGGTTGATCGTGCTCTAGTTCATGTTGTTTAGCTAAATCACGTAATTTATAACTATCAGCCGTCGGCAATAGAATTTGTGCCAACTCAACTGTATCAACTTTTGGACAATGTACTTCTGTATATCCAGCCTGCCTTAATTCTTCCGTTAAAAAATTCCAATCAAAGTGAACGTTATGTGCAACGAAAGCTGCACCTTGTAATAGCTCAACAACCATCGGGGCTACATCTTGAAATAACGGGGCTTGCTTAACCATACCCTCATCAATCCCTGTTAGTTCTGTAATAAATGGTGGAATCTCTCTCTTCGGATTAATAAAAGATGAAAAAATCTCCAATATCTCTCCATCTTCCACTACAACAGCTGCAATTTGGGTAATTTTATCCTTCCCATCCTTCCAGGAGTTCCCTGTCGTCTCTAAATCCACAACGACATAACGCTTACTCATATATGTAACACCTCAATTTCTTACCTATCAAACACAAAATTATATAATGTTACTATACCACGTTTTATCTCATCTTAATGAAAAGATGCACAAAAAAGCTATCTCTGTAATAGAGATAGCCTTCCTACTTATAATATCGTACCCGCTTTTTCAGCACCTAACATTTCAATAATTTGATTATCATCGTCTAATACTGCAATTTTCGGCTCTTGTTTATGAATATTTTCTTCTGCCACTAAACCGTAGCAAATAATAATAACTTTATCCCCTGGCTGTACCAGCCTTGCAGCTGCACCATTTAAACAAACAACACCGCTACCGCGTTCTCCTTTAATAACATATGTCTCTAAGCGAGCACCATTATTGTTATTTACAATTTGTACTTTTTCATTTTCTACAATATTTACTGCATTCATTAAATCTTCATCAATTGTAATACTACCTACATAATTTAAATTTGCTTCTGTTACTGTTGCGCGATGTAACTTCGCTCTCATCATTGTGCGAAACATAGATGCTCCCCCTTAGTTCACCTTTAATGTTATATTGTCAATTAATCGTACATTATCAAATTTGACTGCAATTGCTAAAATAATTCGTCCTTCAATTTTATCCATTACTTGTAATGAAGGATAGGCATATAAATCAGCATAATCTACGGTGCCTTTCGTATACGTCTCAATATACTCTTTCACAAGAGTTGTAATGATTTCTGAATTACGTTCGCCTGCCTCAATTCTTTCTTTCGCTATACATAGACTGCGGTATAAATGAGGAGCCTCTTCACGCTCCTCTTGTGATAAATACACGTTACGAGAACTTTTCGCTAATCCATCTTCTTCCCTTACAATATCAACTGGTACAATAGTAACCGGAATATTAAAATCAGCGACAAATCCTTCAATGACAGCAACTTGCTGTGCATCTTTCATACCGAAATAAGCGCGTGTTGGTAATGTAATATTAAATAGTTTCATTAGTACAGTCGCAACACCAGCGAAATGACCTGGTCTTTGTTTACCGCATAATACATCAGTACGCTTCACAACTTCTACCGTTGTCGTTTGTTCTACTGGATACATTTCTTCTACGCTCGGATAAAATAAATAATCTACACCGTTTTCTTTTGCTACATTTTCATCTCTATCAATATCACGAGGGTATCGATCTAAATCTTCATTCGGCCCAAACTGTAGCGGATTGACAAACACGCTTAAAACTACAATTTCATTTTCTTCTCTTGCCTTACGTAATAAAGTCGCATGCCCTTCATGTAAATAACCCATTGTTGGAACAAAACCAATACTTTTTCCACTTGCATGCAGTTCGTTTGTAATTCGCTGCATCTCTTGTACTGTCGTTACGATTTTCATTATTGTTTTCCTCCGTATAACGCTAAGCATTCTTCCTCTTTCATTGTGAACGAATGTTTTTCTTCAGGAAATTGCCTTGTCTTTACTTCAGCAACATATTGAGAAATCCCACGTACAATTACTTCTTGAACAGACGTATATTGCTTCACAAATTTCGGAACACGATTTACCCCATATGAGATAAGATCATGATAAACAAGCACTTGCCCATCTACTTTTTGTCCTGCGCCAATCCCGATTGTTGGAATTGTTAATTGCTCTGAAATAAGTTCTGCTAACTGCATTGGCACACACTCTAACACGAGTGCAATCGCACCAGCTTCCTCACATTTCTTCGCATCTTCTATTAATTTTTTTGCACTTTCAGCGTCTTTTCCTTGTACTTTATATCCACCTAGCACTCCTACAGATTGAGGAGTTAAACCTAAATGCGCCACGACAGGAATTCCCGCATTCGTCAAATAGTGAATAGTCGATATCACTTCTCCCGCACCTTCTACCTTCAGTGCATGGGCACCACTCTCTTGAACGATGCGGCGTGCATTCACCATCGTATCTTGTAACGACACATGATACGACATAAATGGCATATCAGTTACAATAAACGTCTCTTTTGCTCCGCGGCGTACAGCTTTCGTATGATGAATCATATCCTCTACTGTTACAGGTACTGTTGAATCGTAGCCAAGTACAACCATCCCGAGAGAATCTCCAACTAGAATCATATCAACTTCAGCTTCTTCTGCTAATTTTGCAGATGGATAATCATACGCCGTTAGCATTGTAATCGGCTCACCTTGCTCTTTCATTTTCAAAAAATCTGTTTTTGTTTTCAAAAACTACTCCTCCTTTATGCAGGAGAGAGGAGATGGCCGAAATCATATAAAAAACCCCTCTGGCCATAAAAGGGCAGAAGGGTTGTGTGTTAGTCGGCATTATTCATCCCTCTGTCCCAGTCCGTTATTGGATCAAGGCAGAATCCAAGTTATTATTTTTCGTATTGCTTCGAATCATGGTGCAGTTCGCTCTGATACTGCCCACATTCGAACTAATTATAGCAAACTCCGAAAAGAAATTACTACATTTTTTTGAAAAAATAATTTTTATCCTCATTACGGTATGTGAAATTTTAAACATAAATCAACCACAGAACGATAAACAACTTTTTAAATACATAGTATAACTCTTAAAATAATGATGCAGGTTAATTGAGGAAACATACTTACAAAAGGAGAATTGCGAATGTCTATAAACAAATGGTTATTTTGATTCATCGGTTTGCTTGTGATGAGTGTAGGGATGATAACTTTTAGCTCCTTCCATGCATATGCCTCAGTTAACGCCGTAACACAACCTATCGATTCAACGAAAGTAATTGAGGTCGAACTAAACGATGATTACTTTCGTCCAAACGTCATCACGATTCCAATTAAAGAGTCAACAACATTGTTATTAAAAAACAAAGGTAAGAATGAACATACCTTTACAGTAAAAAAACTCGATATTGATGTCGTAGTCGAGTCGGGAAAAGAAAAAAGCATTACTGTAAAACCTAAAAGTACCGGTACATATGAATTAATATGTCGGTACCATCTCCTGAAAGGAATGGAGGGCAAAGTAATCGTCAAATAACAAGTATAGGCAACCAGACGATATTCAAAAATTGATTATTGTATTACAAACTCAGCTCAAAAATATTGTAATAAAAAAAGAAGTTCCAAAAGAGGAACTTCTTTTACTTAATTTCGATATCCGCAGAATGAATGTGATGTACTTTTCCTTCATGGTCCTCTAGAAGTAATACACCCTCTTCTGTAATTCCTTTTGCTAGCCCTGTAATCGACTGTCGCATCGTTCGAGCGGTAATTTCTTTCCCTATGCTCACAGCGTAGCTTTCCCAAAGGATTTTAATGACAGAGAAACCATTTTGTAAATACTCTTCATATAATTTTTCTAGTTGTAAAAAGATTTGTTGCATAAGCTCTGCACGAACAATTGGCTTACCTGCTTCAATCACCAAAGAAGTAGCAATATGCTGAATTTCCTCATCAAAATGTTCTTGTTTTTGATTCGCATTAATACCAATGCCCATAATGACAGCATTGATTTTATCAGGATCCGCCTGCATTTCTGTTAATATACCTACAGCCTTTTTCCCTTGAATTAAAATATCATTTGGCCATTTTATTCCTACGTTTACACCTGTGCACTTTTCAATTGCTTGCGCAACGCTAACAGCCGCTAACAAAGTAAGTTGTGGTGCATGATGAACTGGGATTGACGGACGTAAAATAATACTCATCCAAATTCCTGTCCCTTTTGGTGAATGCCATTTTCTACTTAAACGACCTCTACCCGCTGTTTGTTCTTCTGCCACAACAATTGTTCCTTCTTCTACACCTTCATAAGCAAGTTTTGCTGCAATATGCTGCGTAGATTCAACAGACTCTTCAAAATACACTGTTCTACCAATATGTTTCGTTTGTAATCCTAACTGAATTTCATTCGCAGTCACTTTGTCCGGCTTACTCGCAATTCGATAGCCTAATCGACGTACAGCTTCAAGTTCGTAGCCCTCATTACGAAGGTCCTCCATATGTTTCCACACAGCGGTTCTCGAGCAACCAAGTTTATCACTAATCGTTTGGCCAGATACAAACTCGCCATCCGCTTCAGAAAAAACTTGCAATAACTGCTTTCTTATAGTAGATTGCATTCTTGCAGCCACTCCCTTATACACTCTTTCTCATTAACTACGTTTCCTTGTACGATTGCTTCTTCAATCTTTTGAATCATTTCAGCAACCCACGGACCTGGCTTTTTATTTGCCCAGCTTAATAAATCATTCCCAGTCACATTCATTTCTTGACGACTCTTTATTGGCAATGATTGAAACAATGTTTGTACTCGTTTAACAGATGTACGGTCATAACTTTCAATCATCGCTTCATATACTCTTTCAGCCATTTCAGCGATATGAATTCCCGTTTTATAGAGAAGGACCGTATCCCACTCCTTCTCTTTTCTCGTACGGATTGCCAATAAAACTGCAACAATATCTTTTATTTTTTTATTCGAAAACTTCCATTGACGTAAAAATACCGATGGATGCTCTTCTCCGATACAATATAAGAAAAATGCCCATGCCTCGATATCCGTCTCAAAAGAATCCCATTCATACTGCGTAGCTTTTAACAGTCTCTCCTCTGACATTTGTAAATATGGTAGATGAGAAAATAGCTTCGTTTCTACTAATTCCTGTAAGCCCTTCACGCAATATGTACCCGTTAACAGTTTCTCAAACTCCACTGTAATTCGTTCAATCGCTATATGTTCTAGTAAATGTCCATATGTTTCAATTGCTTGCTTCGTTTTTGTTTCTAAAGAAAATCCTAACGTACTTACAAACCGAATACCACGCATCATTCGTAAGGCATCTTCTTGAAAACGATCAGCAGCATTTCCAACTGTCACAATTTCTCTCTTTTGAATCGCTTCCTGTCCGGCAAATAAGTCCACCATTTCGCCTTCTTCTGTCATAGCAATTGCATTCATTGTAAAATCACGACGTTTTAAATCCTCTTCTAATGAACGAACAAATTGAACACTACTAGGTCTTCGAAAATCTTCATATTCGCTTTCTGTTCGAAAAGTGGTTACCTCATAAGGCTCACCATTTTCTACAACAATTACAGTTCCATGCTCAAGACCGACAGGCACATGTCTTGGAAATATAGCCATCACTTCTTCTGGTAAAGCAGATGTCGCAATATCAATATCTCCAATTGGCCTATCGATAATGAGATCTCTTACACTCCCACCAACAAAGTAAGCCTCATGTCCTTGTTGCTTTAATGTCTCAATAATAGAACTAGCTTTTTTAAATCTTTCCATTTTTGTCATCCCTTAGCACATCATAGTAAATCGTTTCATATTGTGAGACGATTTTTTCCGAGCGGAACTGCTCGTAAACACTTTCTCTTGCTCGTTCTCCCATATTACGGTGAAGTTCCTCATTCTTTAATAGCTGAATGGCTTGGTTGGCCACTCCCGTTGCATCGCCAAATTCACATAAATACCCTGTTTCACCATGTTGAATGACTTCTGGAATACCTCCAACCCTTGTTCCAATACAAGGTACACCACACGCCATCGCTTCTAATAAAACAAGACCAAAACTTTCCTTCTCCGATAGAAGCAACATTAAATCACTCATCGCAAGTAGTTCTGCAACATTATCTTGCTTTCCTAGGAATAAGACGCGATCTTCAATATGTAAATTCTTCACTAACTGTAAAATCGTACAAAACTCTGGTCCATCCCCAACAAGAAGCAACTTCGCATCTACTTCTTGAACAATTTTAGCGAATGCATGAACAACATCCTGTACACGTTTCACCTTCCGGAAATTTGAAATGTGAATAATTATCTTTTCACTCTCACTAATACCGTATTCTTTCTTTAATTGAGACATATCACGCTTGAAATATACACGTTCGTCTATAAAGTTATATACAGTTTGAATTTCTTTATTTGGTTTTACAAGCTCATGCGTTTCGTTAATTAATGAATGCGAGACAGCAGTAACAACATCAGACTGCTCAATACCAAAACGAATCAAATTATTTAACGAAGGGTCGGAACCTAACACAGTAATATCTGTTCCATGCAAGGTTGTAACAATTTTAATACGCTCTCCAATCATTTGTTTCGCTAAATAAGCACAAATTGCATGCGGGATTGCGTAATGCACATGTAAAATATCAAGGTTTTCTCGTTGTGCAACCTCTGCCATTTTACTTGCTAACGCTAAATCGTACGGTGGATATTGAAATACAGAGTATTGATTTACCGTCACTTCATGAAAATAAATGTTTGGATACACTTTATTTAACCGGAATGGTAAACCCGATGTAATAAAATGAATTTCATGCCCGCGTTCCGCCAATTGCTTTCCTAATTCTGTTCCAACAACTCCAGAACCACCTACAGAAGGATAACATGTAATACCTATTTTTAATTTCATTTACATCCCCCTATTAAATCAGCATGTAATAAAACCGGTTTCTTACTCATAAACCCTTCGGCATACAAGGCCCCAACTTCTTTCCCAAACATCTTCTCACGAGCAACCACAGTTTCAACATAACCTTCTGTTAATGGCGTTTTCACACCATCACTCCCTGTTGAAAACTGACTTTCATACGCTTCTAATGCTTCCACTTTGATAGAAAGGTACTCACTAATATCTATACAAAAATTCGGCTTATGAAAACCATTAATCATATAATTATAAAAAGACTCCACACGATGTGGTGGAAGTTCTGGCATATATTTACGAATCCCAGCTGAAAAAATAGCCTCTTCCACAAGCTTTGCACAATTGGCATGGTCTGGATGACGATCTTCATAATACGGCGCAAAAACTAGTTTTGGTTTATATGTACGGATCACCTTTACAATTTCACGTATATATTCTTCTCTCATATACAAACCACGGTCTGGCATCGCTAAATTCAGTCTCGTTTTTACTCCCATTATACGAGCAGCGACCTTTGCTTCTTCTTTTCTCAACTCTATCGTTCCATTAGAAGAAAGATCAGCTTCTGTTAAATCACAAATACCTACTTCATACCCTTGCTTCGTATATTTAGCAATGGTACCAGCCATGCCGATTTCAACATCATCGGCATGGGCACCAAACGCTAATATATGTAATCCACTCATAATTGTTCCCCTCATTTTCTAAACTTGCGGTAATCTAAATCTCCTCGCTCTAATGCATGCATTAACATTTCAGCACTTGCCATATTCGTTGCAAGTGGAATCGCATATACATCACATAAACGAAGTAATGCATTTACATCTGGCTCATGCGGCTGAGCAGTTAGTGGATCTCGGAAGAAAATCACCATGTCCATATCGTTTTTTGCAATCATGGCACCGATTTCTTGATCGCCACCAAGAGGACCCGACTGATATCTTGTTACAACTAAGCCAGTTGCCTCCATAATACGAAGTCCTGTCGTTCCTGTTGCAAATAATTCATGCTGTTCAAAAATCGGTTTATATGCATACGCAAACGAAACCATATCATTTTTCTTTTTGTCATGTGCGATTAAGGCAATTTTCATCCGTTGTCTCCCCTTTAGTCGATAATATTTTCTAAACCGTACACAAGATGATCTAGATTCATTACTGTATCAATTGATAGTTTTACACCTGACATAAATGATGCACGATTGAATGAATCATGGCGAACTGTTAACATTTGTCCGTCTCCACCAAACATTACTTCTTGATGTGCAATAAGTCCTGGTAATCGCACGCTATGAATGTGAATACCATCTACATTTGCACCACGAGCACCTTCTAGTTGCTCTACTTCGTTTGGATGACCTTGCTGCTTTGATTCACGATTTTGACGGATTAATTCTACTGTTTTTACTGCTGTACCAGATGGTGCATCTAATTTTTGATCATGATGCAATTCAATTACTTCAACATCTTGGAAGTACTTCGCTGCCATTTGTGAGAATTTCATCATAAGAACTGCACCCATTGCAAAGTTTGGAGCGATAATTGTTCCTACTGCCTTTTCTTTTGCATTCTCTGTTAATTGCTTTAGTTCTTCTTCTGTAAATCCAGTTGTACCAATAACAGAACGAAGTCCACGCTCAACTGCAAGTGTAACGTGTTGTTTCCCAACTTCTGGCGTTGTTAAATCTAACAACACATCTGCTTCTACTTCATCTAAACAAGTATGTAAATCAGCGTAAATAGGTGCATCCAGCGCTGGCATGCCAGGTAAATCAGAGATTTTCTCTCCACCATGCTTATAATCCACTGCTGCTACTAAATTAAAATGTTCCGTTCTTTCCATAAGAAGGACTGCTTCATGTCCCATACGTCCTCTTGGTCCAGCGATAATTACTTTAATTTCTTTCATTATTCTTTCTCTCCCTCATCAATACGTGTCCAGCGATCTTTATCACGTGTATTAAATTTATTCATTACAATGTTATGTGCTGTTTCTAAATCAATATTTAAACTATTTGCCATACAAATCATAACAAATAATACATCTCCAAGCTCTTCTTCAATACTACGTTCTTTTTCAGTTGTTTTCTTCGGTTTCTCACCATAATAATGATTAACCTCTCTTGCAAGCTCCCCCATTTCTTCCGTTAAACGAGCCATCATTGCAAGTGGACTGAAATAACCTTCTTTAAACTGACCAATATATGCATCTACTTCTTTCTGCATATCCTTCATCGTTTTCGCTTCCATACAATTCACCTCTAATCCTTCCTCTTTCATGTTAGCCAATTCATCGCGATTTGACAAATATTATTCCCCGCCAAACACCTATTTGCGACCCTTTTTTGGATAGACTATAATAAAGTGAAACTTCTTTTGCATGCTTTTCGCAAAAGATCAGCCCGAACCAATCGGGTTCCTACGGCTGGTTTGTACTTCTTCAGAGCTTTATCTCCTACCAGCCGTTGGAACGGGGTAAAGTGAAACTTTCTTTTGCGATTTTACAACCTTCACTATTTTTACTAACAACTAGAAATTACTTATCATTATGTTTTACCGTTTCAGCGGAGCAATGCCATTTACATAATTAGGGGGATTTCTATATGACATCAAATTTGAAGATTCGAAATATCATTTTTATTTTAATCGGTTCCGCTATTTTTTCTTTCGGTATTGTGAATATCAATATTGAAAATCACCTTGCAGAAGGTGGATTTACCGGTATTACACTATTATTATATTTTCTATTTAAGTTTGATCCTTCTTACTCAAACTTAATTTTAAATATCCCTATATTTATTATTGGTTGGAAGTTACTTGGAAGAACGACATTTTTATATACACTAATCGGCACCTTTAGCGTATCTTTATTTCTATGGATTTTTCAGCGTTACGAAGTTCTCAACTTACATTTAAACTTACAAAATGATATGACACTCGCGGCTTTATTCGCCGGGGCATTTATAGGTATCGGGCTTGGGATCATATTTAAATATGGCGGGACTACTGGCGGTGTAGATATTATTGCGAGACTCGCTCATAAATATGTTGGCTGGAGTATGGGGAAAACGATGTTTATGTTTGATGCTATCGTCATTATCGTCTCTATTCTTACCTATTTATCATACCGCGAGGGCATGTATACATTAGTTGCTGTTTTTATTGGGGCGAAAGTCATTGATTTTATGCAAGAAGGAGCCTATGCGGCGAAAGGAGCAACTATTATATCAGATAAAAACGATGAAATTGCTGCCAAAATTTTATCTGATATGGAACGTGGAGCAACCTTTTTAAAAGCTGTTGGCTCATATACAAAAGTGGAACGGAACGTATTGTATTGCGTTGTTGCTAAAAATGAAATCGTGAAATTAAAAAATATTATTACCTCTGTAGATCCTCATGCATTTGTTGCTGTTAGTGATGTACATGATGTAGTTGGTGAAGGTTTTACATTAGATGAAAATAAAAATCCGTTACATAAATAAATGCAACTAGAAAAGCTCTTTAGCTTTTCTAGTTTTTTATTACATATTTTTTAAGACTCTCTAAATCCTCATAAATAAGTTCCAATAAACTCCGGTTATAAAAAATTGAAGCAGGATGAAAAGTCGGAAAAATATGATATTCTTTCTCTGACCATGTAAACTCTGCACTTTTCATATCCTTTAATTTTTGAATGGGCTGTTTTAATAATTGTCCATGCACATCTGTAATTTTTTTATTTTTTCCTGTTAAACGTTGAAGGCCGATATTTCCAAGCGTGACGATAAGCTTCGGGTTTATTTTCTCTAATTCATAATCTAACAAAGGTGCATGAGCAAGTATTTCTCCTTGATTTGGCGTTCTATTATACTTTTTCTGTATGATTTCACCATTTCGTTCTTTTTTCTCTCGCCACTTATATGGTCTACTTCGAACAGCGCTCGTAATATATACTTCTTCCCTTGTAACATCAATCCGTTCTAAAAAACCCATTAATTGTTTTCCCGCTCTCCCGCTAAAAGGAATACCATTATGAATTTCTGTTTCACCAGGCGCTTCTCCTAACAACATAAATTTCGGATTTTCAGGACCTTGTCCACTTAAAAAACCTTCTAGCTGATAAGAAGCACTCTGTTCTTTCACTTGTTTTACTAGATGACTTGGATATTTCATTTCCCCCACCACCTTTCCGCATTACTTCTATTATTCCTATTTGCAATACATTATATAATTCAATCCACAAAACAAAAAAGACTATCAAAATTGATAGTCTTTAGTCGTCGCTACGCTGCATACCAGTGTACATTAATACGAGACGTAATAATTCAAATACCGCTACAGCTGCAGCTGCTACATATGTTAATGCTGCCGCATTTAATACTTTACGAGCTTGGCCATATTCATCTGTTGATACAATTCCTAACGCTTCAATTTGTTGCATCGCACGCTTTGATGCATCAAACTCAACTGGTAATGTAACAAGTTGGAACACAACACCTGCTGCCATTAAGATAATACCTAATAACAATAAGTTAGACATGGATGCAAAGGCACCAATCATAATAAATATCCAAGAAATATTCGAGCCAAAGTTTGCAACTGGCACTAACGAATGACGAATACGCATAAAGTTATAATCTTTTGCATCTTGAATTGCGTGTCCTACTTCGTGTGCTGCAACTGCTGTACCGGCAACTGAATGACCGTAATAGTTATCTGTTGATAAGCGAACTGTTTTTGCAGTTGGATCATAATGGTCTGATAAATGACCTGGTGTTTCTTCTACAGCTACGTTGTATAATCCATTTTCATCCAAAATTTTCCGAGCCACTTCTGCTCCTGTCATACCTGATGTTGAATAAACTTGTGAATACTTGCTATAGGCACTACGTACTTTTGACTGTGCATACAACGGTATGATCAAAATGATCGCGAAGTAAATTAAATAAAACATCATGAATCTCTGAACCTCCATTGAAGTTTTAATTATAGTACTTCTCATTCTATTTTCTTCTGCCATCATTGTCAATGAATAAACCTTACAATCCGCATCTTTGTTTATTACATTATCTATTCTTAGAATGGACATTACTTTTTCTCTTTTCTCTCTCTCCTTTATACTTTCTCCATCCAACATAAGTTAATGTGAATAAAATAAGACCTCCAGTAATTGTCATAAACCAAATGAGAGAGGGGGCAATTTCATCTTTTTTTACTGTGTGAAATATTTTTTGCAAATCCCCTTTAATGATTCCTAATTGCATTTGCCCGCCTTTCGTTTTTAACATAACGTTACGAAATTCATCCAAATAAGATAAATGGGCATTTACACGTTGCACTTCGTTTTCTGGCAAGGCGATCATTAGGCTTGGATAAATAATATTAAATTCATGTAAAAATGTGTTTAACGTTTGTTGAAACTGTCCTGTATCTTCTTTTTTCATCGCTTTTTCCATTTGAGAAAAGGCATCCATTACTTTTCTTTCTCTTTCCATCCAAAGTGGTTGATACTTCGATACTTGCGCATCAATAGCGAGCTGCAAGGCTAACACATTATCAATTTTAACTTGTTTACTTACATCTTCTTCTGCGAGAGCTTGTTTCGCCTTGTCGTAAGCTAAAGAAATAACTCTAACTTGATCTGGCGTTACTTCTTGCTTTTTTTCATTCCCCTTTATTACAAACTGCTCCGAGAAATGTTGTAATACTTGTACTGCTTTTTCATCTTCATTACGCTTCACTAATTGTAATGAGTCATCTAACAACCCTGTTAGTTCACTCCACTCTTCAGCATATATACGTAACGGAAACATTATAATTAGAAATGCAATCAGTCCAATTAATGTTCTCTTCATCACGGTCCCCCCTATAACTACTAGTACAAAATATGTTAATGTGGACAAGAATAGAACAGAACTGGACCGAAAAATATATTATCGTTTTACAAACAAAAAAAATTCTCTTTAAGCAGAGAATTTTTCATTTGACATCCTTTTCTTTTTTACAAAGTATCTATACAAACTGTAACAAAGTATGCTACCAAATAAAATGAATAATAAAATAGCACACGCAGCATGCATAAAGAATTCTTCTGGTAACATTAATATAATTGGATCCGTTTCAATATCAAACATCCAATAATCATTACTGAATAAAAGCTTGTGGAATATCACAAAACTCTTTTCAAAATTAATAGCAATCGGCAACATGAGCGCTATCGGAAAGATAATTGTTAAAATCGATCCGTGCAGTAAAAACTTTTCATTTTTCTTTTTTAATAAATACATGCCGCCTATCATTGCAATCATAATTGTCGCATACATTACATATTGAATCTTTACTAAAATATTTTTCACATCTACAAAATGAATACGGCCATTTGTAGACATATCTAGTGTTGGCAACTGCAATGATCCATCAAAAAATGGCGATAAATATGTGATAAGCACATCATAATTTCTTTTAATATCATCTTTCGTCATATCCGCTAAATCTGGAATGTTTAAAAAATCAATTTCAAAATAATATAGCCATTTTCCGTATACAACCGCCGTTGTTGCGAGTGCAAATATAGAAAATGCTATGCTATATGAAACAACTATCATAATTAATCGATCCAATATTTTTATACCACTCTTATTTTTCTTCATTTTCTCCCCCTAAATGTCCTAACTATCATAAAGAAAACTGTTTTCGGTTCTCACGTAAGCAATAATAATATGTAATACATAGCACAACAATACTTAGCCAGAACGTAAAATAACCAATTTCTCCTACGAACAAATGCATAATTCCATATCTCGGCATTTGCCAAAATAAATAATCAATTGCATCATTATGCAATGTCCATATAGCTGCTACCGCAAAATGCCATTTTTTTATACGGTAAAACGGTGCATATAACAATCCCTGTACTGCCATCGCAAAATGCGAAAGCATTAGCATATACCCGATAAGACCAATAGGACCTTTTACATAGATCATAACCCCATTTACAACAACAGCCCATATTCCATATTTTATTAAAGTAACAATCGCTAGTGCCTCTATTAATCCCCAATTTCTCTTTATTAAAAAAGCAATTAAAACAAAGACAAAAAAGAGACTCGCCATAGGGCTATCAGGTACAAACGGCCAAAATATAGGGGAAGTTTCTTTTAATTGATTTCCATACCATATAAATCCGTAAATTGTACCTAATATGTTAACAACTAATAAAAGTAATAATACGGAGCGTTGTCTTAACATTGCATACAAGTAAACCAAGCTGTATGTCCAACACCTTTCTTTCATCAAACTCTACTCTATTATATAGTAAACTTTCTTTCATCAAAATAAAAAGCTGACTACAAATTTTGTAGTCAGCTTTTTATTATTTTTTATTATACTTTGCAACAAATTCCGAAAGCTTCTTCAGCTCCTCATCCGTACCTTTAAATATACCTTTTGGCATTGAACCTTTTCCATCTTTCGCAATTTTAGCAATTTCTTCTGGCTTTAAAGTTAAGTTTTGCAGTGCTGGTGCTGCTGCCCCGCCCTGCAAATTGTCACCGTGACATGTTAAACAAGTGTTCTTTTGCATTACTTTATAGCCATCATCATTTTTATCGACTGGTGCTGTCTTTACAATTGCTCCTTGTTTTTTTGCAGCTTCCCAATCGTGATGCGCTACAGATTCCCAAGTTAAAAAGATAATCGATGCAATCGATAAAAGCATAAATCCAGTTGCTACTGGACGCTTCAATGGGCGTCTTTCTGGGCCACGATCAAGAAATGGAGCTAAAAGTAATGCACCAAACGCAATCCCAGGCATAATAAACGCTCCTATTACAGTAAATGAACCGGAAGCATAAGAGTACTTTAATAACTGATACAAGAATAAGAAATACCAATCTGGAAGTGGTATATACCCAGCATCAGTTGGATCCGCCATTCTCTCAAGCGGTGACGGATGCGCCACTGTTAAACATAAATAACCGATTAAAAAAACTGCACCTACCATCCATTCTTTTAACAAGAAGTTCGGCCAAAACGCTTCTGTTTTCCCCGGGTATTCAGAATAGTCTTTTGGAATATTTGGTTTCCGAGCTACCGGTACCCGAGAATCTCCTACAAACTTCATCCCTTTGCCGCGATGCATAATCTCCCTCCTTTAGTTCTTTCCCCTTTAATTTAGCAATCTCTTATAGCGGACCGGAAATACCTTGTTTGCGAATCATGATGAAGTGGAAGGCCATTAAACCTAGAAGTGCTGCTGGTAAGAAGAAGACGTGAATAGCAAAGAAGCGAGTTAATGTTTGAGCGCCAACAATTTCGGAATGACCAGCGAGTAATGTTTTAATATAAGGACCAATGAGCGGCGTTTGCTCTGCAATTTGAATCCCTACTTTCGTAGCAAATAACGCTTTCATATCCCACGGTAATAAATATCCGGTAAAACCAAGACCTAACATAACAAAGAAAATAAGAACACCAACAATCCAGTTTAACTCACGAGGTTTTTTATACGCACCCTGGAAGAAAACTCTAAGTGTATGTAAAAACATCATTACAATGACGAGACTAGCACCCCAGTGGTGCATACCACGAACAATTTGTCCGTACGCAACTTCATTTTGTAAATAATAAACCGATTCCCAAGCATTTTTAATATCAGGCACATAATACATTGTCAAAAACATTCCAGATAAAATTTGAATTACAGTAACAAAAAAGGTAAGTCCTCCAAAGCAATAAACGAATGCAGAGAAGTGATGTGCCGGGTTTACATGTTCAGGTACTTCATGATCAGCGATATCACGCCATATTGGTGTAATATCTAACCTTTCATCTACCCAATCATAAATTTTATTTAGCATCTACTTCGCACCCCCTTTTGGCTTCGCTTTTCCTAAATACAGCGTTCCATCTTTCACTTTAGATTCGTATACATCCAGTGGAGCAAGGGGCGGTGTGCCTTTAATGTTCATCCCGTCCTTTGTATAACGGCCCCCGTGACATGGACAAAAGAATTGATTCGGATGTGCTTTGTCCGAATTCCAGTTAACTGTACATCCTAAATGTTTACATACTGGAGAGAACGCAACAATGTCTCCGCTTTCATCTTTATGAACCCAAGCTGATTTTGGCTCTTCAGACTTGTACCAACCATCAACCTGCTTCACCTTAAAGTCGAAACGTTTCGGCTCTGTTGTAATATCCTTTACTTGTGCAACAGCAACCATATCCGTTCCCGCTTCTTTTCTTAACACCGGATCAAGCGCAAATCGCGTCATCGGCATTAAAATACCCGCTGCCATAAAGCCTCCCACCCCTGTAAGGGTGTAATTTAAAAACTGTCTTCTTGACACACGATGTTCGTTCTCGCTCACGAAAATTTCCCCCCTCTATCAGAAATTGTCCCCTCGTGATAAATTATATAAAAAATAAAAACTAGGACACTATCATGATATAATACGCTCATGCACAGGTCAATATCATACTACTCATAATAATAAGAACTTTCTGTTTATTATCACTTTCCCCATTTTTCTTCTAACATCACCATTATATTTTTTATATGTGCATGAATAACTTCTCTTTTCGCTTGATCACTAAATTGCTCTAAAGCTAACGAAGGAAACCAAAATAAATCTCCCTGTAATTCTTGCATATCTTCTTTCCATGAAAAATCACTTGTAACATAAGCAATATGCTTAAAACCTTGCTTTTGTAAATGATTTGTCCATTCTTGCAAACGACCTTTTTCATTTTTTTGACTTTCTACTAAATACGTAAATGCAGGTAGTAAAAGCACCCTTCCTTTATATTCTCTTTCCAACTCCATACTCAACAATTCGATAAATTCACCTTGTTCTACTACCATTTTCATTTCTTTCGCTGCCGAAATTGATAAAAGTGGTATAACACCTGTATCTACATATTCTCTTGCTTGCTCAAACTGTTCCACATCTTTTACAATCCATTTCAAATTTCTTCCCTCCCTCATCTACAAATGACAGAACTTTCACTTTATATATATTAAACCATACTAAAAGAGGTAAAAAAAGAAAAACTACCTATATTAAGGTAGTTTTTCTTAAAAAGTCTGAAATTTGTAAAATTTTATGAATCCAAATGAATTCTATAACATCTTTAACTCCGCTGTTAACCTATGAAACGCTTCCTTATCTTGCTTATCCAGCGCTTCATCAATTTGTTTCAAAAGACGTTCTCTTCTAAAAGAAAATACACTTTCTTCTAAAAATCTTTCTGCAAGTAAACGATCTTTTTCATTTACTTCAATATGCTTTGGTAAATACGGGTTTTCTTCTAATACAGCTACATAATTAGCATTTTGAAATGATGATTTAAAATTGAGTTGAATATAAATGTCCTCATCTCGATTTAAACGAATATCATGAAACGATTTTTCAGCATCTGTTGTCATAACATTTTGTTTAAAAAAGTGAAACGGTGTATCTTTTACACAATTCGCGGACATCACTAAGCCACGCGGACAATATTTTGCATGCTCTACGAAGTGGACTTTATGCATCAATTGGTCGTGACTCATTAAATAATTCAAAATCCATACACATTCACGCTGTTTCAGTTGGTAATTATTCAAAAACCATTTTACAAAATCCTTCTTCTCGTTTACAGAAACAGGGGTATTCATAGCAATTAAGTCCCTCCTCTGTCTTTCTCTTTTCTTTTTAGATTCAAGAAGCGGCATTCAGTTTCCTTCCAACTTATGAAAAATCCTCTAAATTATATAACAATTCTTCAATATGAATTTGTGTCGGGTCTAGTTGTATTAACTGAGTAAATACTTCTTTCGCCTCTTTTCGCATACCTTCTTCCAATAAGAAATAACCGTACTCTTCCAAGAAGTCTGGATGATTCTTAAAAGAAGTATATGCACTTTCATAGTGTTTTAATGCATCAGAATACATTTCTAATTGTTTTTTTGCAAACGCAAGATCCCAAAGTAGTTGTGTATCTGGTTCTCCGCTATCGATAGCCCGCTCTACAACTGCGATTAGCTCTTCATACTTTTCTTGTTCCTTTAAGATATACGCATATTTTAATGTTGCACCTAAATGTCCTGGATCTAACTCAAGCGCTTTTTGAAGCACTTCCTCTGCTTCCGCTATTTTTCCTAATTTCGCCGCAATGTTCGCTAATTCTACATAAAATGGTACAGAAAGCTCATCTACTTTAATTCCTTCTTGAAGTGTTTCATAGCTTTCTTGAAGCATTCCTTCTTTTTCATAGCTTTTCGCTAAATACATGTAAAGCGATGCATATTCAGGATCTAATTCTTTTAGTTCTTGCCAAGCACCAATTGCTCTTTGGTATTCTTCACCTTGGTATAATGTGAAGGCATATCCAAATAATGAATGGATATCTTTTTGTTCCTCTAAACCTGCTTCGTAGTAAGAGATCGCTTCTTCCCAATTTCCAATCGCACTTAACGTTTCTGCGAGACGAAGTGCAATGACAACACCACCCATTACTTTATGTTCCGCTAATAGCGACTGATAATGAGTGATTGCCTTTTGTTCTTCACCTTTACTACTATATAACTCTGCTAATCCAAACGTAATAACAGGCTCGTCAGGCATCATTTCTTTCGCCTTTAATAGTTTTTGTTCTGCTACATCATCGAAACCTTGCATTTGGAATAAATCCGCAACAAGTAATAACGATTGAACATATAAATCATCATTTTCTGGAATATCATGAAGCACTTCAATCGCTTCATCTTCTTTGTCTAGATCAATATATAATTCTGCTAAAAATACAGTGAATTCACTTTCTTCTGGATACAATAAACGCAAGTCTTCTGTAATAGCTAACGCTTCATCTGTAAATCCAAGTGTATGATAATAACGAGCAATATCATACTTCTCTTCATCATTCGCAATTTTTAATTGCTCTGTTAATAATTGTAATCCCTTTTCGGCTTCACCATTTTCAATATATGAAACAGCTTGTTCAAACTTTTGCATAAACGTCTCCTTTAATTCTAAAAAATATTCTTTTCTGTTCATTTATCACTCTATTTGCCGGGCAGTAAGACCCCCACCTCAAATTTCAGCGAAGGCAAAGAAGTTAGATGGGGATCGGGCTACCCGTAAAAGCCCGATTGGTGTGGACTGATAATCAGTGGGAGATGAACATCCCCACTGATTAAAGTTTCACTTTATCATAAGCAACTAGGTGTAAGAACGCAACCTTAAGAAGAAGTATGCTTCTTCTTGTACTTTCACTTATCGCGGTTCGAATATGACACCGATACCGCATTACTACTTTCTATTGTACCGTTTTCTTTCGTTACCGTGCAAATAACTTCCCTTATTAATTATTGCCCCGCACGGATTAAGATTTACTGACCTTCTTAACCTCAATCTTTATTTAAATAAAAAAGGCCCCTATAATAGGAGCCTTCACAAACTCTTAAGAGTATGTTTCTTCTTTCTTTACTTGCTCTTTTACAAGCTCTTTCAATAATTCTATAATTTCATCATTCTCTTCTTTCAAACCAACAGTAATACGAATACCATCATGTATACCAAATGCAGCACCAGAACGAACAATATATCCTTTCTTCATTAATCGTTCGAAAGCCTCATTACCAGGAATACCGAGTTTTAAGAAAATGAAATTTGTTTGAGATGGATAATAGAATACGTTATACTCCTTACAAAATGCGTAATATTGATATAATCCTTCTTCATTCTTTTTCACACAGTCTTGTAAAAATGCTTGATCTTCTAATGCAGCAAGTGCTACAGATTGCGCTACAGTCGATGTATTAAATGGTAACCTTGCTACTTCTAGCTGCCCGATTAACTCCGCATTACCAACCGCATATCCGATACGGAAAGCAGCTAAACCATATGCTTTTGAAAATGTACGTAATACCATAAGATTTTCATACTTTTCAAGAAGTGGTAATGTTTGCGGATAGTCTTCTGCTCCCGCATATTCATAATATGCTTCGTCCATAATAACAAGCGCTGACTTAGGAACTGATTCTAAAAATGAAAGTAATTTTTGTTTTTCTACATATGTACCTGTTGGATTATTCGGGTTACAGATCCATACAATCTTCGTTTTATCATCTACTTGCTGTAACATCGCATCTAGATCGTGAATGCCATCTTTAAGTGGTACTTCACGAACTTCTGCTCCTTCAATAACAGCATGGTGATGGTATTGCGAGAATGTTGGATTCGCCATTACAACATTTGTTCCTTCGTGTAGTAATGCACGACTAATCATTTGAATGACTTCATCTAATCCACTACCAAATAACAGTTGTTCCGCTTTAACACCTAAATGTTTTGCTACTTGTGTCCGAAGTTCAAAGGCATATCCATCTGGATAAAGAGCGTATTGACTCGCTAAAGAAGTTAATGCTTCTGTTACGCGCGCTGAGCAACCGAATGGATTTTCGTTCGATGCTAATTTCACAATTTTTGATAACCCATATTCCCTTTTTACTTCTTCAATATTTTTCCCAGGTACATATGCTCTCAAAGTTAACAATTGCTCTTTCACTCTCATTTTTCTTCCCCCAGTCATTTTATTCAATTCGATTACAATACAGTTATAATTCCTCATTGTAATCGTTTATCATTACCGTCACTATTACGAGAACACCTCTAAACAAGCACTTCGCACTTCTTAAACCATATCCTTTTGAAATGCCTCTAACGCAATATGAACAGTCTCATCTGGAATAGATACGACATTCACTACCCCATATTCCTGCATTAACACCATATGAATTGCTCCAGCATTTGCTTTCTTATCTTGTTTCATCAATTGAACGAGACGCTCTACATTCAAATCACTTGGCATTTTTGGATAGCCGTACTTTAAGAACCACTGCTTCATCTCTTCATAAAAAAGATCAACCTTATACACTTGCTCACTTAAAAACAAGGCAAATAACATTCCAACCGCTACTCCGTCACCGTGAGTAATGTTTCCATATCCTAGTTCTTTTTCAAGAGCATGGCCTAACGTATGCCCAAAGTTCAAATGAGCACGTACACCTTTTTCTGTTTCATCTTGTGCTACAATGTTTGCCTTTACAGGAATCGCCTTCGTTAATATATGGATTAATTTCTCATCACGAAGATCTGCTAATGTTTGCACTTCCTCTTTTAGCCAATGATACAGCTTTACATCACCAATAAGAGCATGTTTGATCACTTCTGCATAACCTGAACGCCACTCTTTCTCAGGAAGAGACTGTAAAAACGGCGTATGATATACAACCGCTTCAGGTTGATGGAATGCCCCTATCATATTTTTACCTAACGGATGATTAATCGCTACTTTTCCACCTACTGCACTATCGTGAGCTAATAAAGTCGTTGGAACTTGAATAAAGCGGATTCCACGCATAAACGACGCGGCAACAAAACCAGCTAAATCTCCAATCATCCCGCCGCCAAGTGCAATAATTAAAGAATTTCTATCTAATTTATTTTCAAGAGCTGACGTATGAGCCGCATAGAAATTTTCAAAAGACTTCTCTTTCTCGCCACTCGGTACAACGAATGAAAATACTTTTTGCTCTATTTGCAACGCATCTACAACTGTCTGTAAATGTAAAGATGCAACAGCTTCATCTGAAATGATCATAATGTTTGATACAGATGGCTGTATGTTTTGAATAATTGTTGTCAAATGTGACAACGATTCTTTTCCTACATGCACATCATATTCTTTTGATTTCGTTTGAATATGTATGTTTCCCATTAAAATCCCCTCGCATATTCATTATGTTTCTCAATATTTTCACGAATAAGGTCCATACGATCTAATCCGAATTGTTCTATTAAAGCTGTAGCTAATTCCCAAGCTACAACCGCTTCTGCAACGACACTAGCTGCTGGAACAGCACAACTATCTGAACGTTCAATACTTGCTGTAAAAGGCTCTTTCGTATCAATATCGACACTTTGAAGAGGTTTATATAGTGTAGGTATCGGTTTCATCACACCGCGCACAACAATTGGCATACCAGTCGTCATACCGCCTTCTAATCCACCTGCATTATTTGTTCTTCGTGTATATCCACGCTCTTCATTCCAAAGAATTTCATCATGAACTTCGCTACCCGGTCTATGTGCTGCTTCAAAACCAATTCCAATCTCAACACCTTTAAAGGCATTAATGCTCATAATTGCGGCTGCTAATTTTGCATCCAGTTTTCGATCATAATGCACATAGCTCCCTACTCCAATTGGCATGCCTTCCACAATTACTTCAACAATGCCACCGATTGAATCACCATTTGCTTTCGCATCATCAATTGCTTTAATCATTTGATTACCAGCTTCTTCATCTAAACAACGTACAGGTGATGCTTCTGTAATGCTTTTTACTTCTTCAATTGAACGATACGTAGTCTCCTTAGCCTGTACACCGCCAATTTCAATTACATGGCCCGCTACTGTAATACCAAGTTCCGCTAACACTTTTTTTGCAACCGCACCAGCAGCAACACGTACTGTCGTTTCACGAGCTGAAGAGCGTTCCAGTACATTTCTCATATCTCTATGCCCATATTTAATCGCACCATTTAAATCAGCATGTCCAGGTCTTGGTTTTGTTACTTTCCTTTTCATTTCTTTTTCTTCTTGTTCCGTTAACGGCTCTGCACCCATAATTTTTGTCCAATGTGCAAAATCACGGTTTTCAACAACAAGTGCAATTGGAGAACCTAATGTCTCTCCATGTCTAACACCACTTACAATTTGCGCTTGATCCGTTTCAATTTGCATGCGTCTACCACGCCCATATCCCTTTTGCCTTCTAGCTAACTCTTCATTTATATCATCCGCTACTAAAGGTAGTCCTGCTGGTACACCTTCTATAATCGTTGTAAGTTGTGGACCATGAGATTCACCAGCTGTAATATATCGCATACGTTATTCCTCTTTTCGTATATGTATTTATCTCGCTATATTAAGCAATGATATTATCTTTCATTACTCTAAAAATATGAAAGAAACTATATAATTGATCAGCCATTCGCTTATTCTCCGATAGGCCTTTTACTTTACATATCAATATATCATAACGGCTCTAACTTCGTAACTAATTGAAATAAAAAAAGCGCAAGAAGAATACCCCTATTCTTCTTGCGCTTTTTACTATTATCACAGTGATTAAAGCGTTTACAAATTATTTCAAAATAATTAGTAAATCCATTCATTCATTAATTTTGAGTAGTCAACTAATTCTTCTTCTTTAAAGAAAATAGCAATCTCGCGCTCTGCACTTTCTAACGAATCAGAACCATGGATAATGTTTTTCGCAACAGTTACACCGAAATCTCCACGAATTGTTCCAGGAGCTGCTTCATGTGGTCTTGTTTTACCCATCATGTTACGAGCTGTATCTACTACACCTTCACCTTGCCATACCATTGCAAATACAGGGCCTGATGTAATAAAGTCTACTAATTCACCAAAGAAAGGTTTTTCTGTGTGCTCAGCATAGTGTTGTCCAGCAATTTCCGGAGTAACTTGCATTAATTTTGCACCAACTAATTGAAAGCCCTTCTTCTCAAAACGAGCTACAATTTCCCCAATGAAGGCACGTTGTACACCGTCTGGTTTAACCATTAGAAATGTTTTTTCCATAAAAAATCTCTCCACTTCTGAATTATGTATGTAATTGTATATCCCCACACACATATTAACACCCTTATCACAATTGTGCAATAGTTTTGAAATAGAGAGATTATTTTATTTTTTAGAAAAAACACTAAAATTTTCGTTTTCCAATATACTTTGCTACATTTTGTAATGCATACTTCGCTTGTCCACGTGGGAGTGGTTTTATAATTTCTAATGCTTTATGTAAATAACGTTCACTAAACGTAAATGCTTTATCAATAGCATCACTATTCTTTACAGCCTCAATAATTTCTTTCATTTCATCTGCTTGTGTATTTTCGTGTACAGATCTGATTTTCTTACGAAGCACTGGATCTTCCATAGCGTATAGGGCAGGAAGCGTAATATTTCCTTGCAACAAATCTCCGCCAGCAGGTTTCCCAAGCTTCTCTTCTGTGGAAACGAAATCTAGAATGTCATCAATAATTTGGTACGACATTCCTACAAAATACCCATACCAAAATAGTCGATTTACCGTATCACGACTAGCGCCAGCTGCAATTGCTCCTAATTGACAACTCGCAGCAATTAATAACGCTGTTTTTCGCTTTATCCTTCTTAAATACGTTCTTAAGTTTTGATCATAGTTATATTTATCTTTAATTTGTTCTATTTCACCTTTACAAACTTCTAAAATGGTATGCGATAGCGCCTGATGCGCCTCCGGAATTTCGATATTTGTTATACATTCAAGAGACTTAGCGAATAGATAATCGCCTGTATACATTGCAATACGATCTCCCCATTTCGCATTCACAGTTGCGCTACCACGTCGTAAAAATGCAGCATCAATAACATCATCGTGAACAAGAGAAGCCATATGAATAAGTTCTAACGCAACAGCTACATGCTTAATTGCATCTAACTTATAATCTCCAAATTTCCCCGCAAGCAACACAAATACAGGACGAATTCGCTTCCCACCAGCTTCAATAAGTTGTAATGCCGCCTCTTCTACTAATGGCTGTTCAGAAGCAACTGTTCTTTTTAATTCTTTTTCTATCACATTAATATCCGATCGTAAAAAAGAGTACATAAGTTGTAACTTCATATTGTTCACCTTAACCTAAAACTTCTTTTTTCTTTTTTCTATTTTGATTCTGGTTTCATACCTAAATGCATCGCTGCTACCCCAAAAGTAAACGGCTTCACTTGTACACGTTCAAGTCCAGCTTTTTCGAACATCTTAGCCAATTCTTTCATACCAGGGAATGTACTAGCAGATTCTTGTAGCCATGAATATTCTTTATAACTTTTCGCAAATAACTTTCCAAATAACGGCATGATATATTTAAAGTATAAAGTATACCCTTGTCGAAAACCAATCATTGTTGGTTGAGATGTTTCCAAACAAATTACTTTTCCACCTGGTTTTACTACACGTGTCATTTCTTTTAATACGTGCATATAATCCGGTACGTTACGTAAACCAAACCCAATCGTTACATAATCAAATGTGTTATCTTCAAATGGAAGTTCCATTGCATTCCCATGTAGAAGTTCTACTTGTTTTAATTGTAACGTTTCTACCTTTTGCTTACCGACAGATAACATATTTTCACTGAAGTCTAAACCAACAACCTTGCCCTGCTCACCTACCGCTCCAGCTAGCGCAATTGTCCAGTCCGCTGTCCCGCAGCATACATCAAGCGCTTTACTACCTGGTTTTACATCCATAATACGCATCGTCTCTTTACGCCACGCTTTATGTCTTTGAAAACTAATTACAGAATTCATTACATCATATTTATCAGAGATTTTCTCAAATACATCATGTACTCTTTCTTCTTTTGATTGTTGCATGCTCGTACCTTCTTCCAATGTAAAATTGCTTATGTCTTCGATTTATCTCTTAACACAGAGTTTATTTCGCTTATATCTGTGTGATTTTCTAAAAATTGATTTTCTTTCTTTCTCAATTCCAACTTCCATCCATTAATAACTGTTTCTGCATCCGCTTTATCGTTCGAAATCCCTTGAACTGCTTGAAAAACAGGTGAATGTTGTTTATCAGCATGTAGTTCACATTCTTTTTGAAGACGATTTTTTCCTAGTACATACGTTATAAACGGCTTCCAATGCGATAAATGAAAATGATCACATGTTTTTTGCAAGAGTGCAGACTCAATTGTTACTACACTTTCCATTATGTCATCCATCGTTTTATGCGCTTTTTGATATAACATTATTTTGTGTTCATTAATTTCTTTAATTCCTTCAGCAAGCGCACGAATTAAAACAATATCACGATTCATAGACAATAAGTAATAATATAACCCGCTATAGTAATCACCAGCAAGTACTGTTAGCTGACGACGTTTATGCGATTCATTTGCTTCTTCTCCTGCTTTATTTGATACTCTTTCATGTGTATCAAGCGCAATTTGCACAAGCATAATCGTTACTACATAATGCTCAATTTGTTCTATATGTAAATTTGCACTTTTTAAAGCACCGTATAACAATGCTATTTTTTCTTCATCAATAAATGGTTCTTCAATATAGTTTATAAAATAAGGATGGCGTAATTTCTCCATCAATTTCTCTCTTATACCCGCATACCCTCCGTAGATGTCACACACAAAAATCACCCTTGTTTTCTAATTCATAAAACTTATTATAACACATACATTCTATTTTCTATAACCAAAACTTGGCTACTCTTTCCAAACTTCCACCGAACTAAATAACATCTTCTATTCTTTTAAGTAGTCTTTCTATTCTCACTCTGCCTTACTAAAACTATATCATTTATTTACATAAAAAAAAAAAAGAAAAGCAGTTTCCCACTTTTCTTTACTTCGTTTTAATAAAAGATAAAATTTCACTACGTGCTGCAGCATCATTTTCTAGCACACCACGTACTGCTGTTGTTACTGTTTTCGCACCTGGCTTTTTCACACCACGCATCGTCATACACATATGTTCCGCTTCTACTACTACCATTACACCATGCGGCTCTAGTACTTCCATAATAGAGTTCGCTACTGTTGATGTAATACGTTCTTGCAGTTGTGGACGACGTGCAATTGTATCTACAGTACGAGCTAATTTACTTAATCCTGTCACTTTTCCGCCTTGCGGAATATATGCAACGTGAGCAACTCCATAGAATGGAACTAAATGATGCTCACACATCGAATAAAACGGTATATCTTTTACTAATACAAGCTCCTCGTGATCTTCTCCGAACACTTTATGCAAATGTTCTTTCGGATCTTCGTGCATACCCGCGAACACTTCTGCGTACATTTTTGCAACACGCTTTGGTGTATCAAGTACTCCCTCACGATTTGGATCATCTCCGATTGCCTCTAAAATAAGGCGTACTGCATGTTCAATTTGTTCTAAATTAACTTTTGCCATCCGCTAGCCCTCCCGAAAACCTAAAAGTGATACGAACACATTCTAGCATATTTATGTTTTTAAAAGCAAAAAGAAGAGTTCCCAAAAAGGAAACTCTTCTTCCCTGTTAATATGTAAGGATTATTTAACCGCATCTTTTAACGCTTTACCAGGTTTGAATGCAGGTACTTTACTTGCAGCGATTTCAATCTCCTCACCTGTTTGTGGGTTACGACCTTTACGAGCCGCACGCTCACGAACTTCGAAGTTACCGAATCCGATCAGTTGTACTTTATCACCTTGTTTTAAAGCTTCTAAGATAGAATCAAAAACAGCGTCTACTGCTTTTGTTGCGTCCTTTTTAGAAAGGGAACTTGCTTCTGCAACAGCATTGATTAAATCTGTCTTGTTCATGCCATTCACCTCCTCCCAAAGATAAGACTGTATAATGATCATAAAATGAGTCTTACTTTCATTTGTAGGCAATTTTTGCAAATTCTATACTACAAAGATGTAGATAAATCATTATCAACGCCTATATTATACGATTCTCCTTTATAATTCAATATTTTTAAGGAAATTGTTACTCTTAAAATGTGAAAATCTGATGAAACTTGACAATTTACAACAATATATTAGATAATGACTGTTTATTTCTCTATTCTATACGCGAAAATCAAAAAAATCCCTCTACGATGAGAGGGATTTTTTTCTTATAATATAATCGCAATTAATCCGCCAGATCCTTCATTAATAATTCTTTCTAGCGTTTCTTTTAATTTATATCTCGCATTTTCTGGCATTAAAGATAGTTTCGCTTGAATACCTTCTCGAACAATAGAGCTAAGCGAACGTCCAAATATATCAGAATTCCAAATTGATAATGGGTCATCTTCAAAATCTTGCATTAAGTAACGAACTAGTTCTTCACTTTGCTTTTCCGTACCAATGATTGGCTCAAACGTAGACTCCACATCTACTTTAATCATATGAATAGACGGAGCTACAGCTTTTAATTTCACACCAAACCTTGAACCGTGACGAATAATTTCTGGCTCATCTAAGCTCATATCAGCTAACGCAGGCGCCGCTACACCATATCCTGTTTGCTTTACCATACGCAGGGCATCCGCCACTTGATCGTATTCTACTTTCGCATGAGACAAATCGAGCATAAGTTTCAATAAATGATCTTTCCCTCGAATTTCTACCCCTACTACTTCTTTTAAAATTTGATCATATAATTCATCTGGTGCATATAAATCAATCTCCGCTACACCTTGCCCCATATCAATGCCAGCTAGGCTCGCTCGATCAATAAATTCATACTGACTAAACTGCCAAACAACACGGTCCACATCACGAAGACGTTTTATATCCTTGACAGTCTCCTGAACAGCTTCTTGATAACTTTGGCGTAACCAATGCCCTTCATTTAGCACCATTACCCAGCTCGGAAGATTAACATTCACTTCTAAAACAGGGAATTCAAATAACGCCTCTCGAAGCACATTGTACACGTCTGTTTCTCTTAAACTTTCAACACTCATTGCAATGACTGGGATATCATATTCTTCAGATAAACTTTGGCGCAATTGCTCTGTATCTGGATGATACGGCTGTACAGTATTAATGATCATAATGAAAGGTTTTCCTACCTCTTTTAACTCATTTACTACGCGTTCTTCTGCCTCTATATAATCTCTTCTTGGAATTTCACCAATCGTTCCATCTGTTGTAATCACAACACCAATTGTTGAATGTTCCTGAATTACTTTACGTGTTCCGATTTCTGCAGCTTCATGGAACGGAATAGGTTCTTCATACCAAGGAGTATTAATCATGCGAGGGCCATTCTCATCTTCATAGCCTTTTGCTCCCGGAACCGTATATCCGACGCAATCTACCAATCGAATATTCACTTCAAGACCTTCATCTACTTCGATAGAAACCGCTTGGTTTGGAACAAACTTCGGTTCCGTCGTCATGATTGTACGTCCAGCAGCACTTTGAGGCAGTTCATCCTGCGCCCTTTGACGGTCAGACTCATTCTCAATATTAGGAATAACTACAAGTTCCATAAATTTTTTAATGAATGTTGATTTTCCTGTTCGAACAGCTCCTACAACTCCAAAATAAATATCACCGCCTGTGCGTTCCGCAATATCTTTAAAAATATCTACCTTTTCCAAGTGATTCCCTCCCTCAAAATTTTTGGGAATAATTCCACGTTTATAGTCAACTAATACCTTCTCTAACGTTGCCTATAATATCTGATATAATATAATGGTATTCTAGAAGTTCGGACAATATATCATATAATTTTGTCCAATTTCATATGACTATTTAAAAATATCGTTTGTTTGCATCACAAGTTGTATAACATAAAAAACCTTTCTTCTAGAACTTATTCGCTAAAAGAAAGGTTCATGACTTATGATTTAAAAAAAATTGGTTCTCCGTCTTTTACCGTATACGGTAGAGAATAGGCAGGAACAAATGGAGAATCTTTCGATAGTATATTCCGGATATCTTCTCCCTCCTTAAATTGGCCTTCATTTTGTTTTAATGCTTCATATAGATCCATTCTATAGTCAACAAAAACTTCCCCTTTTTCATTGATTACTAAAGGCAACCCTTTACCAGAATACGGACTTGTTACTTGTGGTATATCTTTATATCCTAGTTTTTTGAAATCTAATTCATAGACACCATCTGAAATTACTTTTTTAAAAGGTGGATATTGATGGTCATCACGGTACATTTTAAGTTTCAATGTTAATTCCTGAATTTGCTCAGCCATCCTTACATCAATTAACTTTACAGTTGGATTCGTTTCAACATCTATTAATACGTACTGATATACTCCACCACTTTCATATGCATTCCCCGGTGCTTCTTGTATGTAACGCGGAGCAATCTTTTGAAAATCGATTGGATACTTTTGATAAATAGGCGTACTCATATCCCGCGTCTTAATTGGCAATATCCCCTCATTTTGTTCTTTAAATGTCGCAACAGCTTTTTGAACGACTTGTAGCTGATCTTCATAAGGAACAGCATTTTGTTTCATATTTTCTTTCGGATACAAACACCCTGTTAAAAGGCTCATACAACAAAATATTAAAATAATATGGACTTTTTTCACTAGCAATCACCTTTTCATACTAATATAGCTTGCTTCGTATGTAGCATTTTCGGACCATCCTCTTTACTGCTGTACAGGTCCACTAAATACAACAAGAAAAATAACAATTCCTGAAACAATCATAAGGGTGTACGCTACTAACGCTGTAATCCCTTTCAAAAATTTATTCTTTATTTTATATCTGCTTAGTAAAATAAAACTTACTGCAAAAAACATAAATCCAATTGCCCCTAAAGCAAACCACATTTTTATAAGCCCTTCCGACATATACACACCCCTTTTCATTATCTATTTTTATACTATTTTAACAAATTAAAATCTTTAAACAAATAAAAAAAGAACATTTTACTACGAATTTGCTAATATGTAACTTTAATCAACAGGATTTCCACATTTTCCATTAATGTATATAAAAATAAAAACCGAAACGAGTGTATCCCTCGCTTCGGTTGACCAAATATGCCCAAAACAGCTCTATTCCCATACTTTCATGGCTATCATATGCAATCTACAAACTCTTTGTTTCTCATAATTTATTTTTTAAACATTTTGCTTAACGAACCAAAATCTGCCGGCATATTATTGTTAATAATCGCTTTTACAATTTGATCCTCTTGTTCTTTCGGCACTTCACGTCCTGCCATAAGAGCCACTTGATGAATCAATTGACGAAGTACAGTCTCATCACGTAAATTCGCATTTTGTACAGATGATGCTAATTTAAAAATATCTTCTTTATTCACTTTCGCTTCTTTTTCAATGTTATTAAAAATGTTATTATCCATTCTTTTCACCCTCTCCTCAAGTTACTCTTCATCCTATGCAAAAATAAAAAAATGGTGAAAAGACCCAAAAAAATAAAAAGCGCCAGAAGTACAATTGTACTTCTGGCGCTCTTCTTTAAAGTAAGTCAGGTATAGCTTCCACTTCATGTTTTCGAACACGCCCCATTAATGAGCCTACCGCATCTTTTACGTTATTCCCATTGAACAGTACGTCATATAAAGCAGCTGTAATCGGCATTTCAACTTCCATTTTCTCTGCTAATTCATGAGCAGCTTTCGTTGTTCTTACACCTTCTACAACCATACCCATACTTTCTAACACTTCTTCTAAAGAGTGTCCTTTTCCAAGCATATTTCCAGCGCGCCAATTGCGGCTATGAACACTTGTACACGTTACAATTAAGTCTCCCATTCCAGTTAGACCAGCAAACGTTAACGGATTTCCGCCCATTTTTCTTCCTAAACGAGCAATCTCCGTTAAACCGCGTGTCATTAATGCTGCTTTTGCATTATCACCTAATCCAAGTCCATCAGTTATTCCAGCAGCTAATGCGATAATATTTTTTAACGCACCGCCAAGCTCAACTCCAACGATATCTGGATTTGTGTATACACGGAAGTAGCTATTCATAAACAAGTCTTGTACTTCCTCAGCCGCTTCCATACGCTTTGCTGCAGACGTAACAGTTGTCTCTTGGCGTAAGCCGACTTCTTCAGCATGACTCGGTCCAGACAGTACAACAACATCTTTAATTAAGTTCTCTGGAATTTCTTCCTCAATCACTTCCGAAATACGTTTTGACGTACCAGGTTCAATTCCTTTACTTGCATGAATCCAAGTAGTCGGACCTGCTACATATTTCTTCATATCTTGTAGCACTTCTCTATACGCTTTTGTTGGTACTACAAGAAGTACTACATTTACATCTACTAATGCTTCTTCTAAAGAAGAGTAGGCTACGATTGTGCTTGGCAATGTAATGCCTGGGAGATATCGACTGTTCTCATGTTTCGTATTAATCTCATCCATAAGTTCAGTACGATGTCCCCAAATACGTACATCATGTCCATTGTCAGCTAATACCATCGCTAACGCTGTTCCCCAACTACCTGCTCCTACTACTGTGATTTTTGTCATAAAATCACATCCTCTCCATTAGTCTCTTGCTCTAGCGATAATGTGAATCGGCGTTCCTACAAAACCGAACGCTTCACGTAAACGATTCTTTAAGAAGCGCTCATATGAAAAGTGCATTAATTCTGTATCGTTTACAAACACAACAAATGTTGGTGGTTTTACCGCAACTTGTGTTGCATAGAAGATTTTCAGACGGCTACCATTATGAGTCGGCGTTGGATTCATCGCTACCGCATCCATAATTACATCATTTAATACGTTCGTTTGAATACGGATACTATGACTTTCATTTACTTCATTAATAACTGGTAATAATGTTTGTGTACGTTTTTTCGTTTTCGCAGATAAGAATACAATCGGCGCATACTCTAAAAATTGGAAATGAGCGCGAATGTTTTCTTCAAATGCTTTCATTGTTTTTTCATCTTTTTTCACGGCATCCCATTTGTTTACGACGATAATAACAGCACGTCCTGAATCATGAGCATATCCAGCGATTTTTTTATCTTGTTCAATAATTCCTTCTTCTCCGTCTAAAACGACTAAAACAACGTCAGAACGTTCAATCGCTCTAAGTGCACGAAGTACACTATATTTTTCTGTGCTTTCGTATACTTTCCCTTTTTTACGCATACCAGCTGTATCGATGATTACATAATCTTGACCATCTTTGCTATATGGTGTATCAACCGCATCACGTGTCGTTCCCGCTATATTACTTACAATTACACGTTCTTGACCAAGAAGTGCGTTTACAAGTGATGATTTCCCTACGTTTGGACGTCCAATTAAAGAGAAACGGATTGTTTCATCGTCATACGCTTCTTCTTCAATCTTTGGAAAATGCTTTGCAGCTTCATCTAACAAATCACCAAGTCCTAAACCGTGTGTACCTGAAATCGGGAATGGCTCGCCAAATCCTAATGCATAGAAATCATAAATATCACTACGCATCTCTGGATTATCAACCTTATTTACCGCAAGTACAATTGGTTTTTTAGAGCGGTATAAAATTTTAGCAACTTCTTCATCTGCTGCAGTTACACCATCTCGACCATTCGTCATAAAAATGATAACATCTGCTTCATCAATCGCTACTTCCGCCTGTTGACGAATTTGTGTCAAAAATGGCTCGTCTCCAATATCAATTCCACCTGTATCAATAATGTTAAATTCATGATTTAACCATTCTCCCGCACTATAAATACGGTCTCGCGTTATACCTGGTATATCTTCTACAATTGAAACTCTTTCTCCAACAATTCTATTGAAAATAGTAGATTTTCCTACGTTCGGGCGGCCTACTATTGCTATTACTGGTTTCGGCATATACTTTCATCCTTTCAACTTACATCTGTTTATTATGTAAAAAACCCTTCTTTGTGCAAGAAGGGATTTGCATTCCAGAATAATTCTCAACGTATCAAAACACCTCGTATTATACCACACGTTGCTAATGTTTCACAATAATATATACATTCTCTTGTAAGCGATGCGCAATACCATCTAAAATAGCCTCTAAATTATTTGCAACAAATTCTAGTTCCTCTGTCGTCTCACAAGTAAACAAAGGAGCACCACCTCCAAATTTCTCTGGTTTCGTTGTAATAACTGCGAGAATAACGCTTTCTAACATCATCTCTTATCTCCCCTTCCTTTCGGGGCTTCCGATGACATATGAACGGCACTTTCTAACGTCGGCACATTCCCTATGACACCTATCGCTTTCTCTGCATCTTGATCTTGTGGCAAGACAAATATCCCAACTCTTCCATCCTCTAAATCACGCTTTGCTAACGGTACAAGCGCTGGTGTACCAGAATCTCTATATATCCCTAAAGCAACAGAAACATCGTGCAAAATAGCTTGTCGTTGCCCTAAATTTGCAATTGTAACCATCGCATCAATTGACTTCGGCTTTAGAATAAAACCCATTCCATATTTCATAATTTCCTCTTGTCTTGCTGGCAATCCAATATTCATAATGTAAATATTATCAATATATAGTCCCGCCCCTTCAAAACGAAGCGGAACATGCTCGATTTCAACAAGATCATGTAACCTCTTACCAGACATTAATTTTTTCGCGATAAAAAATGCGATTAGAGCCATAATTACTCCAGCAACCCATGAACGGAATCCTATATACGCAAACGTCGTTGCAAACGACGTTAACATCGCCAAATAGTTACGACTTTCAAAAACTAATGCAATTCCTTCAATGTATGTATTTCCACGTGGTACGAGCTCATATCCATCTAATTGTTGGAGTGTATTTCTTTCCATATTACGCACATCACGAAACTGTGTTGCCGCTAACGTAAGAAACGTAATAGCAGAAAAATCTTTTTTCAAAATTGACGGGATTGCAATTGCTCCTAAGGCCGCTGCAATTAACCCCATCGCAATGTGAATAATTTTCCCATGGAGCCTCGTCGGATATTGCCGCGTATCTGTCCGGAGCATTAGCAATCTTGTTACTGTCCCCGCTATTACGCCGCATAAAATGGCCGGTGTATATTCAGTCATGTATTACCCTCGCCTTCCTTTTACGTGTTTTTCTCTTGAACTGCTCCATATATACTGATGCTTTTGCCATCCAAAACAAAATTACCATGAAAAATGTAGAAACGGCGACGATATCAAAAAACGCTAAACTACCATAATCGTAAGGAAAATGTAGCTTTCGAAAAATAAGCGTCACTAACAATTCTCCCTGCAACATTCCTATATAAAGAGAACATAATCGTAATATGCGATCCTCGTGTAATAAAACCGATGCATACACAAGAGCACCACTTAACAAAAACAACCTGTCCACCACAATCCAAATCGGATCATATACTTCTAACAAATGAAAACTTGTATATAACATTGCAATAATAAGCGCCGAAAGTAAGCTATATAATTTTTTCCAAATAGAATATAGTGTGATTCCTATAAAAGCAACAACAGAAAGTAAAAGTGCATTTACTGATACCGTGAATGAAGCAATCGTTACATGTAACGGAGAGCAAATAATAAAAATCAATATACAGGCGCTTATCTTCCACCGAATAGAGTCCTTTTTCATAAAAAAAGTTACGATAATCCACCCTATCCAAGCTACAAAATAAAAAGTACTCCCTTCCATCATTTCACCTCCTATGTTTTCCATTATGGGAACTTTTTATGAAAGTTAATCCACTTTCTTCGCGCATAGTTTTTTCATAATACAGCAACACTTTTAATAAGGAGGTGCAATTCATTATGGGTAAAGATCGTCAAGAACGAAAACTAAGAGAATCACGCCGCGTTGAATCTGACCGTGACCAATCATTACAATATCCGGGTGCTACTGGGCTCGATACGCCAGAGCAAGCTCGAAAACAAAATCAGCACTAATGAATACAAAAAGACGGTTTCGATATTGTACGAAACCGTCTTTTACATAATTATTTTAATAATTTTTATTTATATCAAAATAATATTTCATTTACGAATCTTCCACTGATTAATTTTCTCCTCCACTTATTTCCCTTGGCCAAATTAAACCTTATCCAATAATCCAGTAATACATTATCTACATTTTCCAGTCGTAACTTTTATAATTCAACATTTATACATCTATATTATTTAATTTTATTTTTATTTTGATAGAATATTAATTCCATTCCTCACTTTATATTACTAAAAAAGAACAGCAAATAAAAAAACAACCAAACGGTTGATTTTTTATCTTCTACTATAATGCGTCGTATCAATACCACGCTGCGTTAACCAATGGTATGTTTCGCCCTTTACAACAAGAGGTACAGATTGTAACTCTTTTATCGTCTTCGCACCAAGAGCAGTCATAATAAATTTCAAATCTGTATGTAATAGATCAATTTCATCTACTAACTTCTCGATACCATCTTGCATTAAAATGCGTAAAAAGTATCCAGCAAACGCAGTTGTATTCGCCCCTAATGCGATTGCTTTCGCTACGTCAAGCGCTGTTTGTATACCCCCAGATGCAATAAAAGAGAGGTTATTATTTGTAGAGGTTGCTTCAATAATCGAGGTTGCTGTTTGTATGCCCCAGTTATTAAAATAAGAAAGCATTCGCTGTCTTCTTTCATTTTCAACAGCAGCAAAATTCGTACCACCTTGTCCACCAATATCAATTGCCGTTACACCTATGCTCGCTAACTGTTGTACCGTTTCCTTACTCATCCCAAATCCAACTTCTTTTACAATGACAGGAACTTTACTCTTTAAAACAATTTTCTCAATGCGTTGAAGTACACCAGTAAAGTCACGGTCTCCTTCTGGCATTGTTAACTCCTGTATAACATTTAAATGAATTTGCAATGCATTCGCTTCAATCATATCAATAGCACGCTTTGCCTGTTCGATAGTTGCCTCACTACCTAAATTAGCAAAGAAAGTACCATTTGGGTTTACCTTCCTGATAATCTTAAAAGATGCAGCCTCACTTTCATCTTTTAACGCCGCCATTTGCGAACCTACAGCCATAGCAAGATTATGATGTTTCGCTACATATGCTAATTGCTCATTAATATGTAATGTTCTCTCTCCGCCACCACCAGTCATCGCATTGATAAAAATCGGCGAACTTAGTGAAAGTTCGCCGATTTTTGTTCCACATGTTATTGTGTCATAACTTGAATTTGGCAAGCTTTGATGCACAAAGTCAATATCATGAAAGCCATGCGTACGAGACTGACCAGTAGAAAGAGCGTATTCAATATGATCTAATTTACGTTTTGCCCTTACCACTTGTACCCCTCTTTATTTCTTTAATTTTTTCAGTTGTTCACCAATAATATCACTTAATTGGAAAGTAGCAGAATCAGCATTTGGTTCATACTGACTGTAATCTTCAGTTACATTATTTTCTTCAAGCGCTTCTTTTATACTTAAAGAAATACGTTTCTCTGCTACATGGACTTCAAGTACTTTCACTTTTACTTCCTGTCCCATTTCCAATGCTTCATTTGGATTTTTCACATGACGATTTGCAATTTGAGATACGTGCACAAGACCTTCAACACCAGGTAAAATTTCAACAAATGCACCGAATGTAACAAGGCGTTTTACTACTCCCTCACGAATATCTCCAGCTTTTATTTCACCAGCAACATTTTCCCAAGGTCCCGGTTGAGCTGCTTTAATTGATAAAGAAATACGTTGTGTATCAGCATCAACTGATAACACCTTTACTTTTACCTTTTGACCTTGCTCTAATACTTCAGAAGGTTGCTCTACACGTTCGTGTGAAATTTGTGAAATATGAACTAAACCGTCCACACCACCAACGTTAACGAAAGCACCAAAATCCGTTAATCGTTGCACTGTTCCTTCAACAACGTCTCCTTCTTTTAATGAAGAAATTGCTTCTTTCTTCTTAGAATCTAGTTCTAATTCTACTACTGCTTTATGCGAAAGAATTACACGATTTTTTTCGCGGTCTAATTCAACAATTTTCACAGCTAATGTTTTGCCTTTATAGTCAGTAAAATCTTCTACATAATGTACTTCTACAAGTGAAGCTGGGATGAACCCACGAACACCAAGGTCCACAACTAATCCACCATTCACGATATCTTTTACAGTAACATCAAATACATGACCAGAAGTAAATTTCTCTTGTAATTCTACCCATGCTTTTTCTGCATCAACAGCACGTTTAGATAAGACAAGATCATCCTCTTCTAATTTAATAATTTTTAATTCTAGTATTTGATCTAATTCTACCACATCGCTTGCTTTTTCAATATGAACGTTAGCTAATTCACTAATTGGAATTACGCCATCTGTTTTGTATCCAACATTTACAAGCACTTGTTTCTCTTCAACTTTCGTTACAGAACCTGTAACAACGTCACCAACTTGTAATTCTTTTGAATCCATAACTTCTTCATTCATTTTCTCTACCATGGAAATACCTCCCTACAGAATTGACAAAGCATTTTTTTATGTATATACGAAATGAAAACAAATGTTTTCATTTGCATGTTTAAGAATTTATCATCACATACTCAGTTTTCATACATTTCCCCAGAAAATATATTAAACCTATATAAATAGTATACAGCAAAATCATCTTGAAGAAAGTATGTTTTGAAATATAATAGCGAATATATTCTGAAAGTTTTATCTCTCTTTTACTAACTTCTTACAAATCCGATCATTTGTCAAGGAAAGAGCTTCACAATTCACGTATACTTTACATTTCTATACAAACAAAAAAGAAAGAGGCTATCCCCTTTCTTTATTTCGCAAACACTCCTGAAACAATGCCCATAATTTTTTGGACAACTTCTTCAATTGATAAAGAAGTTGTGTCTAATTCCAATGCATCATCAGCTTTTTTCAGAGGAGAAACTTCGCGTTCTGAATCTAATTTATCACGCTGAGCAATTTCTTCTTTTAACTGCTCTAAATTAGAATCGAAACCTTTATTTATATTTTCTAAATGTCTTCTTTCTGCTCTTTCTTCAACAGAAGCAAGCATAAAGATCTTCACTTCAGCATCTGGTAACACATGTGTACCAATATCACGGCCATCCATTACAACGCCGCCTTTTTCCGCTAGCTCTTGTTGACGACGTACCATTTCTTCACGAACAAGGCGATGTTTCGCCACAATAGATACTCGATTCGTCACCTCTGGTGTACGAATTACTTCAGAAACATCTTGTCCATTTAAAAATACAAGTTGTGTATTTTCTCCTTGCTGAAATTCAATATTTACATTCTTTACAACTTCCATTAACTGCTCTTCATTTTCAATATCCACTTTTTGCTCAAGGGCTGCATATGTAATTGTACGATACATTGCCCCTGTATCAATATAAACGTAAGAAAGTTTCTTCGCTACAACTTTTGCGACTGTACTTTTTCCAGCAGCTGCTGGACCATCTATAGCAATTGAAATTCGTTTATCCATTGTAACACCTCATTTTTTCACTTATAAAACAAAACGAAAAGCAGGTATTATCCTGCTTCTTCTCATTTGCTTCACGTCATTAAATCCTCAATTATTGTAGCATACTCCTTCCTAGAAGAAAATGAAAACTACCTATTCACCTGTAAGATTTCTGTTTCGTTTTTTACCGTGACACCTTCATAATAAACAATTTTAGATAAATATTTCACTGATGACTTATGTATAAAGAACAATTGCACAACACAAAGACAAATAAATTGTATTATTAATATACGAATAAAAATTTTCTCCACCTTTTTCAACGTAATTGCTCCCTTCTATCCTATATTTATATATTTAGTTTCACGATTTTATACATCATATATATAGCAGTTAATTTTATTGTCATTTTCGAGGCATACTTTTATACATTTCCATTGTCGAATTTACTCAAAACATGTTATGTTCTAAATGTATTTTTCAATTTGAAAGGGGTATAAGCATTGAAAAGAATCCTAGTTTTACACACAGGTGGAACAATTGCAATGGAGGAAGATAAAGAAACTGGAGTCGTACAACCAGGTGAAAAAAATCCTCTTTTAAAATTTATTCCTGATTTAGAAGGCGATGTTGATTTAATCGTTGAAGATGTGTTCCATCTACCATCTCCTCATATGACACCGAGCGAAATGTTACAATTACAAGTCATCATTGATGAAAGAGTAAAACAAGAAAACATTCATGGCGTAGTCATTACGCATGGTACGGATACATTAGAAGAAACAGCCTATTTCCTAGATTTAACAGTACAAGCAACTATTCCGATCGTTGTGACTGGCGCAATGCGTTCTAGCAATGAATTAGGTGCTGATGGTCTATATAACTTCTTATCAGCTGTAAAAGTCGCTAGCAGTAGTGAAGCTGCAGAAAAGGGTGTTCTAGTCGTATTAAACGACGAAATTCATTGCGCTACAAATGTAACGAAAACACATACAAGTAATGTAGCAACATTCCAAAGTCCACAGTATGGACCAATTGGTATGGTAACAAAACGTGGTGTTGTATTCCACCATGCTTTAGTACATCACGAAACATATTCCGTAAATAAGGTTTCTAAAAACGTAGTCGTTCTAAAAGCATACGCGGGTATGGACGATACATTATTAGCAGCCATTGAAACCCTTCCGGTAGACGGGATTGTTATCGAAGCACTTGGACAAGGTAATTTACCTCCAAGAACACTTCCTAGTCTAGAACGATTAATAAACAAAGGAATTCCTGTCGTATTAGTTTCCCGCTGTTTCAACGGTATCGTTCAAGATGTATACTCATATGAAGGCGGCGGCAAACAATTAAAAGATATGGGTATTGTATTCACATACGGTTTAAATGCTCAAAAAGCACGTATTAAATTATTAGTTGCATTAGAGAATACAACTTCTCATGAAGCAATCCAAAATATGTTTATGCACAATTAAAAAAGAAGCTGTCGAAGTTTATTTCGACAGCTTCTTTTTACATTTCTCTTGTTACAATGGTTTGCGCAATCACATTTCCATGAAATCTACCGTTCTCGATAAATATTTCATTCGCATTATTTCCAGCAGCAATTACACCTGCAATGAAAATATTTTCAGCGTTCGTTTCCATTGTATCCTCTGCATGAATTGGACGTCCTGTTTCTTCATCAATCCGAACACCCATCTTCGTTAAGAAACTATGATCAGGGTGGTAACCGGTCATCGCAAATACAAAATCATTTCGGATTGTTTTTTCCTCACCATCAACTGTATACGTTAATGTATGTTCAGTAATTTCTTTCACATGAGCCCCGAAATGCATTTGAATTGTGCCGTTTCGTACTAATGCCTCAAACTCCGGCAAAATCCACGGCTTTATGCTTGTTGAATACTCACTTCCGCGATATAGTACCGTTACACGCCCACCCGCTTTAACAAGTTCTAACGCGGCATCTACACTCGAGTTTTTCCCACCTATAACTACTACATCTCGGTCAAAATAAGGATGCCCCTCTTTAAAATAGTGAGATACTTTCTTCAGTTCCTCACCTGGAACATTCATATAATTTGGATTGTCATAATATCCAGTTGCTACAACAACGTATTTCGCTATATACATTTCTTTACTTCCGTCACGTTTTGTCGTCTCAACCTTAAAGACTTCTCCATCTTTTTGAACTTTCTCTACTCGTTCAAAAGCATTTACACGTACAGATTTACGCTTTACTACTTCACGATAATACGCAAGCGCTTGATTTCGAACTGGCTTACGGTTTTCTGTAATAAAAGCTACTTCACCAATTTCTAATTTTTCACTAGAAGAGAAAAATGTTTGATGAGTTGGATAATTATAAATGGCATTTACAATGTTTCCTTTTTCAATTACTAACGGATTTATATTTATCCCTACCTTTTGCAATGAAATTGCTGCTGCTAATCCGCACGGACCGCCTCCGATTATAATAACTGTTTCTTTCTGCATACTCGTCCACTCCTAGTCTTCTACCTCTGCACTATTTATAAAAACAAGAAAAAACCTACTTACAGCAGTAGGCACCTATCTTTATTGTATTCATTTTTCATATATTTGTCATCTAAACGAAACGTACATCCGATAGACATCTGCTAAAAACTGCTGAAATTTAATACCTTGTTTCCCTAATACATTTTCAGGATCAATCTTTCTAGCTGGGTCAAGTGTTTTATGTGATACGATATCTTTTTTCGGATTCAAGCCGAAGTTTTGACATAAATACGCATGATACCACGTAAAACGTGTATATGCTTCCCAAAAGTTAACATCACCGCCATAACAAAGTTCCACTCCAATAGCAGCCTTATTTGCATCATAACCATATAAGTCATTATCTGTCGGCACACCATATCGAACATGATAAGCAACTTCACTTATAGGAATAATTTCTAATATTGTTTTGTCATCTATAAATGTATGTGCCGAGGCTTTCGGTTGTATCTCATTAAAATAATCCCGATTCCCTATCGCATTGCTACCAGGATTCCCCGTATCATGACTTACAATAAACCTTACTTTAGAGAGAGGAATTCCCGGTCGTGAACTTCCATATCCAATATAATTACGCTCTATAGGAAACATCGCCATTACTACCAACTCCCGCTTCAGAAGATTACCTTACTTCCTTATATATGTATTCGGTAGCAATGTCCTTATCGCATATTTCTTACGCGAAGAGAAAATCGAAAATATTTGATGTGAACACCATAAATAATAAAATACTTACAGCCACTCCATAAAAACCGTAAAACCAAACACAATCTTCTTTCGTATCTAAACCGAAAAATTTATTTACTGATTGTAATAATGTGCCACGCTTACTTTGCTTGTTTCGTAATACTTCCACTCGTTCTACAACATCCGCTGGCATCATAAATCTTTGGTCTACTGTCATTTTCATCATTTATCTCTCCTTAAAATCATTTCCGTTTTGTTTATCTAAGGAGAGTATAGCACGTTTGTTCGTGTAGAACAAGCGTTCTTTTTATTTTTATTTTATTTTTCAGCAAGCCAAGTAAGAATTGAGATTACAACGGCGATAATCGGTCCTACTACAACCAAACCAAATATTAAAAACAGTAGCCCTTCCCCGAACACCCGAACGATACTTGTTTTTGGGGCTTTCATCGTTCTTGCGAGCTCTCCCTCTAACCCCTTAACCTTTTCTTCTAATTGTTCTACTCGTTCCATTATTTTATTTTCCATATACAACACCTCAATTTAATACTTCAACAAAAAAAAACGTGATTCCTTCCAAAGGAATCACGTTTTCTCACGCTATAATATTATACCCAACCTCTGAAGCGACTTGCTTCAGCCATTTTACGAACACCGACCATGTACGCTGCTAAGCGCATGTTCACTTTACGAACTTGTGCTGTTTCATAAATAGAATCAAATGATCTTACCATTACTTTTTCTAAACGTTGTTCTACTTCTTCTTCAGTCCAGTAGTAACCTTGGTTATTTTGTACCCACTCAAAGTAAGATACTGTTACACCACCAGCACTTGCTAATACGTCTGGAACAAGTAAAATTCCGCGATCTGTTAAGATTTTAGTTGCTTCTAATGTTGTTGGACCGTTTGCAGCTTCAACAACGATTTTCGCTTTAATATTATTAGCATTTTCTTCTGTAATTTGGTTCTCAATTGCAGCTGGAACTAAAATATCGCAATCAAGTTCTAACAATTCTTTATTTGAAATTGTATTATTAAATAATTTTGTTACTGTACCGAAGCTATCACGACGGTCTAATAAATAATCAATATCTAATCCGTTTGGATCATGCAACGCACCGTAAGCATCTGAGATTGCAATAACTTTCGCACCTGCATCATGCATAAATTTAGCTAAGAAACTACCAGCATTACCGAATCCTTGAACAACAACGCGCGCACCTTTAATATCAATGTCGCGTTTTTTTGCAGCTTCGCGAATACAAATTGTAACACCTTTCGCCGTTGCTGTTTCACGTCCATGTGATCCACCTAATACAAGTGGCTTACCTGTAATAAATCCTGGTGAATTAAATTCATCAATACGGCTATACTCATCCATCATCCATGCCATAATTTGAGAGTTTGTGAATACATCTGGAGCTGGAATATCTTTCGTCGGTCCTACGATTTGGCTAATTGCTCGTACATAACCGCGGCTTAATCTTTCTAACTCACGGAATGACATTTCACGTGGGTCACAGATAATTCCACCTTTACCTCCGCCATATGGTAAATCAACAATACCACATTTTAAACTCATCCAGATTGAAAGTGCTTTCACTTCATTTTCTGTTACATTCGGATGGAAGCGAATTCCACCTTTCGTTGGACCAACAGCATCATTATGTTGTGCACGATATCCTGTAAATATTTTAACAGTCCCGTCATCCATACGAACTGGTATTTTCACTGTCATCATACGAATTGGTTCTTTTAATAATTCATATACTTCGTTTGGATAACCCAATTTTTCTAATGCTTCACTAATAACAATTTGTGTCGAATTCAATAGTTCAAAATGTTGTTCCCTTTGTTGTTGTGTTTTTGTTTGAGTTCCCTTTTCGGCTACCATAGTAAGTAAACCCCCTGTAATTTCACTTGTTTAGTAAACCTTCATTGCCTAGTATACACCGTTAAATTTGGAATGCAATAGAAAACGCTAACAAATATATACAAACTATTTTCTATTGCAAGCGTTTTCACTATTATTATAGTCCTTTTATTGCTTTTAGAAAAGTAAAATACTTAAATATTTAAATATTTTTCATTTTACTTAAATGCAATACCTTGAAAAGATATATATTTAAGTACAATAAAGAATGCTCAAATATTTATGATTCCCTCTATACCGTGGATCGTTTTAAAATTTCCAAATCAATATTTTAAGTTTTCCAAGTAAAAAAACAAAACCTTAGCTATGTTATATTAGCTAAGGTTTTGTTTTTTTACAAAGTAATTGTGTATTTGTTCAATTGCTTGAGAAGACATTAATTCTTTACCATACTCCATTAAACGATAAATAGTTGCTGTAGACGGATTACCATATTCCGCTAAAATAGCTATAAAATCTGCCTTCAGCAATTGTATTTGCTCCTCTTCTTCCATCCAAAGATAGAAACGCCCATCCCACGTATATAATTTCCCGCCAGTTACATCAAGGTTATATAAACGATTCGACAGGTTAATTACGTCATCTAGTGTAGCAAACTCATAAAGGATATGCTCACTTTCATCTAAAGTCACTTGCATTTCAATAAACTCGTCACGGAACTCATCATCTGTATCCGCTTCTTGATGTTCTTTCGTTACAATTACGACCATTCCTTGCGCTTGTAGAGAAAATACTTCAACTGCAATCGGACCATCCGCTTCAAATCCTAATTCTTTATTTGCTTCTTGCATCATATCACGAAATAATTGCTGTACTTTCGGTGCATTTCTCCACAAATCTTCTTTCGTTAATCCTCGCTCAGTTAAATCATCAAATGTTAAGAAAATTTTTATCTTATTGTAATTTAATCGTTCCAGCCTCATCTCATACCCTCCCTACGCAACCAATGAATATAATTTTTATTATATGAAATAGAAAATAGATGGTTCTTTTCGAACAACTATTCTAACATTTTTAACCAATCATCCCATTCTTCTTTCGTATCACCAATTAGGCTTGTTTGAATGTTCAACTGATCTCGAGCACCTATTTCTCCTATAACCCCAACAGAAAGGTTCTCATTTTTTTCTTGCAACACATTCACGTAGTTCATTGCGTTCTTAAGTTCTCGTCCGTCATCAAAAGAGATTACTACATATTTAGGTCTTATTTGCTCAACAGCTAACGAAATACTATCTTCCGCTAAGCTTACCCTAATATATATCACCTCATATCCTTTTAATCGTAAATACGTTGAGAAAACAAACCCTCTCAACATATTACTTTCTAACACGACAACTTTGTGTATAGAAGAAAACGATGATGCATTATGATACACCATCCCTAGACGCGTTTGTAAAAATGATACGACATATTGGAATTGCACCATTGTAACTTCATTATTTTTTTTTAACATTAACAATTTATTTGACACTTGAAGAACAATATTTGCGATAACTTTTTCTGTTGCATAAATACTAAAAGCCTCGTTTAACAATGCAGAAGTTGTAATTTCATCAAATTTTAACAAAGCTTGTAGTAAATCGTCCACTAAAACAACTTCTCTATCGTAATGTATTTCATTTTGAACATTACTTCGCAAACGATTCCCTTCTAATAATTGAACTGCTTGTCCAATCATCATGCCGGAAGAAACCTTGTCCATTAACCATTTCAAAATTTGAATATGCTCTTCTGTATATAATCGATGCCCCGCATGATTCCGCTTGGGGGCAATCATTTGATATCGTCTTTCCCATGCACGAAGTGTGCTCGGCTGAATTCCAATTATATTCGAAACAGCTTTTATGTTATATTTTCCGTTTAGAGTTGGCATCATCTCCCTCCGCATAACGTAATAATATGTGTTTGAGCAGGTGCTCGGAAGCGAAGTGGAATCAACGTTGTTCCATACCCATTACTAACAAAAAGAGTCACATTTGAATGCTTATATACGCCACCTTTTAAATATTTTTTAGATGGGAATAATCGGATTTGCCCTCCATGTGTATGTCCACTTAACACAAGTGAAATTTGTTCTTTTCCAGACATTTTATTTATTATATCAGGATTGTGGCTAATTAATATGCGAAAACCATCTTCTTTACAATCAGCCAACGCTAAATCTAAACGATCACGTTCCAAACCAACATCATCTACACCGAGTAAGCAAATTTTCTCTCCTAATTCAGACTCAAATACAACTCTTGTATTATCTAAAACTTTCACATTATTTTCTAATAACAAAGCATCTAACTCGTGATATTCAATCTCATAATCATTATTTCCCCATACAAAATATACAGGAGCTATCGTTCTTAACTTTTGTATATTTGCAGAGATTTTTGATAAAGGGACACCTCTTTCCGCTAAATCACCACCAATAATTACAAGATCTACTCTTCCTTTTACTTGTTCAATTAACGAATTTGAAATGATCCTTCTATGAATATCAGATATAAAAAATACATTTACTTTTTGAAAACTTTTCGGAAATTCTTCAAATGTTAAAGTATGTTCTAGCACCGTATCACGCATTGCTTCTGTATACATTACAAGAAGAAATATAATACCAATACATATGAGAGTACTTAATAAGATAATCCATATCATATATTTTTTACTCCCCTCCTCATAAAGATAATCCTCAGTTTTTATAGTAAGTATTCCACTAACTCTCTTGCTTTGTGGACTTATCTTTTATTGGAATTTTTAATTCTTGACCTACATTCACTTCATTTCCTTGTAAATCATTATACTTTTTAATCACTTCGATCCCAGTTTCATCTGAAAAATATTGCTTTGCTATACTTTCTAAAGTTTCTCCCTCTTTCACCGTATGCGTGACGACTTTCTCAGATGGTGCCTCGGACTCAGATTTAGCTGAATCAAAGAAAATGACCTCAAATGCACTTTTTCCAGCGTTATTACCATCGCTTTTCACCTGAATATATTTATCTGTATACCATAAGATACTAATTGGTAGTAATATGAATAAAAATGTTAAAACTCGGACGAAAATATGATTCATTTTAAACTTTTGTTTTTTCTCTTTATTTCTATGAATTTCACTACGCGGCGGTAAACCTTCTTTTTCTTCCACTCGCTCAACTTCTAATTCCTCTTCAAAATCAGGAATTCGTTTTCTCATGTTGTTCACCACCACCTTCCATTTATTTTCTTAATTGGAGTCCCATTATAAAATCAACAAGAAAGTGTGCAAAGATTGTTATAAACAAATTTCCTGTCCATTCAAATACATAACCAAAGACAAAACTAATGAAACAGACGAAACAAAACAAAAATGGCTTTTTTATATACCGAATATGTAACACTGCAAATACTAAACTGGCTATTACAATTCCAAAGTGCGTCTGCACTACACCTCTAAATAAAAATTCTTCTGCAAAGCCGATAATGAACGTAATAACGAGTAGATGCATAACTGACATCCCTTGAAACATCCTATCGTTAATACCACCATCATCAAACCAAGACTCTGGAAATACTCGCATTGCAACATAATCTAATAACACAATACCAATCGCTAACAAGCCACCTATTATAAGTATAGACACCGGTTCCCATTTCCACAGACTATACACCGATTTTATATCTCGGAATAGTATATATGCTAGTAAACAACCAATACCGATAATAATGAACTGTGTAATATACAGATTCAGCCTTATTTCTTTCGGACTCATATCTTCAATATTATGCCTTTGAATGTTCATCATTCCCCCATCTTCTCTAGACCGAAAAGCTTTTGTAACTCTGTTTCCCAATTATAGTCGAAATCCAATTGTTGCGCTTGTCTTTTTTTATAATCTGTTTTTGTAATATGACAATAGTCGCAGCAATTCTTTAACTCGCCCTCTTTTCTATAACCGAACTGTTGCAGCAAATATTCACGTCTACATTCTTTCACTTGTATCCATGATTTCATGTTTTCTAGCTCACTATATTTATTACGTAGCCTTATTTCTACTTCAGCTATTAATCTGTTCATAATTTCATCTGACAAGCTCTCTAATATTAATTTTCGCTGTTGTATGATTCCAAGCCGTTCAAGATGATAGCGGATGAAACGCCAATATTGTTCATTAAATCTTGCTGCATTATAACAAATTTCTTCTACCTCTTCTATTGGTAATTCTTTCGTTTGAAACATTCTTTCTTGCAGTAAAGAAAATAAAAATTGTATTTGTGACTGACTTGGCAATTCATCTTCAATTATTGAAATTGGTAAATCGTGATCTAACGGACTACATAGTAAGATAGCTATACTCGGTTCACCATCTCTTCCCGCTCTTCCGATTTCTTGTAAATAAGAAGCGATATTAGTCGGGTAATGGAAATGAATAATATATCTCGTATTCGACTTATTTACTCCCATACCAAAAGCACTTGTACATATTACAAGCTGCAACTGGTCATTCATAAACTGCTGTTGAATTAACATACGCTCTTCATGTTCCATACCACCATGATAGAAAGCGACACCAGTAACGCCTTTTCCTCTTAAATATTCCGTTAAACGTTCTGTCCACGCTCGGCTTGAACAATATACAATCCCTGGGCCTTGTAAATACATTACCTGGTCCAAAAGCGCTTCTTTCTTCTCTTCTATCGTCGTAACAAATTGTACTTCCATTGCAATATTTGGACGATCAATAGAGTATACATGCTGCATCACATTCTCCAAATTTAAACTCTCTGCTATATCTCGGAGTACATCTTTCGTCGCTGTTGCCGTTAATGCTAGCACCGTAGGAGACCCGATATTCTCAATGACTACATTTAGTTTTTTATAATCTGGTCTAAAATCATAACCCCATTGCGAAATACAATGAGCTTCATCCACAACAAATAATGAAATATGAACTTTCTTCAATTCTCTTATTAACAATTCCGATTGCAACATCTCTGGTGAAACAAAAATAAATTTATATGAAGCTAATCTTTTCATCGCTTCTCTTTTTTCATGTAATGTCCGAAAACTATTAAATGCTATCACTCGGTTTTTCACAACATATTTTAATTGTGTAACCTGATCTTCCATCAAAGATAATAATGGTGATACAACAAGTACTGTCCCTTCTTGCATTAGCCCTGGAAGTTGATAACACATAGACTTCCCTCTTCCGGTCGGAAGCATCGCTATAACATCTTTTCCTTCCAATAAATCTGTAATTACCCCTTTTTGACCTGGACGAAATTCAGAATATCCAAACCACCTATATAAATATTCCTCAAGCTTCATTTATACCCTCCATCCGCGCCAATACAAGACGAACTTCAAAATAAGAGATATCCTCTCCAACCGCTTGTTTCAACTCACGTAACTTACGTGTTTGTAATGCATCAATTACTTCTGTTACTTTATCTATTTTGTCTTTTTCCATAAACATCTCGATAGAAAAATCTCTTTCTCTCAAAGCAATTTCAACAAAATGATCTTCTATCGTTGCAACCTTTAGATTTCTAATTGTCGCTATTTCTTCTAATGAGCGCCCTTGCCTCCAAAAATTATATGTTTTTTTCGTTGATAAACTAAATAATTCAGCTCTCTCATTCGGATAAGAGATAATTTCAGCTAATAACGGAAATTCATTTTCTTTATCGCGAACTTCTTGTATAAGGAGATGAATTGCACCCCAAAATAAAAAGTACACCCTAAATATATCTTGTTTCGTAATTTCAGCTAACTGCTGCAATGTACAACCGATACGTTCATATCCTGTTAATCTATATGTTACAATCGTCGCTTCTACCACATCACATTTCCCTAAAAGATTATGTATTTCTTTCCATAATCTTTTAGCCAATTCATTTCGCCTATACGGCATACCTGTTAAAAAGCGTTTCACCCACATCATTATTTCTGTATCTTGTTGAATAGGAATAAATTTCGTATTATTCTGTTGTAAATTAGATATAGTTTGAATAATTAAAGATAATCTTTTCCAAAATGTTTCACCTAATTCACCATAGTGCAAACCATGTAAATGCGCTGGAAAAGCATACACTCCCTCCCATGTATGCAACTGCATTTTACCTTTAGGTGTTAACAAATATGTATTCTCATGTATTTCTTGAATCAAATCTGCTTGCAACAACTTTGCAACTTCACGATCATATTCAATTCTATTTAATGATTTATATATCCCAAACAAAAAAGAAATTCGGAACATATTTCCATCTTGTAATGTTTGCGAAGATCGTTTTCCCTTTAATAAATAATAAATAGAAGAAACGGTCCTTTCACCATTCAATTGTTTTAAACAATACAATAAAGTATATTGTAGTTGCATTACCGCTTCCACCTTTCAATCTAACTTAATTGCTTTTTGGTATAATTACACTAACTTATCATATCGGCACTATATACTTGTATATATTCTATTGTACCAAACGAAATAACATTTACGTATTTTGAAAATCTTATGACATAATACAAAAATTAGTTGACACCCTAATTGATAAGCATTATCATTATAATTTTATGTTGAAAAGTTTTAAAAACCGTTTTACAATAAGGTTATAATTTTTATGGCGAGCTTTTCACATACATATTATCAGGAGGGAAAAAAGATGGCAAAATATACAATCGTTGATAAAGATACTTGTATTGCATGTGGTGCTTGTGGCGCTGCTGCACCAGACATTTATGACTATGATGATGAAGGTATTGCATTCGTAACATTAGACGATAACCAAGGTATCGTTGAGATTCCAGATGTATTACTTGAAGATATGATGGATGCATTCGAAGGTTGTCCAACTGACTCAATTAAAGTTGCTGACGAATCATTTGACGGCGATGCTTTAAAATTCGAATAGTCTTTTATTAACTTCAAAAAATGTCCCTCATTAATATGAGGGACATTTTTTGTTTTCATGATACTTATAAAAAAAACATTAGTAGTTCCATACTACTAATGGTTTTTTTGCCTCGCTATTTGCCGGGCAGCCCGATTGGTGAGGGCTAATAATCAGTGGGGGATGCCCCCCACTGATTGAAGTTTCACTTTATATTTTATGCATTTTTCATTTTTGCAAACATCCATACTTTCAGGCGTGAGAATAACGCTACAAATACAATTGTCACAACAATCCCTTTAATCAAATTAAACGGTAAGATTGCCGTTACAACCGTTGTTCTTATAGCCTCACTAGACATAGCTGGCGAATTTAAAAACCAAGTGTAAGCTGGGAATATGATGATGTAATTTAATATACTCATAATAAGCGCCATTGTAATTGTCCCTAGCATTAATCCTGTCGTTAAGCTCTTAACAGTACGATACTTCCTAAATAAGAAAGCTGCTGGTCCAATAAATAAACATCCTGCAATAAAGTTAGCTATTTCTCCAACTGGTACTCCCGTTAAACTTCCTTGAATCCCATAATGTAAAATATTCTTTATCGCCTCTACAATTACTCCCGCAATTGGTCCGAAGATAATCGCTGCAATTAGAGCCGGTACATCACTAAAATCAATTTTTAAGAATGGCGGAAGCCCTGGGAACGGGAAATCCAACATCATCAGTAAATATGCAATACTACTTAGCATCGCTACACTCACCATCTGCACTACACTGTTTTTTTGTTTCATCTTTCTCTCTCCTTTTCCATCGATCATCTCATGGAAAGTGGAAAGGTTCTGCTATGCCTACTTTTTCATAGAACGAAAAAACCCTTTGTGTTTTACACAAAGGGAGAATTTAAGGCACATCAAACAGACGTTCAAATCCATATCTTTTTTGAACGCTTGAACCTCCATCTTCTCCCATCCAGACTATACTGTCGGCTTTGGAATCACACCAAATCCTGCCTTAACGGCTCGCGGGCTTAGAACAAAATCACATATAGTTCATCACCGCCGGTCGGGATTTTCACCCTGCCCCGAAGATAGACCGATATTCTATTTTCCACTTCATTATACAACAACATGATTGGATTGTGAACAAAAAAATCGTAACTTATTAAAAATAAGTTATTGATTTTACATAATCAAAACCATTCATTATATTTTACAATACACCCCATATTTTTTAGCATTCGGCATTTCTCCTATAAATCCCCTAGTCATATATAATTAAAAGTGATAAGATGTTGAATTGTTAAGATAAGAACATTTTCTGGATTATGGAGGAAATGTCATGAAGAAAGAAAAGAGACACTCTATTCGAGAAACAATGAAAAAAAACTTAAGAAAAGAATACTTTTACTTAAAAAAAGAATTACTTTTCTACTGTCCAATTGATTTAGGCACATTCTCAAGCGAGACATACTATGCTACTTTCGACGAAGATGGCATCAGTATTTATCAGTATGATAAAAAAACAGAGAGTAAATTAAAATTATGTGAGCGTCATCCGTGGAAAAGTTGGAATAAAGTGAAGGTGGATCATTATTTAACAACTTCTCAATTTATTTTTCAAGGGAAGCGAAACTGGATATTATCCCTTTTCCAAAAAGGAAAAGAAGCTCAAAAAATAATCGAAGAGCATACATCTTTACAAACTGAAGTTGTTTCCCGCTCTTTCTTAAAAAAGCTTCCAGGTTTCCGTTCTAATGCACCGTTGAATAAATACATTGGCAGCATTTGCTACACTGCACTTATTGCATTTTTATTAAAATGGATGATTCCATTTCAAGCACCACAAATCGCCCTGTACTCCATTTCAATTGGTTGTATGCTCCTTGGTCTACTTTGTTTGACAATCGGTTTAATTGAACCGACTATTGTACTTTTTCGAACAAACGAAAAAACCAGAACAAAAGTATTTTACTTATATAGCTACTTAGCTATTTCTGGATTTATATGTGTCTTTATTTTTTGGTAAAAAAAGAGCTAGTTAAACTAGCTCTTTTTTTACTTTACGTATAATTGTTGATTTGGATAAATCAGCTCTTGCTGCAGCCCATTTTTTTCTTTAATTTCCTTAACAGACATGCTAAATTTCCGTGCAATGCTAACTAAAGTGTCCCCTTTTTGAACGACATATAACGAGGAAGAAACGACTTCGTTTCTTTGTTCATGTAAAACAAGCAATGGATTCATCGCATTCTTTTTTGCCATCGTCCATCTTCCTTGATGAACTTCTAAATGTAAGTGTGCACCTCGAGATTCTCCTGTATTCCCTACTTCTCCAATTATTTCTCCTTTTGAAATATAATCCCCTTGAACTACATATCTCTTATTTAAATGTGCATACACAGCCTCATATTCTCCATGTTTAATAAATACAACATTTCCATAACTACTTGAATAATAAGACTTTGTTACCTTACCATCTTGAATAGCTGCCACCGCCGAGCCGATCGGTGCCGCTATATCTATACCGTAGTGTTTTCCATGCCTTGTCCCAAAATAATCACTTATCTGCCCTTCAACAGGCCATGTCCACCGGTTTCCCTCTGCGTACACATGTAATTGAGATAAAAACAATATAGTCAATAACATGACGCCGTATTTTAAACCTTTCATATACATCCTCCGTTTTCTAATTACCACCATACCTTCTCTATTTTGGTATATTACAGAAAAAAGTATACAAAAAAAAGAAAGTGGATTACTCCACTTCCTTCTCTTTCTTATCACGAAAAACGATTGCACTGCGATTATACTCCACATCTTTTACTTGTACTCGAGCGTTTATTACTCTAGCTACTGCAAACAAATAATCAGATAATCTATTTACATACTTTAGAACAACTTCGTTTATTTCCCCTTCTTTTTGTAAGGACACTATACATCGTTCTGCTCGCCTTACAACTGTACGTGCAATATGAATAGCAGCTGCCGACTCGCTTCCACCTGGTAAAATAAAGCGTTCTAACGGCGGTGCTTCTTCTATATACGAATCAATCCTTTTTTCTAAGCATTCGACCATTTCGATTTTTACTTTATAAGGAATTTTCCCCGCTACTATCGCCAAGTCTCCTCCGCAATCAAATAGTTCGTGTTGAATATTTTCAAGTTCATTGTAAATATCTCCAAAAGACTCGCCTTGAAGCTTAGTCATCGCATATCCAATATGAGAATTCGCCTCATCTATCGTGCCATATGCTTCCACTCGGATATCATCTTTATCCACTCTGCCGCCTATTACACCTGTTGTCCCTTTATCTCCTGTTTTTGTGTATAATTTCATTGCTTTACGACACCCCTCTTATTCTTCATTCAACTACGATAAAAAAAGTTCTACTATTATTTATTTAATTGATTTTACAAAAAAATAAAAAACAGTAGAACTTTATTCATTATCAACTTTAAAAACGCATATCTAAATTATACGATTTGGTAAATATACAGAGAATGTAGTTCCCTCTCCAACAACACTTGAAACAGTAATTTTCCCATCATGGCCTTGCACAATATTTTTTGCAATCGCAAGCCCGAGTCCTGTTCCACCTTTTTTCCCACGTGTTCTTGCTTTATCAGCTTTGTAGAAACGATCAAATAAAAATGGAATATCTTCTTCTGGAATGCCAGCGCCCGAATCTTGCACTTCAAAAATAAGACCATTATTTTTCGTATCAATTACAAGCGTTACATGTCCACCTGCATTTGTATGACGAATTGCGTTATCAATTAAATTTGTCAATACTTGTTCCATACGATCTGCATCAAACGGGTATCGCTCTATTGGATTTTGGAAATCAACCGTTAATGCAACTTCTTTATCCTTTGCAATACCTTGGAATTTACGACCTATTTTTTCAACGAAAGGATGAATATCAACTTCACCTATATGTAACTCTACATTACCACTTTCCATACGCGCTAAATCTAATAATTCATTTACAAGTTTACCTAAACGAACAGATTCATCATAAATGATTTGAACAAACTCATTAATTTCTTCTTTCGTTTGCACAATATCATCTAAAATTGCTTCACTATACCCTTGAAGCATGACCATCGGTGTACGAAGTTCATGTGATACGTTCGCAATAAAGTCTTGACGCATCTTCTCCAGACGGCGTTCTTCCGTCATATCACGCAATACAGCTACCGCCCCGCGAATTTTCGTTTGATTGTAAAGCGGAGTCATAAGAACTACATAGTTACCTTTTTGTAAATTAATTTCAACCACTTGTTGTTGTTCGCTTTCTACAACTAGATGGAATAGTTCAACAAGTTCAGAAGGAAGCTTTTTACTTAACTCTACTTCTTTCTCTTCTTGCCAAACTTGCAAGAAATGTTCCGCTGGCGGATTGATTACAACGACTTCACCTTCTTGATTTAACGTAATAACCCCATCTGCCATACTACTTAAAATACTAGCTAACTGTTCTTTCTCTTGCTGCAAGGCATTCATATTAAACTTCAACTGTTTTCCCATTTGATTTAAGGCCGTTGCAAGCTCACCAATCTCGTCCTGAGATACCATAGGAGCTTTCGCATCAAACTTCCCACGCGAAACCTCAAAAGCAACCTCACGCATTTTACGGAGTGGTGCTGTAATTCGAGTAGATAAGAAGAATGCAAAGAAAGTTGTTAATATAATTGCAATCCCTGCTGATAAGAATATAAAATCAGTCGTTCTCTCCATACCTTGTATCGGAACTTGTAAAGATTCGTATACAAACACTGCACTTTGATTTTTGGAGTGTACTGGTTTTCCGACAATCATAATATCATTTTCAGTATTTTTATTCTTTCTACTATTAGAAGCTTTTCTAATGTTATTCTTAATTTCTTTTTTGTCTGTAAAAACAGCCGCTAATTCTTTATCTTCTTTTAAGTCATCCATTGTAAGAGTGACTAATCCTTCTTGTTTCGGTGAAGATGAAATTTCCTTACCATCTTCTACAATAATAATCCTTGAAAGTGGATCAGAGAATTTGTACGCGATATTCTCAATCGTTTTTACATCGGCACCTTCTTCAATTAACTCTGAAACACTTGTTGCAACTTTTTGAAGCCTAGCTTCACTCATATCAACATAATATGTTCTAAAAAACTGTGAAAGTAAAATCGCAACAAATCCAAGTACAAACGAAACGAGAAGTAATATGGTCATCCATAACTTCCCTACTACACTTCTCCAAAGCATCAGTCGTTCACAACCTCAAACTTGTAACCTACGCCCCAAACGGTAACAATCATCTTCGCAGCATCTGGTGATTTTTTGCTTAACTTCTCACGTAAACGCTTTACATGCGTATCAACTGTACGTAAATCTCCGAAGAATTCATATTGCCATACTTCTTTTAACAATTGCTCACGATCAAATACTTTATCAGGAGCTTTCGCTAAGAATAATAGTAATTCGTACTCTTTCGGTGTTAAGTTCACTTCATTACCATCTGCTGTAACACGATGTGCATCATTATCAATTGTTAAATGAGGGAACACAGTAACATCTTTTGTCGTTGTATCTTGTGTAAAGAATGTTGTTGGTACAGAACGGCGTAAGACCGCTTTCACACGAAGCACTACTTCACGTGGGCTAAATGGTTTCACAATATAATCATCAGTTCCTACCTCAAACCCTTGTACTCGGTTTACTTCTTCACCCTTTGCTGTCAACATAATAATTGGCGTCGCTTTCTTCTCACGAACCCCTTTACATACTTCAATACCATCTTTACCAGGCATCATAAGATCTAATAGGATTAAATCATAATCATTTTGTAACGCCATTTCTAAAGCTGTATCACCATTATCTGCTTCATCAATTGTGTATTGTTCTCTCTCTAAATACATTTTCAACAAACGACGAATACGATCCTCATCGTCTACAATTAAAATTCTTGATTCATTTTCCATTTTTACCCGTTGCGTACTTTTACCACAACGGTTCACACCTACCCTTCTACACTATTATGTTGCGCTATTCTCGTTTATTTAAGCAATCCTCTAACTGTTTCACTTCCCATATTATGCTTCACAAGAATAATAAAGTTTGTTCAATTTTTTTCCAAAACTATGTATTTTTTTTGAACAGTATATAATGTCCTCGACATCATTTTACAAAATCAACCGCTACTTTGTCATGTTTTTCTCAAAAAAGAAGAAAAATTGACAAAAATAAAATAGGAAAGTGACATTCACTCTCCTATTTTATTTCTCTATGCATATGAATGTAAACCCGCGATAATTAAATTTACTACAATAAAGTTGAACATAATGATTGCAAAACCAATTACCGCTAACCACGCTGACTTCTCTCCGTGCCATCCTTTTGATAGGCGTAAATGTAATACCGCAGCATAAAAGAGCCAAGTAATAAGCGCCCAAACCTCTTTTGGATCCCAGCCCCAAAAACGTGTCCAAGCTATTTGTGCCCAAATCATCGCAAAAATTAATGCACCTAATGTAAAAACTGGGAATCCAATTGCAATAGAACGATATCCGATTTCATCTAGTAAATCACTATTCGTATTCTTTACTAGCGGTTGAAGTGCTGCTGATACTCGTTTCCTTAAAACAAGTCTTAATACAATATAAAGTAATGTTCCAACTAACACTGACCAAATTACAGTATTTAATTTTTTTGCATTTACAATCGCTGGAACTTCAACTGTCGGTTCTAATTTATTTTCTGTCAGCAACTTCCCTTCATGCGGTCCAACTAAAGCCGGAAGATTGTACTTCATTTCCACTTGCTGTTCATTTTTATCAATCCATTGAAACTTCGCTTCATATTTCATACTAGAAAATACCGTTGTTACTCCAATAAATCCAACTGTACAAACAAGCGTGAACACTACTGTTTCTAACCAAAATGTACGTTTACTTTTCACTGATTGATCTACATTTTTCAATAAATACATAACGCCCGTAATAAAACTAATCGCTAAAATTGCTTGTCCTGCAGCCGCAGTCGTCACGTGAATATGTAACCAATTACTTTTCAAAGATGGAATAAGCGGCGATATTTCCCTCGGAAACATACTCGCGTAGGCAATTAATAAAATCGCAACTGGTAATGCAAAGAGTCCAATTATACTTACGCGGTACATAAAATACATGACAATAAATGCTCCGACTAGCATCATGCCGAAAAACGTACCGAATTCAAAAAAGTTACTAACTGGTGCATGTCCTGATGCAATCCATCTTGTAACAAAATATACTGTTTGTGCAATAAACCCTAAAATTGTAATCATTATTCCTACATTTGCCCATTTATGACCCTTTTCTTTAATTGCTCCCCCGAAAAATAGAGTTGCAATTAAATATAAAATAAATGCGGTAAAGAGAAAGTTACTACTTATTTGCACCATATCGTTTCCCCACCTTAACTAATTTTTTTATCAACTACTTTATCGTTTGGTTGCGGAATTGCTGTACCTTCTAGTACTCTTTCAATATCTTTCTTTAAACCGAACCAATTTTTATTCGTATGTCCTGCAATCCACCATTCATCATTAACGCGTTGTATCCAAATACGGCGATGATTCCAATACATTCCTTGAATGACACCAACCATAAATATAAATCCTCCAATACCGAGAATCCAAAGCGTTAAATCTTTCCTTACAGTAAGTGCTGTTGCATTTTGCATTTCAACACCTGCGAATGACATTTTATACTTATTGTTCCCATCAGGTTCTATATTTTGCTGAATACCAACAAAACTCACTTCACCATCTGGTGTTTCAGGCGTAAACATTTTAAAGACGAATGCAGGATTGTTTGGTAATTTCGTTTTTGTGTTCGGTCTTCCACTCTCGTCAAAATAAAAATCAGGAAAATAGCTTAATAGTTCTAGAGAATAACCATTTCCTAAATCATATTTTTCTGTAGGATTCGTTAAATCAACTTTAATTGGTCCCAACTTTTGATTGTTTTCTTTATTTTGCAAATGGAAGGACATGCTTTTAAATTCACTTTCTTTATAATCCACTTGATAAATAGCAAATTGATCAAATTTCAGCGGTTCATTCACTCGAATTTCCGCTTTTTTTACCTTTTCCAATTTCGGTTTTTGTCCTGCTATATTTTCGCCGACCGCTTTATATAATACAGCATTCGTTTGGAAGTTTTTCGCAATCATTTTATCACCTACACGGTCAATTGCTTCATCAAAAACTTCCTTGTCCTTACTTTTATCATAAACTTCCTTTATAAACTTCTCATTTTTCAAATAGTATTGGCCATCCGTCCCTGGTATTTCTTTCGTTTCACCATCGCGTAACCAAAGCGCTTCGTCTACGTACATACTCGGTAAAAACCGAAGCATTGCACCGAATAAAAAGATAATAAGACCGATATGATTCACATATGGACCCCAACGCGAGAAACGTCCCTTTTCTGCTAAAACGTTTCCCTCTTCCACTTTCACATTATAGTTCGTTTTCTTTAAATTCATTTGGATTCTTTCCAAATCACCATCTTGCGGTGTACCAATGCCGTATAATCTTTGTCTCTTTAAAAAGCTAGGGTGTCTTTTCACCCCTTGTTTTTTTAAAGCTTTATAAAGCGGAATAACACGATCTAAGCTACATATCACAAGCGAAATACCAATTGAAGCAATTAACATCATATACCACCATGAACCGTATAAATTATTAAATCCTAATTGATAGTATAATTGTCCTAAAAATCCGTATTCTTGTTTATAATATTCAGCTGGTGCAACCCCTGGAGTTATGTACATTTCTTGCGGAAAAATAGTTCCAATCGCTGATGCAGCTAAAGTGATCACAATGAGCCATACACCCACTTTTACAGAAGAGAAAAAGCTCCAAATTTTATCGACGATCGTTTTTGTTTGCGTGAGAGATCTACGAGCACTCCCCTCATAGCGCATATCCAATAGTTTTATATTTTCATTACTTTCAAATGGTTTCCCACAAGCTTCACAAAAAACAGTTCCTATCGGATTCACATGTCCACATTCACACTTAATTTCTTTCAACACTCTCACCGCCCCTGTATCTATATGTACCATTGTATATTCTAACCTCAAGTTACCGCAATACTCAGAATTTTTAAACCAGAGGCGCTATAGGCAAGCACCTCTTATGTAAAGGCTTTCTTTATTACGGAGTAATTTTCTTTAAATATCCTTCTAGCTGTTCTTTCGTTTGTTCACCTATAATTTGCTCCACTACGTTTCCATCTTTATCAATCAAAAAGCTTGTCGGTAACGGTCCTACTCCATATGTCCCTATGATTTTTGTTCCTTTATCAATAGCAACTGGAAATTTCAAATCATATTGTTTTACAAAGTTCTTAACAGCAATTTCTGTTTCATCTGCATCTAACGCAATAATTTCAACGCCTTTTTCTTTATACTTTGGATATAGTTCATTCATATAAGGCATTTCTTTCTCACAAGGTTTACACCAAGTGCCCCAAAAGTTTAAAAATACACCTTTTCCCTTTAAATCTTTTAATTCAATTTTCTTTCCTTCTAAATCCGTCACAACAAAGTTAGGTGCTTCTTTTCCAATTTGCATTTTCTCTTTATCAGCAAAAAAACCTTGATAAAGTGTAAATCCTACAGCACCGCTTAAAATGAGCAGAATAATAACGCGAAATAATAAGCGATTTTTTTTCATATTGTCTCCCCTCTCTTCGACGAGTGATGAATATATGTATTTTTAATAAATCACCAGCGGAACATTCCACTGGTGAAAGTTTCACAATATCGATTAGCGAGGCTTTGTAGAAGCCAATGCACGTAATTGTTTCACCTCATGTGGTGTCAATTCTCTTGCATCACCAGGTCTCAGGCTTCCTACTTCTAAGAAAGCATAGCGTTCACGCTTTAGTTTCACTACTTTACAATCTAAAGCTTCAAACATACGACGTACTTGACGGTTACGTCCTTCATGAATTGTTAATTGTACAATCGCCATTTCCTTACGCTTGTCCCAAGAAATAATCTTCACACGAGCTGGTGCTGTTTTTCCGTCTTCTAGTGCAACACCACGTTCTAACATGCGAATTTTCTCACCTGTTAGTGGACCTTTTATTTTTGCAACATATGTTTTTTCAACTTTATATCTAGGGTGCATTAATACGTTTGCAAAGTCCCCATCGTTTGTCATTAATAATACGCCAGACGTATCATAATCTAAGCGTCCGATTGGGAATAAACGTTGTGTAATCTCTGGGAAAAAGTCTGTTACAACATTTCTTCCTTTATCATCTGATACACTTGAAATTACGCCAGTTGGTTTATATAGTAAAAAATAAACAGGTTCTTCTTTTTCAAGAGGGATGTTATTTACTTCTACTTTATCTTGAGGAGTTACTTTCGTTCCTAACTCCTTCACTATTTTTCCATTAACTTTCACTTTTCCTTGCTGAATTAATTCCTCAGCCTTTCTTCTCGATGCAATACCTGCTTGCGCAATCACTTTTTGTAATCGTTCCATTTCTTTTTTTCACCTCGAATTTATCTTACCTTACATTAGAAAGACTTGGCAACCGCATACGCTTGACGGCTTTTCGCTTCATCTTACTTAAACAACATAGCGATGATAATAAACATATAAAGGTCAAATCATGTTTTTACCTTTTATTATTGTCCATTTTTTTCATATTTCTCACAATAAAAGTTCATCATTTTGTCAAAAATACCGCATAAAAAAACCACTATTAAGCAGCACCTTAATAGTGGTCGTATACATATTATAAGCGAAATAGCATAAAAAATGAATAGTATTACTTAAACATTAAAGAAACAAACACAATTGAACAAATAATTCCAATCAAATCGGCAAAAAGTCCTACTTTTAATGCATCTCCCATTTTTCTAATTCCAACAGCTCCAAAGTATACTGTTAAAATGTAAAAAGTCGTATCTGTACTCCCTTGCATCGTAGAAGCCAATCTTCCAATAAACGAGTCTGGCCCATATGTGGCAATTAAATCGGTCGTTATACTTAAACCAGCAGAGCCTGAAATAGGGCGTATAAGTGCTAGTGGAACAATTTCTGCTGGGACATGAATTAAATCTAATATCGGCTTCATTACTGATATCATTGCATCTAATGCACCTGAAGCCCGAAATATAGAAATAGATACGAGCATTCCAACCATAAACGGTAAAATAGAGATCGCAATTTGAATCCCTTCTTTTCCTCCCTCAACGAAAGATTCATACGTCGGAACTTTCTTTATCGTTCCATATAAAAGGATAAAACCGATTACACAAGGGATTACCCATAATGATATCGTATTGACAATACTCATTTTTTCCGCCCCTTCCTACTCCTTCTTCGGTAAAAATAGCGATCAATCCAAATCGCTCCGATCATAGAGAGTACTTGTGCAATGAATGTTACCCCAACAATTTCAGTAGGATTCGCTGATTCATACGTCATTCGAATCGAAATGACAGTAGTAGGAATTAAAGTAATCGCTGATGTATTTAACGCGAGAAAAGTCACCATAGAACGGCTCGCCGAATCCTTCCCTCCGTTTAACTCTTTCAATTGTTCCATCGCTTTAATACCAAGAGGGGTCGCTGCATTACCTAATCCAAAAAAGTTTGCCATCATATTCGATAAAATAAATCCCATTGACGGATGATCTTTCGGTATTTCTGGAAACAACCTTTTTACTATCGGCATAAAAAGTGACACTAACTTTTTTAGCAATCCTGCTTCCTCTGCAATTTTCATTAAGCCGAGCCAAAATACTAAAACACTAATAAGTCCTATACAAATTGTTACTGCATCTTTTGCCCCGTCAAATACGGCTTTATTTATTGCTTCCATCGTTCCATTTATCATGGCATATACAATCCCTATGACCGCCATCGCTACCCATACGAGATTAACCATCGCTCCCAACACCTATCATATGAGAAAAAATTTCTTTCACATTATTCCAGTACATTCCCGTTGTAGCTACTAACTTTCGTTTACTATAAAATAAATTCCGTTCTCCAACTTTCTCATTGCCAACATAAATTTCTGTCTTTCCAACCTTTACGCCATCTTTAAGTTTTGCACTTTTATCGAGTTCAACTTTTAATACGACATTCTTTCTTTCCTGCTCAGTTAAAGGCACCGCAAAATTATTTTTCGTGTAAACATGATTGGCATATTTCTTTTCAGTAATTTCAGCAAGAGCTCCTTGTCCTACAACGTTCGTTTGCTTGAAACGATCAAAACCTTTATCAAATAAATTCATATGATCATCCCAATCACTAGAAGCGCTCAAAGTTACGACAATTAAATCTAGTCCATCTTTTGTTGCTGTTGTAACAAGCGTCCGTCCTGCTTTCTTCGTAAATCCTGTTTTTCCTCCTGTTGCAAATTCATAATAAGACGTCACAAGTTTATGTTTGTTTTTCCACGGATAATCCCACGAATCTGATTTATACGTTTTTGTCCCAAAAATCTTCTTAAAGGTTTCGTTCCCCATTGCATACTTCGTTAAAAGTGCCATATCATAGGCCGACGAATAATGGGATCCATCTCCATCCAAACCATGTGGGTTTGAAAAGTGAGTATCTTTCATTCCAATTTGTTTCGCCTTTTCATTCATTAAATATACAAACCCTTCTATACTCCCTCCTACATTTTCAGCAATTACTTGTGCTGCATCATTACCAGATCTAAGCATGAGTCCGTATACTAAATCCTCTAACTTTACTTTCTGTCCAGGCTTCAAATAAATTGCTGATCCTTCTACTCTCACTGCTTCATTACTAACCGAGACCATTTCTTTCATTTTTCCTGATTCAGCAGCTAACAAGGCAGTCATAATTTTTGTTATACTAGCAATTTTTTGCGGCTCATGTTCTGCTTTTCCGTATAATACACGTCCAGAATGTTGCTCCATTAATACAGCATTACGAGCACTGACATTGCTGTTCATCTTTGCATATGTAGGAATTGGCATAACGCTTACATACATAATAAGAAGCGTAATGATTACACAAATTCGTCTCATATTTCCCCCCACGTCCTTTTGGCACTTTTTGTACAAGTGTATGCTTGGCCTTTTAAAATATGAACGAAATCTCCTTCTCTTCTCAATAAAGCAAAACTTTAATTAGTTAGGGATTTTCTCATCTTCCACTGATTAATAGTCCTTAATATTCGGGCGTTTACAGGATAAAAAAGACGCATACAATATGCGTCTAATACGGTGTCCATTCAATTTGTTTTGCACTTACAAATCTTTTTTCTACATCAGGCCAATTTACAACATGCCACCAGTTTTTAATATATTCATCTTTACGATTTTGATATTGTAAATAATACGCATGTTCCCACACGTCTAGTACAAGGAGCGGTATCGTATCCCATTGTGTAAATAATTGATGAAGTGTACTCTGCAAAATTTCTAACCTTCCAGATCGTGGCACCCAAACGAGAATCGCCCATCCTGACCCTTCCACTTTAGAAGCTGCTTCAGTAAAATGTTTTTGAAAACGTAAAAAGCTCCCAAAATCTTGTTCAATCTGTTGTGAAAAAGCCCCCCTTGGACTTCCGCCACCATCTTTTTTCATGTTATTCCAAAATATTGTGTGCAGGTAATGACCCGATCCATGAAAAGCCGCTTCTCTTTCCCAATGCTTAATCAAATCAAATTGATTCGTTTTTCTCGCTTCTTCCATCTTCTTCTCCGCTTTATTTAACCCTTCTACGTAACTACGATGATGTTTATCATGGTGTAACATCATAATTTCTCTAGAAATATACGGTTCTAACGCATTATATGGATACGGTAATGGCGGAAGTGTATGCCCTCCAATTGGAACAGCTCGTTCACTATCCCCTCTTTCATATAATTCATATTCCTCTTCACCCTGTACAAATACTTCCTGCAAATGATGCTGAATATGTTCTACATCATCACTTATTTCATACATAAACTCTGCATCTGTGTCGTACTCATGTTCTTTCATACGGTCTAATAACGTTTGAATTTTATAAGCAAGCATATGGACATCATACACTTCCATTGCACGGCTATCTAATACGTGAAGAACACTTTCACACCAGCTTTCTACTTCATGAAAGTAATCTGTAAATACACCTTGCTGACTCATGTTACACCTCCTTAATGCTATCCCCTTAAATATATTCAAAGGAAATCCCTTATATAACTGTACAAAAGGAAAAGAAGCTAAGTCCCCTTAGCTTCTTTTTCGCAATTAATATTTGTGTAACATCTTTGTTTGGTAATCCGTCTCATAATATTCTAGTTCTTCACGCATCAATTGAAATTTACCTTCTAAATTCTTCATTACTTGCTCTATAGATGCAGGTGGCGTTTGTTGAAACACGATGGAGTTTTTCCCTGTATAGGCAGACCGACTATTTTCATACCAATGATCACTCTTTGGTGAAAAAAACTCTGCAATTACTTGATGATAAATTTTATATAAAATTTTTTCAGCTGCTGTTTTTCGAAATGGCTGGCTATTCAACAAAACAAAACATGCATCATGTCCTTCTTCACAAAAAACAAGAAGACGCCTTATTGATGCTAATAACCCTTTATAATATTGCTCGTTCCCTGCCGGTGCCTCTTCTAATAAAGAAGGCAACGTATGATAATTTACATAATTGGTTATCAAAGTAATAACATCTTCTAAAAACATAGAAACTTGTTCTGTTTGATTTTCAACCATCAGATTAGACATTTTTTCCCTCTCCTTTGCCATTTCACGCTATTTCTACTCTTTTATTTTTATGTAATTCAGCCAATATTTCTTGTACTTTCACCACTGTTCCCTCATCAAAATATTGTCGGAATTCTTCTATAGTATTTAAATATAAGCGTTTTCGCATGCGATGCTCATTCTCTTTCACTAAACAACATATCGCTACAATATCCCGCAAATATATGTCTTGTTCTTCTACTTTACATACTGGATTTCCTTCAAAAGGAGTAATTTCTAGTAAAACTTCTTCAAAATATCGAACGTATAAAACAGAAAAAGTTCTCTCTTTATCATTTAATATATATGTCACTTCAGATCTATTAAAAAAATCTTCTGATGTATTAGGTTTTGCTTTCTCTAACTCATATCCCGCATAACCTATTATAATCATCTACTTCCCCTCTCTTCCTTCTTTCATTTCATTTTAACTTAATTTTCTGACAAACGAAATACTCTTTCAAATATAATCCTTATAAAAAATAGCTTCCCCATACAGGAATTTACCTTTTTATTTTTCTTGAAGTTTGTCATAATAATATTATTGTCTCAGTTTTCTTATACAAGGAGAGTTGTATTTATGTCGTTTTCATGGAAACGTTTCTTACAAATCGGGAAAATTATCTTCCCATTTGTTGTATTAACAATTGTATTCTTTCAAGCAAAAAAAGAATTAGCAGGCATTTCTTTTTTAGAAGCAATCGATACAATTAAAAACATTCCCACCGGAGGAGTCTTTTTAGCAATTACACTTGGCGCATTTGCCGTATCGACAATGTTCTTTTATGACTATGTTATGCTTCGTTATTTAAAAGCTGATATACCAGTCCAAAAGATTTTCCGCATCTCATGGATTGCTAATACTTTAAATGGCTTTATCGGATTTGGTGGTCTCGTTGGAGCTGGTGTACGCACAATGCTTTATCGTCCATACATAAAAGAAAATGGCAAACTTATTAAAAGTATCGCCTGGATGACAACTGCTTTTATTAACGGATTAGCCATTCTCTCATTCCTCGGCCTGATTGGAATATTAGACACAAGTTTTATTTTGCATGAAAAACCGTGGCTATGGCCTGTTCTTATCTTTTTCGCTCTTTTCGTCCCTATATATATTGGCTTTTCTAAACTAAAAAATAGAAAAACAAAGCAAACTGAAGGACAAGAAGAAGAAGGAGAAGAGAAAAACCCAACTGTTTTATACTCATTAGTTTCATTAGTTGAGTGGGTATCTGCTGGTATTGTTATGTACGTCATATTAATATTATTTGGTATCGACATCGAATTTCAAAAGTTTTTAGGTGTGTATGTAATCGCTGCTTTAGCTGGCGTTGTTAGTCTTGTGCCTGGTGGACTTGGTTCATTTGATCTTGTTTTTTTAACTGGACTCGGACAGTACGGCATTGATACAGGTGTATTACTACCTGCTATGTTATTATATCGCCTCGTCTATTACATTTTACCTTTCTGCCTTGGCCTTATTTTTGCAGCTTTTGAAATGACAGGTGTAGCCATTAAAAAGTTTGAAGATAAACCTTTTATTGCGCCTGCATTAGAAACAACTGGTGTTATATGGACTTTGCAGCGTGACTTTCTAGGAAAGCTTGGTTCATGGGCATCTGCTGCTTTAACAGTATTTGCTGGACTAATGGTTATTTTATCGACCATTCTACCGACAAGTATAAACAGAGCACACGCCTTACATATTCTAGCTCCAAAACATCTTATTCAATTTTCTTTTAGCTTATCACTAACATTCGGTATTCTCCTCCTAATCCTTTCACGTGGGATATATTATGGAACAAAACGCTCTTATTATATGACGATTGTTTCTTTAATTGGAGCGGCTATCTTTAATACACTAAAAGGAATTGATATTGAAGAAACGTTTATTTTATTAATCGTACTCGCGGTATTATATATGCTTCGAAAAAGATTTGTGCGCGAGAAAATGGAAGTCTCACTTTCTGATATGGTAAAAGTTTTTATATTCTTACTTGTAACGTTATATTTATATAAAAACTTAGGTATTTTATTTGCAGGTGCAAAAGAAGCTTTCAAACCTGATTTTGTCGTTCGTAATATTACGCAAGTGAAACGAAGTGCATTAGCAGCTGCCTTTTTCGTTCCTACCTTTTTACTGATTGGCTCACTCATTGCCAATCGTTATCGAAATGAATTTCCCGGGCAACCAGCTAATGACAAAAGGTTACAAAACTTTTTAGATGAACATAATGGAAATGTACTTAGTCATTTAGGATTTTTGGGTGATAAGCAATTCTTCTTCAGTAGTGACGGGAAAGCACTCCTTCTCTTCTCCATAACTGGAAAACGTCTTGTTGTATTAGGCGATCCAATTGGTGACCCGTCCTCCTATCGTACTGTGTTACAAGAGTTTTTAGCTGAAGCTGATCGATTTGGATACATTTGTGTATTTTATCAAATCGAAAGTAAATGGATGAGTTTATATCATGATTTTGGTTATAACTTCTTTAAACTTGGTGAAGAAGCTGTCGTTGATTTAAATACATTTACAATAACAGGAAAGAAACGTGCTGGTATGCGAGCGACTTTCAATCGTTTTGAAAGAGAAGGCTATACATTCTCTATTCATCAGCCGCCATTCTCAGACGAGTTATTTGAAGAGTTACGGAAAGTTTCTGATGCATGGCTCGGTGGAAAAAAAGAGAAAGGTTTTTCACTCGGATACTTCGATCGTGAATATATTAGCCGTGCTCCTATCGCTACATTATCTGATGCGGATGGAAAGATTATCGCATTCACAACCTTTATGCCCGTATATCAAGACGGATCATTATCTGTTGATTTAATGCGATATTATCCAGATGCACCTAGCGGCATTATGGATGCAATTTTCATCCACTTATTCCAGTGGGCAAAAGAAAATGAATATCATTCCTTTAATATTGGTATGGCACCACTTTCAAATGTAGGTTTATCAACACAATCTTTCTGGTCTGAACGGGTTGCTGCTGCCATCTTTAATAATGTTCGATATACGTATAGTTTCAGCGGGTTACGACATTTTAAAGAAAAATATAAACCAGCATGGAGCGGTAAATATTTGGCATTTAGAAAGAATCATTCTTTACCACTTACAATGCTCTCTGTTACAAAATTAATAGGAAAAAGAAAAAACAGCTAAAGATCTAGCTGTTTTTTCTTTTTTGAACTTGTACAATAAATTCTTTTTCATATTTCTTACCATTTATATAGAAATCCCCCCATATTTTATACGTTCCTTCACTAGGAAATGTAATACGATATTGTAATTGCTCATCTGTATCAACAGGTATTGCGTATAAAAAATTTTCCCTCGTTTCGTCCACGATATAGAGCGCCTCTACTTCTCCCCTCTCTGAATGTAATTTCAATTTTTCACCCTTTTTCGCTTGGAATTGAAATGTTAACGTCGCTGGTTCATTTGGATGCAAGGCACCAAATAAAAGAGAAACTTCATACTCCCCTATTTTTTTTGTAAGTACACTATCGATTGGAAATTTTACTTTTTTCTTATTTTTCTCGTCCATTTCTTTCCCAAAATCTTTCTTCGCAAATGATTGCACAGACTTATTTTTGTCTTCATATAAAAATATTGTATACCCTTCATCTTTCGCTATTTTAGAAGATACCTTATATGATCCATTCCCTGCGAATGTAGGTTTCATTTGTTGTACATGTTTTAATTGTCCGTCTACAATAATTGCCCGAATTTGATCATTCACACCACGAACTTCATTATTTTTATTATTTAATAATTGAAACGAAATATTTACCTTCTCATTTCCTTTTCCATTTGACACATCCCATTTTACTTCCTGAACATCACCTACAGTCTCTGTAGTTTCCTGATACTTTTTTATGTAAAATCCTCCTACTACAATAAATAGTAAAGCAACAAGTCCAATGACAAGATTTTTCAAAACATCACCTACCATATTTATTGTCTCTGTTCATACAAAACTTCTTACATATATATTCTAGATTATGATTTATGAAATCCTCCTGCTTTGCACATATTATAAATAATAAAAAGATTTTAATTGAAAGGATTCGTAGTGTATAATGCAAATGATATTGATTTCTATCAATACATTATAAGGAGGACTTTTCATGAGTGTACATATCGAAGCAAAACAAGGCGAAATTGCTGAATCTATTCTATTACCAGGTGATCCATTACGTGCAAAATATATTGCTGAAACATTTCTAGAGGACGTTACTTGCTATAATAACGTGCGTGGTATGTTAGGTTTCACTGGAACTTATAAAGGAAAACGTGTATCTGTTCAAGGTACAGGTATGGGTGTTCCTTCTATTTCTATTTATGTAAACGAATTGATCCAAAGCTACGGAGTTAAAAATTTAATTCGCGTTGGAACTTGCGGTGCCATTCAAAAAGACGTAAAAGTACGTGACGTTATTATTGCAATGACAGCTTGTACGGATTCTAATATGAACCGTTTAACATTCCCTGGTTTTGATTTTGCACCAGCTGCAAACTTCGACCTTTTAAAGAAAGCTTACGATGCTGGAACTGAAAAAGGCTTACACGTTCGTGTTGGTAACGTTTTAACAGCAGATGTATTTTACCGTGAAAGCATGGACATGGTTAAAAAACTTGGAGATTACGGTGTACTAGCAGTAGAAATGGAAACAACTGCTCTTTACACATTAGCAGCGAAATACGGTGTAAATGCGTTATCTGTATTAACAGTAAGCGATCATATCTTCACTGGTGAGGAAACTACATCAGAAGAGCGTCAAACTACATTTAACGAAATGATTGAAATCGCTTTAGATGCAGCAATTCAACAATAATACATTAAAGAACTCGTCATACGTCTGTCGAGTTCTTTTTATGTGACTTTTTATTAAAAACTACTTTCGGAAGAGACAGATTTTCTCCTCTACTTTTTTGTAACGTTTGTTATAATAAAGTAATCATTTACAGTATTTCTCACAAGAGGTGACGCAGTGAAAAACAGAAGTATCGTCTTTAAACTATTTTTATTAACATCAACATTATTTACAATCATATTCCTCCTTTTTTTCCTAGGACAATCTCTATTTTTAGAGAAATTTTATATTAATAAAAAAGTAAAAACAGTTCAAACTGCTTTTGAGAAGTTCGTAGATACGTACGAAAAAAGTGGGAAAAGTTATGAAGAAATTCGAAAACTAAAACAAGAATTTCATGATAAAACAAATGCTGACATGCAATTTTTAAATACGAATGGCATTATTAAAAGCGACAACAATTACTACATTGATGTATTTAACCCTAAAAATAATGAAACATATTCCATTCCGCTCAATAATCTTTTAACACCCGAAGAATATAAGAAATTCGAAAACTTAGGATTGAAAAAAGACGATGTGATAAACGTCGTCGGTTTGCTACAAAACAAAACAATAACACCAATAAAATTGACAACAAATTATAATCGATGGCAAAACGAATATACCAATTCAGATTTTTCATCTATTAATGGTAACCCTTCTAAAAATAGACTTACAAACCGATACAAAACTGTTACTCAAATTGAGTTTACTGGTACTATATCTAAGTTACAGCTTCCATCGAAAGCCGAGGTTCGTCTTGCAAATGATATTGAAACATTACAAGCCGTTCAATATTTTGCAGAGCTTATTAGAAATGGCACTGCTAACTCGCAGCAATTAAACACTTATATAATAGATAGCGGAGAGAATATAAAGAATAGTATCTTTGTAAAACCTATTATCGAAAATGGAGAGATTAAAGAATATGCTTTTGCGATAGCATCCTTGCAACCTGTTAATGAAGCGATGCTCGTTTTGAAAGATTATTATGTCTATGCCTTAATCATCGTATTTCTCGTAATTATTTTGTTATCCTTCTACTACTCAAAAATCATTGTGAAACCATTAATTAAAATTAATCGCGTTACAAAGAAAATGGCCAATTTTGATTTTAGCGAGAAATTACCTGTAACAGCAGATGATGAAATTGGCGGACTTTCCGGTAGTATTAATACGTTGTCTGTAAATTTAAAAGATCGAATCGATCGATTAAATGTTGCCAATACAAAATTACAACAAGATATTGAACGTGAACGTCAATTAGAGAAAACGCGAAAAGAATTCATTTCTGGTGTATCACACGAATTAAAAACACCGCTCAGTGTAATTAGAAGTTTCGCAGAAGGAATTAAAGATGGTGTTAGTAAAGATACGACGTATTACACAGATGTTATTTTAGAAGAAACAGAAAACATGAACAGACTTATTGTTGAAATGTTAGAATTAGCAAAATTAGAATCAGGTACGTACAAACTAGATATGACGACATTTTCAATCGGTGAATTAATTCAACAAGTCTATACAAAGTTATTATTTAGCATGGAGGAAAAACATTTACAAGTGAATATAGATGTAGACCCTTCTATATTTGTGAAAGCGAATCGTAGTCGTATTGAGCAAGTGGTTGTGAACTTACTTAGCAATGCAATTCGCTATACGCCAGATGGAGAAAAAATACAAGTCTCGGTTATGGCAATGGAAGATACAGTAAAAGTCGAAATCGAAAACACAGGAAACCCTATTCCAGAAGAAAGTCTTGAAAAAATTTGGGATCGTTTCTACCGTTTAGATGCATCTCGTAGCCGTCATACTGGTGGTACTGGTCTCGGTTTATCTATTGTAAAAAACATTTTAGATCTCCACCATGCCGAATACGGCGTATATAACACGACTAATAGTGTTATATTCTACTTTAATTTACAAAAAGTAAAAGAAGTCAAATAATTTGTCTTAATTTCACTAGGAGTTCACATGAAATTCACACTCTCCCTTTATAGTAAGAAACAAGTTAATCCTTTCCTTTACACATATAAAAGAGGAGAGTGCGTGAAATGAAACAAGCAGGACAACCTATTCAAAATGAAAAACAATTAGAAACTATCAAAAATATACTTTTACAATCTTCGAAACGTGATGGCTTATTATTCGTATTAGCTGTAAATTCTGGCTTAAAAGTAAGTGAAATCTTACAATTAAAAGTTAGTGATGTAATCGATGAAAATGAAAATGTTCGCCATTCCATTTTATTTTACAATGAAAAAGTAAAGAAACATAAATGGTTTGCTGTAAATGAAGACTTACAGCACGCGATCGAAGACTACATGAAAGAACGTAAAACTTGGAAACGTAATGAACCGTTATTAAAGTCTCAAAAGGGAACAAAATCTATTACGAGACAACATGCATGGTACATTTTAAACAAAGCTGCAAAAGAAGTTGGATTAGAAGGGATTAGCTCACATACACTTCGAAAAACTTGGGGATATTGTGCATACAAATCAGGTGTTGATATCGCATTTTTACAACACTTCTTTGACCATAGTACTCCATCTAAAACTTTAAAGTATATCGGTATTGCTTAATAACTCTTATACATAAAAAAGGTTACCATTTATAAATGGTAACCTTTTTTATGTTTCACACTCTCTTTGCTTGTCTCTCCTATATTGTAGTGGTACTCTAATAGTAAGGGGGAGAAATTATGAACACATTAACAATTGAATTACCGAAAGAAACGGCTGAAAAACTTGATTTATTAAAACAAGCTTATGAAAAGAAAACAGGTGCTTCTATTTCTGAAAGTACTCTTGTTCAAACACTTATCTCAAAAGAATTTATCCAAGCGATAACTCCTTTTGATTTACAACAATTCGTCACTGGAAAAGAACAGCATTAATTGCTGTTCTTTTTTTATACTTTATCAGGGGGCTGCTGGAAATCTACCTCGAAACAATTCTTTACTTCAGCCAAACTTCTATTAGGGATCTCCCTACCGTTACTATCTCATAAAAAGTTTTTTATTTATTTTTCGGAAAACTATTGACAATGATAATGATAACCATTATCATTTATTACGAAGCCAACAATTGATGAATCAACCAAACGCTCAGTAACATTGTTACCCCTCTTTTTCATATAGAAAGGCACTGTACATTCCCCCTGTTTGTACAGTGCCTTTCTTGTTTATTATCATTCAAACAAATTTAATTGCTCAGGCTTTGGCTCACCATATGTAATGTTCATCATTTTCATAAGCTGTTTCGCATTATCAGCTGCATCTCCGCCTGAATTATTATTAAATAGTATATATATGTCCTTTGTCTTCTTTTTTAATTGTTCTAGTCTTTCTACCCATTCTTCTAATTCTTTATTATTGTAGCGATATAAACAGCGAACCGCTCTCCAATTTTCTCCTTTATCAAGCCACCCATGAACATTCCGGCCATGAAAACGTATTAACACCATCTCTGCATTCGTTACTTCTAATATGAGCGGTACCGAACCCATCCCTGCCTGTGGCTCATCACAAATTGTATGAATCCATTTCTCCTGTTCCAAAAACTGTAACGTCTTATCTCTCATTTCTGGATAAAACCATGTTTGATTTCGAAATTCTATCGCACACGGCAAACCTTCCATTTTTTCTTTCGTATATCGAAGAAAATCCACATTTTTCTTTTTACAATCAAACCATGGTGGATATTGAAATAAAATCGTTTTTAATTTATCAGCTTCTATTAAAGGAAGAATAGATTGTTTGTACACATCAAACATCTCATCAATCGTAGAAAAAGGGATTTTACCTTTCATATGTCCTGTCATTCCTTGATATGCTTTTACAATAAAAGAAAAATCTTTCGGTGTTTCCATTGCCCATTTTGTATAGTTTCGTGCAGGTTGCATCGCATAAAATGAACTATCCACTTCGACTATAGGAAAATACTCACTATATGTTCGTAATTTATTTCTATTTTCATAGGGGTCTATATATAAAGAATCATGATCTCCCCAGCCTGTCACTCCAATGAAAAGCAAAATATATTCCTCCCTTTTAACTTCACCTTCTATTCAGTCTACTCACTTCCTGAACACTTCGACCAATCAATTTCATTAAGTAGTCCCTTCTTTAAGAGTATCCGTATAAAAATATGATATACTAGATGGAAGAATTTTTAAATTGAGGGGTTATTTATTTATGCTTCCAAACGATGATATTGTATCTCACGAAAATCGAATAGAAGAACTAGAAAATAAAGTACGTTTTTATGAAGAACTTGTGAATCAATTACCACATCATTTCACATATAAAAATCCACATATTGGTTTACAAATAAAGAAAACAAGATCGACTCATTCCATTCAAAACATACAAAAAGAGAATAAAGAGGCTGATTTTCAACTTACTTGCGACTCACTATTTTTATTTAAACAACTTGAAACATACTTTGTTCATATTTTTGATGCTTTTTCACATCATGTAACCTTTGTTGATAATAAAGGAAATATAACTTTATGTAATCAAGCTGCAGCAGATGATTTTGGTGTAGTACGAAATGATATAATTGGAAAACCAATTCAACAATTACTAAAATTGCCTGAAGAAAAAATTAAAGCTCTTGAAACATTAAGAACGGGCACTGAAATATATAATGAAGAAGTTTTAGACAAAAACTATGGCATTTTAAATAACCGAATTATTCGTGATTATAACGGAGAGATTTTTAGAGTTATTAGTGTCTTTCATTATTTAAACACAGAACGTGATGCAGAAAAATTTTCGTTAGCAGGGCGAATCGCAGCTGGTATTGCACATGAAGTACGTAATCCTCTTACAACCGTACGAGGGTATTTACAATTTTTACAAGAAACTGTTTCTCCATCTAATAAAGAACTATTTAAAAACTTACTTATTCCTGAATTAGATCGCGCAAATAGTATCATTACAAAATTTTTATCTATTTCAAAAACACGTGAATTTAAAAGAGAACCCTTTCCAATTAATACATTTTTACGTGAGTATATTCAACAGTTACTAGCTAGCGAAGTCTTTTTACATAACATTTCAATTGATTATAATTTTTCTACCGAATTAGATGATATTTTAGTTCATATTGATCGTCATGAACTTGTGCAAGTTTTTTTAAACTTATTCCAAAACGCTGTCGATGCTCAAGGAGAAAAAAAACTTTCTATCCAAATCACTAGTTACCGCCTAGATAATTTTGTTCGTATTACTTTCACTGATAATGGGACTGGTATTCCACCAGCGATTCAAGAATATATCTTTGATCCATTCTTCTCAACAAAAGATTCCGGCACAGGTTTGGGCTTGTCAGTAACGAAAAAAATTATTCAAAATCATAACGGTACATTAAAAATGACTAGTAATGAAGATGGTACTACTTTTACTATTTCAATTCCAACCTTACCTAAAACAGCCCTTGAAAGATTAAATCAATACAAATAAAATCCAATCTACTAACTGCATGTCAATTGTTAAATCCCTCAACAATTGACATGCAGTTTTTTATGTTGAACTTTTCTTCTTTACATTATATAAAACCTTCTCTATATCTTATTTATTTTTTGTTAGATGGGCCAATTTCTTATTTTTTTAGAAATGGTAGTTTGTCCATCACGGATTTAGTATAAATTTCATTTTAATATATAGTAATGACTATTGATTCTATGAAAGAAAGGAATGAACAGATGAACAATAAAAATAAAGGAAAAGTATTTTATGGTAATGATTGTTGCGAAGTCAGAGCTTGCAGTCATATTAACATCTCTAAGTCCGAACTTACAGAATTTGTTAGACTTCTTCAAGCTCTTGGCCAAGCTATTCAAGCTGTCTTTCAAAACCCTTCTCAAAATAATATCGATAACTTGATCGCTGCCCTAAATAACTTACAAAAATTCCTCAATTGCTTAGATTTATCTCCAGCACAAAAACAAATTGGAAATTCTATTATTGCTAATCTATTAACTATTTTAAGAACAACACCTTTCTCATGCGGAGCATTGTACGTTGAGCTACAAAGCCTGCTTAATTATATATTGTATATCGCTAAGTTATTCAAAGTAGATTGTTGTACGATCGACAAACTAGTTAGACTTATAACAGAGATCCAAACTATTCTAGTTCAATACGGATCAGGTTGCCTTGGAGGCGGAGGAGCAACAGGGGCTACTGGTGCTACAGGGGCTACCGGACCTCTCGAGGACCGGCGGGTGCTCAAGGTGCTACTGGGCCTCAAGGACCAGCTGGTGCTCAAGGTGCTACTGGACCTCAAGGGCCTCAAGGCGCACAAGGACCAGCTGGTGTTCAAGGTGCTACTGGACCTCAAGGGCCTCAAGGTATTCAAGGACCGGCCGGCGCAACAGGCGCTACTGGTGCTACTGGTGCTACTGGTGCTCAAGGACCGGCTGGTGCTACTGGTGCAACAGGACCAGCGGGTACTCCAATTCCTGTAACTATCGCGGCAATCGGAAACTCAAACCCACAAACTATATTACCTGGAACAAACATCCAATTTAATCAAGTTTTCGAAATAAATAACATTAATTTTAATGACACTGCAGATACTTTAACAATTTTAGAAACAGGCGTATATGATATTAGTTTCTCAGCATCTACAACTTTCCCAGGATCTTCACCATTTGGATTCGGTATTTCATTCAATGGCCAACCACCTACTCGTAATTTCTCAACTAACGTTATCGGTAGTGCTGTTTCTTTCTCTACAATCGTTACTTTACAAGCTGGTACAACGATTTCTATACAGCCTACAGCAAACACTATTTCTATTCCTAATACAGGCGATACAACTGCAACACTATCAGTATTCCGAATTTACTAATTTTCACTCAATAAGTATTTTTATAATAATATGTATTGTTTAACCGTGCATTAAATCTCTCTTTATATAGAAAGGAGCACTTATTTGGGAGGATAAGTGCTCCTTCTTTACGTTTCTTTACCTCAAATTTACTCTATCTTAATCCTCATTTTGTATGATAAATAGTGAAGTCAAAGATATGAAAGAGGGATGAAAATGAGAGTTATGTCACTAATACGCATTTGGTTTGCTCTTATGGTATGCATTATTTTATGTGTAGGATTTTTTTTAACTCTAAAATATTCCACTATATCAAAAGCAGAGAGAAAAACTGTTCCATACAAACTTTTGTATACAAAACAAAGCAACATCCCTTATTCCAATGCTACAAAGAATGAAAAAAAAGTTATAAAAGGAATGCTTATTACGCAAGCTTCTAGTTCCGAATCCTTACTTCAAATTGCTGAAACAATTAAAGATCAGTATAAAAATAAAGAAATTGATGAAATCATGCTTTCTATCCATAATGAAAATAATGGTAATTATGAGGAAGAATTACCTTACGAACCTATTAGTAAAGGAAAAATAATCGTCACATACGATTCCGAATCCCTTGGCAGTACGAATATTATACTTAACGAGTAATATTATATATCTCAAGGGATATGGATTAATAGCTAATTAAGATAGACAAAAATCTCTACCGATTAAAATTTCATTTTGTTTTCATACAAAAAAAGAGGCGAATTTCTTTATTCGCCTCTTTCTTTTACCAAAATGAAGGAATCCATTCTTTCACTTTATCAAGCCACTCTTGTTGCTCTTGTTTTCGTTGTTGTTCCTCTTCTTTCCTTCTCTTCTCTTCTTCTTTTCTTCGTTTTTCCTCTTCTATTGTAGTCAATTGTTTTTTATAATCAGCCTCAGATATAAGCGATAACTGGAATGCTTTTTGAGTTGGATTTGCGTTCGCTTTTTTCATAATATCCCGGAACATTGTCGTCGTAATTTGACTCCCGCCCGGAACATAATGATCGCTATCTGTTTTATCATATCCTACCCAAATTGCACCTACCAAATCTGGTGTGTACCCAACAAACCATGAATCCTTTGCACCGGTGCTCGGGCCATTTACAATTTGAGTAGTTCCTGTCTTACCTGCCGTATCAACATTAGTAACTTTCGCCTTTTCGCCCGTCCCCTTTTCGACAACACCTTTTAATAAATATGTCATCTTTTGAGAAATTTTCTCGCTCGTCACTCGTGTCTCTTTCTTATACCACTTGCCAAGCGTTTCACCTTCAGCATTTTGTATCTCTCTAATTGCATGAGCTTCCACTTGGACACCGTCATTTGCAAATGTACTGTATGCTTGAGCCATTACAAATGGAGATGTCCCCACATGCATACCGCCTAAAGCAATCGGATACGTACGATCTTCTGGCACTAATGGAATACCAAATCGCTCTAAAGATTTCAATCCTTTATCTAATCCAATTTGCTCTAATAGCCAAACAGCTGAAACATTGTACGACTTTGCCACTGCTTCATACATTGTCACATCACCGTGAAAAGTATGATCGCTATTTTGCGGTTTATATTCTTTAATATTAAATGGTTCATCTTTTAATATGTCGTATACTTCATACCCTTGCTCTAACGCTGGTACATATACAGCCAGAGGCTTTAACGTTGAGCCAGGTTGTCTTTTTAATTGGGTTGCATGGTTAAACTGTAAAAACTGATATGGCCCTCTCCCTCCAACTAAAGCTGGTACACCACCTGTTTTTGGATTCATAAGAACTACACCTGTTTGCATAAGTTGATCTGAGCCACTATCTTTGAAATAACTATTATTATTCACAACATCTTCTACAGCCTGTTGTTTTTTCGGATCAAGCTCTGTATAAATACGATAGCCACCTGCTAAAATTTCATTTTGTGTTAATTCGTACTTATCCATCGCTTCTCTAACAATATAGTCTACATATTGAGAGTATTTCCCCTTGTATTTATCATCAACACCACGTTTTAACACAAGACCGCTCTCTTTTTCTTTATTATACTGTTCGTCAGAAATATACCCTTGCTCTTTCATTAAACTTAATACAACATTACGTCTTTCGATGGATTTATTAAAGTTTTTATAAGGTGAATACGCAGATGGTGCTTTAATTAATCCTGCAATCGTTGCAGCCTCTGAAATTGTTAAATCTTTTACATCTTTATCAAAATAAGATTTAGCTGCCCTTTTTATACCCCAAGCACCTTCACCAAAATAAATTTGATTCATATACATTTCGATAATTTCATCTTTCGTATACGTACGTTCTATTTTTTTTGTTAAAAAATATTCCTTTATTTTGCGTGAAAACGTGCGGTCTTGCGTTAGAAATACATTTTTCGCAAGTTGTTGTGTAATTGTACTTCCACCTGCTACAACTTCTCCTGCTGTAATATTTTTAAAAACTGCACTTATAATTCCACTATAGTAAATACCGTGATGGTTAAAAAACTCCTTATCTTCTACTGCAACAATTGCCTGAACCATAACATCAGGAATATCTTTCCTTTTCACACCTTCTGTTTTAGAAGAAGCTAATTTAGTCGCAACTTCATTATTTGCATCATAAATTAAGGTCGGTTGCGGAACAGCTTGTTTTAATTCAGTTATGTCTTGAATGGAAATTATTATATTTATAGCAATAAATAGAGTAGCGAGTAAACTTCCTAATACAATTAATGAATTACGAAGTTTCTTCCTCTTGTTGAACCACTCCTGCATTTTTTTTAAGTGAGTGTTCTTCAATTTCATTCGTTCACTTCCTTCGTTTGTTTACACTCTTCTTTTCAAAAGGAAGAATATACCTCCTTTTAAATTTATTATAATAACGTAGTCTTTCCTATAGTGTAAAGCTTTTCTTTCACATTCATACTTTTTGCAAGAAAAGGACATTCTACAAGTAAGATATTCATTATTGATTATTAATATTATTAATACAACAATGAGAGTTATGTTAAGTTTTTGTAAACTTTTCGATAAAATGTTTTAAAAAACGACAGTTTTTTGTTAGAATTGACTAGCCAATATATTTTACATATATTACTTTTGTGGGGGTAACTAATAATGGTCTTTAAATCAAAAAAAGATAAATTTTCTGAAATGTTAATGAATGTTTCTGAAAATTTAAAAGAAGGCGCGCAGTTTTTCGTGGAGTATAAAATTAAAAATGCTAGCGATTTAAAAGAGTTTTCTATGCGCATGAAAGAGTATGAGTCAAAAGGTGACTCATTTATTCACGAAATCATAATGGAGCTAAACAAAGCGTTTATTACTCCTATTGAACGTGAGGACATCCTACAGCTTGCAATGAGTATGGATGATGTATTAGACGGATTAGATCACAGTGCTGGTCTATTCGAAATGTATTCTATTACAGAAGCTGATGAATACATGATTAAGTTCGTAGAAGCAATTAATCAATGTGCCATTGAGATTGCAAACTCTGTTGAACTAATGTCTAAAAAGAAGTTAGTCGACATTCGTACGAACGCGATTAAGATTAAGGATTACGAATCACAATGTGATGATATTCGCCGTCATGCGATTAAGCACTTATTCTCTCGTGAAAAAGATCCGATTAAGATTATTCAATACAAAGAGATTTACGAAGAGCTTGAAGAAGTAGCGGATAGCTGCCAAAGCGTTGCAAACGTATTAGAAACAATTATTATGAAGAACGCGTAAGGAGTTTGATCATGGATACACTCTTGATACTGACCGTTTTAGTAGTCATTTGCGCTTTAGCTTTTGACTTTATCAATGGATTTCACGATACAGCAAACGCTATTGCAACGGCTGTTTCAACGAAAGCTCTAAAGCCTAGACATGCAATTATTATGGCAGCTATTATGAACTTTTTAGGTGCGATGACATTTACAGGTGTAGCAAAAACGATTACAAAAGATATCGTTGACCCATTTGCCTTGCAAAATGGTTCTCTTGTAATTTTAGCTGCTTTACTTGCGGCAATAGCATGGAATTTAATCACTTGGTACTACGGTATTCCAAGTAGTTCTTCGCATGCAATTATTGGCTCAATCGCAGGTGCAGCTATCGCTGCTGCCGGTATTAGCTCATTAAACCTTAAAGGGTTTATCAAAATTCTTGAAGCTTTAATCATTTCACCGATTATCGCTTTTGTTATTGGTTATATCGTATACAGTATTTTTAAAGTAGTCTTTAAAAACTTTAATTTAACGAAAACGAACAAAAACTTCCGTATATTCCAGATTTTCACTGCTGCATTACAAGCTTATACGCATGGTACGAATGATGCGCAAAAAGCAATGGGAATCATTACGATGGCTCTTATGGCCAATAACTATCATACTTCTAGCGACATCCCGTTCTGGGTACAATTATCTTGTGCAATTGCAATGGGGCTTGGTACTTCTGTCGGCGGATGGAAAATCATTAAAACTGTCGGTGGACAAATTATGAAAATTCGTCCTGTAAATGGTGTAGCAGCCGATTTATCATCATCACTTGTTATTTTCGGTGCAACATTCATTCACTTACCAGTTAGTACAACGCACGTTATCTCTTCTTCTATTTTAGGGGTTGGTGCTTCTCATCGTGTGAAAGGTGTAAAATGGGGAACTGCAAAACGTATGTTAATTACATGGGTTATTACACTTCCTATTTCAGCTTCTTTAGCTGCTCTATTTTACACTTTATTACACTTTATCTTTTAATAAAAAGTCGTCTTCCTTATTTTTCTAGGAAGACGACTTTTTTGTGAACAAACCTTTTTCTTATTAAAAAGCGTGTATAATAATTAGTGGTTAAGTTATATAGAGGAGTTGGCAATTTTGGAATACATCATGTTACTTTTCATCGGGCTAATCGCCGGAACAGTCGGGAGTCTAGTCGGACTTGGTGGCGGAATTATTATCGTTCCGTTATTAATCGGATTACACAGCCTATCACCACAACTTGCAGTAGGAACTTCAATGGTAACAGTCGTTTTTACAGGACTATCTTCCACCCTTACTTATATGAAGCATAAACGAGTAGATTACAAAAGTGGACTTATTTTATTTATTGGGAGTGGCCCTGGTGGTATCATCGGCTCGTGGGCAAATAAATTTTTAAATCAAGATACATTTTCTTTATATTTTGGGATTTTCCTTATTTTTGTCTCCATTCTTCTTATGTTACGAGACAAATTAAAACCCCTTTCTTTATCAAATATGACTGTAATTAAGCGTTCTTTTACAGATAACGAAGGGAACACTGTACACTATCAATTCCCACCGCTTCTCGCTATCTTTATCGCCTTTATAGTTGGATTTATATCTGGTTTATTTGGAATTGGTGGCGGTGCCTTACTTGTTCCTGCAATGATGCTACTTTTTGCATTCCCAGCACATATTGCTGTAGCAACTTCGATGTTTATTGTATTTCTATCAGCAATTGTAAGTTCCGCAACTCACATCTCCCTTGGAAATGTCAGCTGGATTTACGCATTAATTCTTATTCCTGGTGCATGGATTGGCGGGAAAATCGGGGCTTATATTAATACAAAACTAAGTGGTAAGGCCGTAATTAATTTATTACGTATCACATTAATGATTCTTGGAACTAGATTAATCATTACTTCTTTTTTATAACGCGTTCTTTTTAGAATGCGTTTTTCTTATACGCATGAATATAAAAAACTTCCTAAGAGAACAAATAAAATTAAACAAACACATAATAACATATAATTGGAAATATGTAATTTCTTCAAGTTGACCACTCCTATAACTGCGACTGTTATCTTTATGATAGCGAAAAAATAATTCACTTGCAGTTACAAAGTGCTAACAATGCAAAATCATTTATTACAAATTTTATCCTTATATTTCATTTCTTTGTATATTCTATCGGTTTAATAAAAAAAGATGTCATATTGACATCTTTTTTAATGAAGAAGTGACCATCCCATAAAATCCTCATGTACTTGGCACGCCCTCTTATCGTTTCGATCATATAATTCAGCATAACTATCTGTTTCTTCATCATAAGCCATCGTATAAATAATTTGGCCGTCTACTTCAACGGATAACACGACTCCACCTTTCATCTCTTCTACATGAATGATAGCATTCGCCGGAATTCTCATATCCGTCATTTTTATCGCATCTAACAATATACTAAACCCCCTACAGCGTATTCATTGCTAGTACTATTACACACTAAATAGTATACTACTGTAATAGCATATATTTCGTCAATGAAATTGCAGTTTAAATAGTATATTGTCTTTATACTTATACGCTAAAATAGAAGATATTGAAATGTTTAAATGGGGGGCTAACATTGATTCTACATAAGGGAGACGTACTATTCCGTCAAGGCGAGGATGGTCCTTTGTATTTTATAAAAACAGGTTTATTAAAAGTAGTAAGAATAGAAGAAGATGGAACACCGTTTTTATTCAACATTATCGTTCCAGGTGAAACAATACCTCACCATTCTTTAATTTCACCGAAGGAATATCACGGTACAGCAATCGCTTTAATGAAAACAGAAGTTGAACCTATACTTAGCAATGAATGGTACGATCAACTCCAGGCAAATCCTGCATCCTATGCAAATATCGCTATGCAATTACAATCAAAATTAAGAATGATGCAACAGCGTATCGATCAATTGACAACCGTTTCTCCGAAAGAACGTCTTCATCGTTTACAAGAGTGGTTCACACTATATTTAGGTGACATTCCAATATATGAAATATTAACACAAACCGAAATTGGTCAACTCATAGGTATACGCCGCGAGACAGTAAATCGACTATTACGAGAACAAACAAAAAACGAGGTGAAATAACCCCTCGTTTTTTTCTTATTCAAGCTCACTCTATTGTAAGCTTGCTGCTGGACCAAAAAATTCATAATGAATATGCTCTTGTTTCACACCTAAATCAGTTAGTGCAGCATTTATATGCTTCATAAATGCTACTGGACCACAGAAATAAAACTCTGCTTCAATTGTCGGAATAATAGTTTGTAACCATTCTCTTTCAATGAAACCTTCTTTATCAAAGTTCTTCATTTCCAAATCTTTTTCAGTTGGTGCAGAATAACAAGTATATGCTTTAACTTGTTCGTATTCATTATCTACTGCCTCAACGTGTTCTTTCATTGCATGTGTATTACTATTTAGCGCTGCATGAACAAAATATACATTACGTTTTGAGTCTTGTTCAATTAACGTATTTAGCATACTCATCATTGGTGTAATACCTACTCCACCACTAATTAGTACAACTGGTAATGTTGAATCCATATTTAATACGAAATCTCCTGCTGGTGCACTTACTGGTAACATATCTCCTTCTTCTACATGATCATGTAAGTAGTTAGATACTTTACCGTCCGGTGTATCTACACCTTTTTCTTTCTTTACACTAATACGATAATATTCTTTTCCAGGAGCATCCGATAAGCTATATTGACGATTATGTGTATATGTTTCGCCTTCAATATTTATTTGAATCGTTACATATTGTCCTGGGATGAATGAAGAAACTTTCCCTCCATCTTCAGGTTTTAAATAAAATGACGTAATAACATCGCTTTCCTTCACTTTTTTAACAACTACAAAGTTACGGAAATCTTTCCATCCGCCTTCTTTATGCGCAGCTTCCTCATACATCTCTGCTTCAATGCTAATGAATGCATCAGCAATGACACCATAAGCTTCTCCCCATGCGTTTAAAACTTCATCAGGTGCACCTGCGACCTCTTTAATTGCACGTAGTAAACATGTACCTACAATTGGATAATGTTCCGCTTTAATACCTAAACTTCTATGCTTATGACCTATTTGTTTTACAACTGGAATAATAACTTCTAAATTATCAATGTAAGTTGCAGCTGCATAAACAGCATTCGCTAACGCTTGTTGTTGTCTTCCTTTTTTCTGATTCGTATGGTTGAAAATATTCAATAACTCCGGATGTTCCGAAAATAAAATTTGATAAAATCTCGTTGTAATTTCAACGCCTTTTTCTTGTAATAATGGTACTGTTGACTTTACGATTTCGATTGTTTTTTCACTTAACATTGTATCCCACTCCTCTATTTCCTTAACTGTTTTTAGTTTAACTGAATTGTATAATACAGATTGTGATTTTAATCACTATTAACACGGTGTTTTTGTGAAAAATATATGAACATTGCGCTTACAAAAGAAAATAAGCCAACTAGAATGCTAGCTAGCTTATTATTTGGACTGTATAGCTTGTTCAATTACCCTTATATCTTTCCCATCTCCAAATTCTGTATACCCCCAGATATTCGTTTCACCTTTATATTTATTTACGATAATATCTAAGTCATGATATACACGATGAGCATACACTACATACTCAATATTTTGAAGTTCTACACCTTTTTTTACAATTTCATAACTTCTATTTACATCGCGTTTTATCTTATCATTTTTTATTTCTGTATGTATATTTTTTAAGGATGATTCTTGTTGTTGGAACCATTTCTTAAATTGGTTCCAGTCCCCATCTGTATAATTCTCTGCCTTACCATAATTTAAGAAATTATTATAACTTTCATGTGTCATACGAATAAAATCAAGCACTTTTGTCTCTTCTTGCACATCTTCTATTTCAGCTGTTGTACTTACCCCAGCGGGCTTATTCGCATAATGTAATAACACCTTCATAAGACTATAGCTCGCAATGATCATTACGATAATAATCCCGAATACACTTAACAATTTCTTCATATACAGAACTCCTTCTCTACTAAAGATATTACAATGTAACACTATACTTGTAACATTCTCTCGTAGAAATATAATTCCTGTATAAATCCTTCCTATCATTTCGACAATATTCTTCTATACATTTCTCGTTGGCAAATGTTCTTGTAAAACAATATATCCTTCATAAGCTGTGTAACCGAGTATAGCCATTAATCCGATATAACAAGCAAATACTGTCCATTTTGTTTTCATATCCACTTTATAATAGTTTTCCTGTTGTCTCTTTTCTGTCTCCCATTCCTTTAATTTTCTTTCTGACATTTCAAATGCTTCTCTTATATGAATTGTATGTGTTTCTTTTTCATCTTCATATGGGACGTAATCCAGTGGCTCAAACTTTGGTAAAAGATACTCTAACACTTCAATCTTTTGAAATTCTCCTGTTTTTAATTCTTTCTCTCTTTCTTTTTGCCTTAATACATTTATTTCATGTTGCATCATATATATATTTCGATGTACTGCACCAGTTTCTTTTAACTCCTCTTCAAGCCTCGCAACATATTCTTTCATTCCATCAATTCTATATCCTAATCCCTTAATTGGCTCATCTCTTTTTATTACTCTATACAATTCCATACAGCCGATAATAAAAATAAATCCTCCCAAAATACTTTTAAAATAAATTGAATAGCCAAGTAGCAAAACAAGCCCTGCTCCCCAAATTTTCGTACTTACAACTGAAATAATCCGTCCTCCATCTAACGGAGAAACTGGAATTAAATTAAAAAAATTAATCATGCTTCCAAGTAAAATAATGAGCGCCCAAAATGGCTCTTTCGTTATCATGTAAAGCGGAATAGCTGGTAAAAATGAAAGTAATCCAAAAAGAGGTCCCATATAGGCAATATACGCTTCATCTTTTGCATTTTTCGGCATCTCTTTCATTCCAATAAGAGCCCCCATAAACGGGATAAAGATCGCAGGCGATGTTGGTATTCCTTTTCTTCTTGCCGCCCATAAATGGCCCATTTCATGAACAAACAACAAATAAATGAGTGCTACACCAAATTTCCAACCATAAAGAACCGCGTATGCTCCAAGTGATAGAAACATACTAAATACCGTTGAAAACTTTGCTAATTTAAAAATTGCAAATACCCACTTTAACTTAGAAAGTAAAAATAGCCCCATTGCAACAATAATTCCCCATAATCCTTTTTTATTATTTTTCATATTCCTCTCCTTTATCTCTCATTCATGAATCATTTTCATTCATCAAAATTTATTGTTTTCTCTATTATGACATATTTTTTTCTATTGTTAGAAACAATGTTTATTTAATCCATTTTTAGACAAAAATATAAATAAAAGGAGGTGCATATAAATGAACTTACAATCTCTCATAATAGGTGTTCTATCGTTTTTAGCTTCAACTCTTATTTTTTATACCGTTAGTTACGTATTATTATTAGATTTGTTGCCCAATCATGTCTTTATCACTCTTATCATCCTTTCCGCTCTTATGATTTCTTTTCTTATTACGCGAAAATCAATGAATGAGCCATCTGCAAAAGCAAAGTAATAGAGAGGGGGTTTTCCCTCTCTATTATCATTTCCTAGGAAAGGCCATATAGACTTTACAAATTACATTCATCCCAATCCGTCAGGGCTAATTAAAGTTTCACCTTATCTTTGTAAATTCATTTTTTCACCATACTCTTTAACAATTTGAATGATATTTTGAAAAACACCTATTTTTTCTTTTTTACTATTTAATATTTTCAAATCATAATTTTCATAATATGTTTCTAATGACTTTAATTGTGATTCTGAAGCATCTTTTACCGGAACAGTAGCATGCAATTCATACTGTTTATACCCTTCCTTTACCTTTTCACCTGAAATTTTTTCACTTTCTTTTTTTCCAATTAATTTTTGAACTTTTTCTGGGAAAATGACTTGCAAATAATATTCTTGTTCCTTCTCTAACTTGTTGTATAATGATTGTGAAATCGTATACCGTACCGTATAATTCACTTTTTGATCGCCTGCTTTAATATGGAACGCGGTAATCTGCAAATCTTTTTTTGTTACTTCCGTTAAAGGACCTACCTGTACCTCATCTTCTTTTTGTTCTGAAACATTTGGAAATATAGCTAAAAGCTTTTCCGTATCTTTTTTATTCAGCATATACATAGCTTTCTTATGTTGTACCCATCCTCGTCTGTCTTCCCCTCTTAGCCATGCATAATATGTTTCTTTTTTTCCATCTCTACTAATTTGTATTTCATATTCAGGTTCACCGAAGCTACCTGTTATTTCTTGTTTCTCAGCTTTATCCATAATGTCTATTACTACCTTAGCTTCTGATTCCTGTAACTTTTTCTCTGTATGTTTTTTTTGTATAACGGTTACCCCTATTGTTTCTTTCACTTCATTCACCGTCTCTTCCACTTTTTTTGTTTCTTTTTTTTGCTCAACTTGACTACAAGATGCTAGTAACATAGCAAATAACAACAATACATATTTCCTTTTCAACTTAATCCTCCTTTTACAATAAGAAATTCTTATAATCTTCATATAAAAAACAAAAACGTGACACACTATAAAATACGCTATACTAAGCATTGAAAGGAGGGTTTTTCATGTCCATTAATTTTCACGATGCAAATAATAAATACACATACGCACAGCGAAACGCCCATATTTCTTGGGGGGAAATGATAAAAAGCATTACAAATATACAAAACAAGCAAATAATTGATATCGGCTGTGGTGGCGGGATTTATACGAAAGAACTTGCTCTTATGGGAGCAAAAAGTATTGTTGGGCTTGATTTTTCAAAAGAAATATTACAGGCTGCAAAAGAAAATTGTAGCGGATTTTCAAACATTTCATTCATTCACGGTGATGCACATGGCATTCCATATCCTAACGATACATTCGACATTGTTATTTCGCGCGCAGTTATTCATCATTTACAAGACATTCCTACATTTCTACGTGAAGCTTCTCGTATATTAAAGAAAAACGGTGTACTTATTGTACAAGACCGAACTATTGAAGATTGTACAATTCCTGGAAGCCCCGAACACATCCGTGGATATTTTTTCTCTACCTTTCCAAAGCTCATTGAAATAGAAGCAAAAAGACGTCCAAAAACCACCACGATACAACAAGAATTACAAAAATATTTTCTTCACGTGTTCCCCACTCAAACACAATGGGAAGTACGAAAAATACATGATTCTGTAGAAGCATTGCTACAAGATTTATCACCTCGAACAGGTCGATCCATTCTATACGAATTAACAGATCACGAACTTTCTCAACTTCTACAACAAGTACAGACTGCATTACAAAACACCTCTCCTATTATCGAAAGAGATCGGTGGACAATTTGGAGCGCCATGAAATTGTAAGGAAGGAAGCCTCACAAAATAATGTGAGGCTTCCTTCTTTCATAATCTAATTTTGCAACACTCTTGATATCCTCCACTTCTGGCCTGTGCACTTCCACACTTCGGACATACTAAATATCTAGACTGATTTGTCAACAAACTACCTTTTTGAAAGAGTAAAACTTCTGCTTGTTTAAACGAACGCGAATAATATAACCACATAAAACCAATTATAGCAATAATGCCAAATAATACTCCCATCGCAAGCATTCCAGTCACCTCTTTTGGTTTGTTCTTTCCAGCAAGTGGATTGTTGTATTATTCTCTGTAAATTCAAACAATACCTTCTTTACTCCTATAAATATCAACTTTCTCCACAAATTTTACAATTCTCTACAAATTTTTACTCCCGTTTTACAATCTAACTTACATCAGCCCTTCACTTCAAAACAAAGCATATTACTTTTGATATTTCCCATATAAATATATCTTTTTAAAAAAATATTGACTTTCGCAAAAAAACATGTAACAATACTGTCAGAATACTTGAATAAAAATTCATTGACGAGAACGAGTACGTTATAGGACTGTCCCCCAGAGAGTTGGCGATTTGCTGAAAGCCAACGTTCAGTGCATAGCCGAAAATCATCTCCGAGAAGTAGAACCGAATGCTGTAGTAAGTTCTTACCGGCTGTCCCCCGTTACAAGGAACACGTATCATGTTGTACGTTGTAAAGCCGTATACATATAGAATCATTTCTACATGTATAAATTAGGGTGGTATCGCGGGTAAATATAACTCGTCCCTTTCTTTAGGGGCGAGTTTTTTGTGTTCTTACAAATGAATTTAAAAAAGGAGGAAAAACAGTGAACACTGTATCAAAAACACATATTTTTTTCACAGGTCTTATGCTATTTTCTTTATTTTTTGGGGCAGGTAATTTAATTTTCCCTCCCATACTTGGACAAAATGCAGGTGAAAACTTTTGGCCAGCAATGATTGGATTTTTACTAACAGGAGTCGGTTTACCATTATTAACTGTTATTGCAATTTCTTTATCAGGAAACGGTATGCAACAACTAGCAAGTCATGTTCATCCATTATTCGGAATATTCTTTACGGTAGTTGTATACATTGCAATCGGTCCTTCTATGGGAATTCCACGCGTTGCAAATGTCGCTTATGAAATGGGTGTTAGTTCTTTCTTACCAGAAACAATTCGCTCTAGTAACCTAGCACTATTTTTATATACCGTCATCTTCTTTGCTATCGTATTTTGGCTTAGTTTAAATCCATCTAAACTTGTCGATCGCATTGGAAATATATTAACACCTATTTTATTACTCTCTATTTTCTTATTATTTGTTAAAAGTGTATTTACACCACTTGGGCAATCAGGACCAGCAATGCAAGAGTATCAAACTTCTCCAATCTTCAAAGGCTTTATGGAAGGATACTTAACAATGGATACCATTTCAGCACTTGCATTTGGAATTATCGTTGTAAATGCCATTCGCTCTAAAGGTGTGAAAGATCGTAAGTCCATTGCCATCGCAACAGCGAAAGCAGGACTTATTGCCGCTACCGGTCTCGTACTTGTATATGGTGCACTTGGCTGGCTCGGTGCAACTAGCGTCTCACTCGGATACGCAAAGAATGGGGGACAACTACTTACTGTAATCGTACAACAATTATTCGGTCCATACGGCTTACTTCTACTAGCTCTGATTGTTACACTCGCTTGTTTAACGACATGTGTTGGACTCGTATCTGCATGTAGTCAATATTTCTCAACATTATTTACAAAATTTTCATACAAAATGTTTGCAAGTATCATTTGCGCTTTAGGGTTACTAGTTGCTAACTTAGGTTTAACAAAAATCATTGCCATCTCTGTTCCAATTTTACTTGTTGTATATCCAATTGCAATCGTACTCGTTCTACTATCGTTACTGCATAAATACTTCGGCGGATATCGCTCTGTTTATGTAGGTGCTTTAATTGGTGCAGCCGTAGTGAGCGTATTTGATGGATTAAAACAAGGTGGTATTTCAATTTCATATATCACACCATATTTTGAATTTATCCCTTTATATAATGAAGGAATTGGCTGGCTAATACCAGCATCAGCCGGAGCTCTTATCGGCTTTACAATCGCTAAGCTAAGCGGTGCGAAAAGAGTACCCTTACTTACCGAATCTCATGAAGTAAAAGCATCCTAAAAAAACTCCCGAAAGGGAGTTTTTTTACTTTTGATAAGCAGTATGATTAAAACTACTTATTTTATATGCTTTCGTATAATAGTCGATATTTGTATCCACTGTTTCTACTTTGACAACATCGTAGCAATCTTCTTGCTTTACTAAAAATAAATAGTACTCTTCTGTCGCCTCAACAATTGCAATTTTATCTGTTTCAACATTATATTGTTCACAAAGTACTTGTAATGCGTTCACATAATCCCCTAATTTTTTAGACTTATCCATACCAAATATAGTTTGAACTAACATATACATTCTCCCCTTTGTATGTACTGTTAACAACTTAACGATAACGCTTACATTTATTGTCGTCAATAAAAAGATTTAGTGCAAACTAATAATCAGTGGGAATAACCCCCCCACTGATTAAAGTTTCACTTTATCATTTCGTCAATTGATGTCTAAACGCATAAATAACCGCCTGTGTCCGGTCACTTACATTTAGCTTATTTAATATATTACTCACATGCGTCTTTACTGTTTTGAGGGCAATAAACAATTCATCTGCAATCTCTTGATTACTTTTCCCCTCTGCAATTAATAACAAAATTTCAGACTCTCTTTCTGTTAACTCCTCATGCAAAGGTTGTTCTTTCTTCTGACGCATACGAGACATCATTTTACCAGTAACTTTTGGCTCTAATACTGTTTCTCCATCATAAGTAGCCCGTACAGCGTCCGCTATATCACTCGCTCTTGATGTTTTTAATAAATAACTTGTCGCTCCGGCCTCAATAACAGGATACAATTTCTCATCATCTAAAAAGCTCGTTACAACTACAATTTTCGCTTCTGGCCATTCCTGAATAATAGCACGTGTTGCTTCAACCCCATCCATCTCATCCATTACAAGGTCCATCAAAATAATATCCGGTCTTAATTGCAATGCTAACTCTGAACCTCTTCTTCCATTTTCAGCTTCTCCGACTACTTCAATATCTGGCTGCGTTGATAAATATGCTGATACACCCATTCGAACCATTTCATGATCATCTACTAGTAATACTTTTATCATGACTCTCCCCCTCTCTCAATCATAATCGGTACTTTCACTTCAATTTGTGTACCTTTATTTGGAAAACTAAGCACTTTTAATGTACCACCAATTTCATGAACTCGCTCTTGCATTGATCTTAAACCATATGAACCGGCCTTATTAACTCCAACTTTAAAACCGACACCATCATCAATTATCTTCAATATTGCATATTGTTCAATTTTGCGTAAACGTACTTCCGTTTTCTTTGCCTTCGCATGCCGTAATGTATTAGACAGCGCCTCTTGGACAATACGGAATAAGTGATCTTCTACACCTTTTTTTAATTGAATTGGTTCAATTAACCATTCAATTTTCATATGTTGCTTTCTAGACAGTTCTGTTAATAATTCTTCTATACCCTCTGTTAATTTCTTACCTTCTAACTGCACTGGGCGTAAATGAAGAAGCAACGCTCTCATTTCTGACTGTGCATTTACAACCATATTCTCAACGAGTTGCAACTGCTTTTTCGTCGTTTCTGGAAATTCAGCTACTTGTTCATTAATAGCCGACATCATCATCGACATTGCAAAAAGCTGCTGACTTACAGAATCATGCAGCTCCCTCGCCAATCGATGCCTTTCTTGGGAAATCGCTTCTTGTCTCATCTCTTCATTCCAATGAGCTCGTTCATTCGTTACCTTTTGAAAGAGTCCAGCTTGCTCCTCTAATCGACGAGCCAGAACGATTACTTTTCGTTCCACTTCATGAAATTCATCATCTGCAGTAAACGAAACATCGCTCGGAAAATTCCCTCGCTCTACTTCAAATAGAAAAGTATTTAATCCTTGTATGCGCTGCTCTATATAGTAACCGATTGCATATCCTACAATCCCCCCGATAAGTAAACTTGTAGTCATAATAAACAAGCCAATTGGAACAGAAGCGATGGATTCCTTCCATAATAAATCATACACTTGTTGTTCGCTTTTCCATACATATACAATTGTACAAATAAGTGCGATACTAACAGAGGACAACATAGAATAACGAATATACATCCACGAAATATTTTTTTGTTTCTTCATTATACTTTCCTCACTTCCGTATCGCCTACGACAAGCGAAGAAATAATTTTAATACGACGAGGAGCTTCTTTATACTGCTCTGTTCTAAATGTAACATTGCGATTAAAACCTGTCTCTTCATGTCCTGGCAAGAGCACACGTCCAACAATAACAGAGTGATTTAAAGACAGTTCAATATCATATGGCACATATAAACGAATATTTCCAACGATGCCTCGAATAACAATTACTGTCTCCCCTTCTGGAATCATAGCAGTTGTTAAATCTATTTCCACATCACAAGCACCATATTGAACATTTATATCCTCAAGTTCATAAATATGATCCATCATTCGTACATTACCTACAAACATATTTTTTACATATGGTTCTGTACGATATATTTGCTTCTCTTCATCTATAATCCCTTTTTCTTTAATTTCAACCTTCATTGCTTTTTGCTGATGTCCTTGTTGAATCAATTGATAACCAATTAAAGCTAAACAAGCAAATACGACAAGAACAAATGCCGCTGATGAAAATAAGAAGAATAAAAATACGATACCACCAACAAATAAAAATACATTTCCTCGTACATAACGATTCTTTTTACGATAATGCCTTCCAAACATAAGCATAATAAATGCAAAAATGAGACCACCTGGTTCAAAATGTCCAAGTATCATATCAAGAAAAAGACCGAATCCAAATATGATGAGGAGCATCCCCATTAATTGTGTTTTTGAAAAATGCTTCTTCATTTCAGCTCCCCCCTTCTTGTCACATATACATAGAAGAAAAGGCATTGCTTTCCAACACCTTTTCTCCTATCACTATATCATAAGCCTGTTTTATAATATACTACTATTATTTTGTTAACTCTTTCGTTAACGATACATCATTCTTTTCTTTCATTTCACGCTCAAGCTTTGCAATTTTCATATCAAATGTGTCACGTTCATGCTCTTCATTCATACGAGTTTCTAAGTCACGAATGTGATCTTCAATTTCTTCAAATCGTAAGAACGGATTATTTTCATCCATTTTATGCATAGCAGTATTCATACGACGATTTGCATGTGCCATATTTTCACGTGCCATTAGTTCCATACGCTTTGCGTGCATTTCTTTTAATTTATTTTTCATCTCAGAAAGACGACGCTCTAACTCATCGATTTGCTCTACAACACCTGCATACATTTCTTCTAATCGAGTTACTTGCCCTTCATAATAAGCTACCTCTTCTAACGCACGTTCGTGCAATTGGATTTCGCCTGCTTCTTGAGCGATGATAGCCTGCTTTGATCTTTTATTAACGAAATAACGCGCTTGCTCAAGCTCACGAGCAAAATTAGATTTTAATGTTTTATGACGCTGAATTAACTTCTCAATTTTTGTTATTTCACGCTCACTATCGCGTAAATATTGATTTAACATAGCAATTGGATTTTTTCTTTCTTTCTCATCTAACACATTATGAAAATCTGCTAAAATTGCATCGCGTACACGTCCGAATAAAGATTGTTTCATTATAATCTTCCTCTCTTCTACTTTATAAATTTGATTTATTTTAATATTAGTTTTTCATTAACTTGTTCCACTCATCTTCAAAGTTGCTATATGGTTTAGAACTTTCTGAAGCAGAATCAACAACTACATTTTTTTCTTTTTTCCACTCACGGTATCCGTAGTATAAAGCTACTAATGCTGCGATACCGATTAATGCTGGGGAGTGCGAAAGTGCAATAGATAAACCGATTAAACCTACAATACCCCAAGCTAACTTTCCAAAAAATGATTGTGCTCGCACAAATGATTTATAGCTCCAGTACACAACTCCTGCTCCGATTGCGAATCCTACAATACCAGCAAGACTACCAAGAGCAATTAAAGCCAAAATACCGGCCGCGATAAACGCTAGAAATTGTTTCATCTTGTGCTTGCCTCCCTTCGATTTGATACTCTTATCTTAACTATTTTTTCTTTTTTCCATAACGAGCTTAAGAACCGTTTTCGACTCAGACTTAAGACCGAGTTGCATTCAGCCTTTTGTAAAAACATACGGTAAGATAGGTTGATTCACTCTTTTATCGCACATAAAAAGCCGTACAGAGAACATTCTCTGTACGGCTTTCGTTACTATTCATAAACTTCATTTTTCATTATGCTGTTTTATGATACTCTTTCTTTCCCGCCACTTTAGAAAACCTCGGGAAACCAATTAATATAGAAATGATCCCACATACTCCAACTAAGATTGGATAAAATGCATATGGTAACAATTCAATCGGAGATAACGCTGCAAATCCTGCTGCCGTTAACATTTGCGCACCATACGGAATTAATCCTTGCACACAACATGAGAAAAGGTCTAATACACTCGCTGATTTACGAGGATCAATTTCATATTGATCTGCAATGTTTTTCGCAAGCGGACCTGTAAAGATAATAGAAATTGTATTATTCGCTGTACACATATTCGTCATACCTACTAAACCAGCGATACCGAACTCTGCTCCTTTTTTTGAACGAATGTTACGCGTTAAAATATTCATTAAATATTGAATGCCACCATTATATTGAATCAATTCGACCATACCGCCAATTAAAATAGCAAGTAATACTAACTCCATCATACCGCCCATTCCAGTCGTTACACTTTTAAAGAAACTCTCTAACGTATAACTTCCATCTAAAAGACCGATAACCCCAGATAGTACAGTTCCACCAGTTAACACGATAAGTACATTCCAACCAAGTAGCGCTGTAATAAGTACTCCTGCATACGGTAAAATCTTTATCCAGTCAAAGCTATGCGCTTTAATCTGCGTATCGCTTCCTAAAGTAATGATTACTAATAGTACAATTGTAATAATGGCTGCTGGTAATACAATTAAAAAGTTCGTTTTAAACTTATCTTTCATTTCTGTTCCTTGTGAACGTACAGCTGCGATTGTTGTATCTGAAATAAATGATAAATTATCACCAAACATCGCTCCACCAACAACAGTAGCCATCGTAAGTGCAATTGAGATATCAGTTTGACCACTAATACCTACAGCAATTGGTGCTAATGCGGCAATTGTTCCCATTGAAGTTCCCATCGCTAATGAAATAAATGCCCCTATAATAAAAATTCCAGCTACGATAAATCCTTGCGGTAAAATTGATAACGCTAAGTTAACTGTAGAATCAACGCCGCCCATCCCTTTTGCCGTTTCAGAAAATGCTCCTGCAAGTACAAAGATTAAAACCATAATCATAATATCTGGGTTCCCTGCACCTTTAGCAAATCGTTCTACTTTGATATTAAAGCTTTCTTTACGATTCATTGCTAAAGCGACTCCTACAGCAATTGATATTGCTACAAGTATCGGCAATTTATAGAAATCACCTGTAATAATTCCAGAACCAATAAATAGCGCCAAAAATATCCCAAGTGGTAATAATGCCAAACCATTTCCTCTCGTTTCTTTCAAAGTACCATCTCTCCCTAGTTTCAACCTTTTTTCTACTGAATAACAAAAGACCTCTTCCAACGAGAAGAGGTCTTATACATCTATAAGAAACACTCTTCTCATCTTTCAAGCATATGCTTGCTGGATTTGGCACAGCACTCTGAAATCGAGTCCGCTGCCGAGGCATCGTAGGGCCAGTCCCTCCGCCTCTCTTTATAAGAAGGTTTCATATTTATTTTTTAATAATAATTTCTTCCCTAACTTTACTCGCTTACAAAACAAAAGTCAATTATTTTTTGTATAGATTTTTTTGGTAATTATACAAAAATTTGAATACCACAATCATTTTAACTTTTTGATTTCTTCATCCAATATTGAAATCCAATAAAATTCATTATTTTTTATTGCCGCTATTATCCACTTCGTAGTGTACCAAGCTAACTCATACTCTCCTTTTGTAACATCACCACATTTATAAGCATCCTCTAACTCGTCTTCATCCAATATATACATCTTACCGTTCGGCAATAACACTACATCTAAATATAAATCATCAAAATACGGTAAACCACGGTCATCTATTTCATATTTTTTCGTCACATCAATGTAATATTGTATTAATTTTTTTTGATCATCTAACATAGCTGTAATCGCAAAGTTTTTCCCGTCTATGAAATATTGAATCCACATATACTGATCCCCTGCAATACAAAGTTCTTTACCATCATATTCTTTACAACTAGGTTCTCTCACCTTTTTTATTTCCAGTATTCCTAGTATTCCCTCTTCTATGTTCTTAACCGTATAATCTTTCTCTATTAGTCGCTTCCAGGAAGAACCGTCACCATATTTACGTTTCATTACGTCCGCTCTCCTTCTATATAGAAAAGCCCTCACATATTATGTGAGAGCTTTTTCAAATTATAATTAAGCTGCTTGCTTATTAGAAATTTCCTCTAAATAAGCTTGTCCTTTTTCAGCATCATACTGACCTTCCCACTTAGACATAACTACAGCTGCTAAAGAGTTACCTACAACGTTAACTGCTGTACGAGCCATATCTAAAATACGGTCAATACCGGCGATGAAGGCTAAACCTTCAGCTGGAATACCTACTGTACCAAGTGTCGCTAATAATACAACGAATGATACGCCCGGTACACCCGCGATACCTTTTGATGTAACCATTAATACAAGTAATAATGTAATTTGTTGAGAAATAGATAAATCAATACCGTACATTTGTGCTAAGAAAATAGCTGCAATTGCTTGATATAAAGTTGATCCATCTAAGTTAAATGAATAACCTGTCGGAATAACAAAAGATGTAATTGCTTTCGGACAACCGAACTTTTCCATTTTCTCCATGATTTTCGGTAAAACTGTTTCTGAACTTGCTGTTGAATACGCTAAGATCAGTTCGTCTTTTAAAATTTTAAAGAATTGGAAAATATTAATTCCAAATATTTTCGCTGTAAGTCCTAAGACAACTACTACGAAGAAAATCATTGCTCCGTATACTACAATTAGTAATTTCCCTAACGGAATTAATGAAGCTAAACCAAATGTAGAAACTGTAACACCAATTAATGCGAATACACCAAATGGCGCAAATTTCATAACTTGGTTCGTTACGTAAAACATTGCATCAGCTACACCTTGGAAAAATTGAAGAACCGGTCTTCCTCTTTCACCAATTGCCGCTACACCTAAACCAAATAGTACAGAGAAGAAGATAATAGCAAGCATATCTCCGTCAGCTAATGACTTCATAATGTTCGTTGGAACAATATTTACAAATGTATCTGCAAATGAATGACTTTGTACTTGCTCTGTCGTATGTGTATATTTCGAAATGTCTGTCTTTGTTAACTGCTCCATATTTACGCCTTTTCCTGGTTGGAAAATATTAGCAATTAATAAACCGACAATAATTGCAAGTGTTGTAATAATTTCAAAGTAAATAATTGTTTTACCGCCTAGTCGGCCTAATTTTTTAACATCACCAACACCAGCTACCCCAACAACAATACTTGCTACAACAATCGGTACAACGATCATTTTAATTAATCGGATGAAAATATCACCAATTGGTTGTAAATAGCTCACCACTGCCGGATTGCCAAAGAAAATCGCCCCAACTGCAATACCTAGCGCAAGACCAATTAATATTTGCCATGCAAGTCCTATTCTTTTCATACTTGTTGTAACCCCCTCTTCGATGTTTCACTCTATCTCTCATTCTATCTCTATAAAACTTGAAATTAAGAGTATTACATATTATTCGACAATTCACTACATTTTGTCCCTGTTAAAAATCATAAATCAAAATTTAAAATCTGACAACAAAATAACTTTGCTCGAATGCAAATAATTTTCTTGACAAAAACAAAACCCATGTCAGAAAACCTCACATGAGAACGATCCCTTACTAGTGTTTTATTGGGTTTCCATCTAATATTTCACTATATAAAACAAATCTATTTTTCCCTTTATTTTACAAAATAACTTAAAAATACATCCTTCTTACACAAATTTCAAAAATGCACCTAACATGAAATTTATCGTTGAAAGATGATAAATTCCGACAAAACTTAGCAATTTTATAAAATTTTCTTTACATTATGGTTACAACGATAGACACTCTTCTTCTTATGATATATAACATTCATAGGGAAAGGAGCCAGACAACCATGAAAAAGAAATTTGCAGCGTTCAGCGTTTTAGCAGCAGGAACAATTTTTGTTTCTCCGTTACTTTCACCCGCATACGCTGAAACGAATCAAGATAAATTATCTAATATTCAATCTGAATTAGAAGGAAAACAAAATGACTTACAAAATAAATCAGCCGAGAGAGAACAAATAGAAAAGGAAATTCAAGAATTACAAAAGAAAATCGACGATTTAACTACTTCTATTAATAAAAACGAGGCTGAATTAAACGATACAAAAAAAGAAATTGATAAAACACAACAAGTAATCGCTGAAAAAAAGAAACATATAGAGCAATTACAAACAAACATAGATACACGTCAGGAAGTTATTAAGCAACGTTTGCAATCTATGCAAGAAAAACCTCGTACAAATATCATTACAGAGGTATTAACAACTTCTACAAACATTGCTGATCTTGTTGATAATATGTACTCTGTAAGTTTAATTTTAAACAACGATACCGATATTGTGAAAAAACAAACAACTGACCAAAATGCTGTGACGAAAGAAAAAGAGGCTGTTGAGAAAAAAGAGCAACAACTAAAAGAAGCTGAACAGAAATTAGCTCAAAAACAACAAGAGTTGCAAACGAATCAGCAACAGCAGCAAACCTTTATTAACGATCTACATACGAAAGTAGCAAAAGTAGATTCAGAGATTGAAGGATTAGAAGAATCTAAAGGTATTTTAGAAAATCAGCGTCAAGCTGTTCAAAAAGCAATTGAAGAGGAAAAACGTGCCGAAGAGGCTCGTAAAGCTGAGGAAGCCCGCAAGGCAGAAGAAGCTCGTAAACAAGCTACTACATCTGCTCAAAAAGCTCAAGCAGCTCAAGCAGCTCCAACACCACACGATACAAATATTGGCGGCTTTATTAAGCCAGCAGCTGGATCAAAAACTTCTGGGTTTGGCGTGCGTTCTATAGATAACCATAAAGGAATCGATATCGCAGCTTCAGGAACCGTTCCGATTATTGCCGCTGCTGATGGCGTTGTTATTCGCTCAGAATTATCATCTAGTTATGGAAATGTTGTGTACTTATCTCACCGTATTAACGGAAAAACATACACAACAGTATATGCTCATATGAGTAGCCGTTCTGTATCAAATGGACAAACTGTAAAACAAGGAACTCAACTTGGATTTATGGGGAACACTGGTCAATCATACGGACAGCATTTACACTTCGAACTTCACCTTGGAGAATGGAATGTCGGCAAGACAAACGCAGTTGATCCATCTCCTTATATCGGATTATAGAAAAAAACTCGGTGCATACCGAGTTTTTTATTTACACTTCACACACTATAGGCATTCCACATAGACTACAACTAAATGCCTATATTCTACAGGGTGAATCATATGAATACACAATTACAGCAAAAAAATAGAAGAAGATAGAGAAACTTACATTGGCCGGCTATTTACATTTGGCGATTCAGCATTATTTTTAATCGGATCATTCCTCGTAGTCATCACAGCTTATAAAGCATATAATCGCTTATTAAATACACCTACAGCATAATAAATACGCCTATCGCATTTAAAAACACAATAATTACAGTTACTGGAATAACATAACGAAGCAAGAAGAACCAAATATTAAATAATGTTTTCCCTTTCGTTTCCGTAACTTCTAATTCTTTCATTAACATTTCTTTACTCATTTTATTTGGTACAAATAACGAAATAGCTAGTACTCCTAGCGGCAGCAATACGTTACTTACTGAGAAATCGACTAAGTCAAAGAATGTTTTCCCAAATATTTTCACGTCACTCATAACGCCAAACGATAATGCTGACGGGATTCCAACTGCAAAAATAAGAATACCGATTAATAATGATGCTGACGGACGCTTTTTCTCATTATCTTTCGCAACAGATGCTACTACAATTTCAAGCATAGAAATCGCAGATGTTAACGTTGCAAAGAAGAATAAAACTAAAAACATAATGAAGAAAAATTGTCCAAATGGTATTTTCGCAAATACTGCTGGAAGGACGATAAACAGTAATCCCGGTCCTTCAGTCGGCTTAACGCCTAATGCGAAAATCGCTGGGAAAATTGCTAATCCTGCAAGTACTGTAATAAAAACAGTTAAACTTACAATAGATGTTGCTGATTTAGCTAAATGTTCTTCTTTCTTCAAATACGAACTATACGTTACCATTACCGAGGCCCCTACTGTTAGCGAGAAGAAAGATTGTCCCATCGCATATAAAATCGTATCTGCTGTAAGCTTTGAAAAATCTGGTTTCAAGAAGAACTCTACTCCTGCAAAAGCACCATCAAGTGTTAATGCACGAACAATGATCGCAATAAATAAAATAAATAATAACGGCATCATATACTTACTTGCTTTTTCTATCCCTTTTTCTACACCTTTACTTACAACAAAAATAGTGCAAAGCATAAAGAGAAATTGCGCTCCAATCGCACTTGCTGGATTTGAAATCGTTTCACCAAACAATTTCCCATAATCAACAACACCATTCCAGAAGCTTCCTGTAACACTATAGTATAAGTACAGTAAAATCCATCCACCTACAACACTATAGAAAGAGAGTACACTAAAACAAGTTACAACTCCCATACGACCAATCCAAGGATACAATTTACTATTTGGTACGAGTACTTTATAAGCTGTAACTGCCTCTTTTTGCGTACTACGTCCAATAACAAATTCAGCTAAAAGAAGCGGCATACCTATAAATAAAGTTAATAGTAAAAATACAAGGAAGAATGCGCCTCCCCCGCCATTACCTGCAACATACGGAAATTTCCATATTGCACCAAGACCTACTGCGGCTCCGGCTGCTGCGAGTACAAAGCCTATTTTCGAAGTCCATTGCTGTGTTTCTTTCATCATAATTTCTCCTTTTCTGAATATTTAAACTTTTGTTAATTATACACTTTCATTTCATACTCGCACACCTCCTTTAGAAAATAAAAAAAGTCCCCTACACGCAAATATGCATGTAGAGGACGATATATGTAATGTTAATACCGTGGTACCACCTCAATTGGATTGATAAATCCCACTTGTTCAAGTACAGGAAAAACTCCGATACTCTATCCTTTTAACGGCGGAACCCGGGTTGCCTACTACAATGTTCAACATACCTCTCGCAAGCCCATTCTGTATATTTTATCGTACCGGGCTCACACCTTACCCCAGCTCTCTGAACGTATCAAATATACATACTCTTCTTGCTCATCGATTTCATCTATTGAAGTTACTTGTGATTATAAATTATATTTTTATAGTTGTAAAGTACAATTTATTCATTATCCTATATGAACTGTTCTCTCTAATTCTTGTAAAAACAATTCTCTTTTTTGTTCATTTTGAACATATATCGACTTTAATACCTCTTGCAACAATATATTTTTCTGCCTTTTCTCTATTTGTAATGCTTTCACTTTTACTCTAACTTCGTATAAAAAATCAAGATACGCTTCATACGCCTCATCATATTTATTTGCGATATCATCACGAATTTTTTTTGCAAGTTTCGGACTTGCCCCTCCGGTAGAAACAGCCACATTCAGTAACCCACGATGAATCGCTGCCGGAAAATGAACATTACCACTTTCCGGGTTCGTAATAACATTTACTAATTGATTCTCTGCGCTATCTTCAGCAATTTGTTCATTTAATACAGCATCACTACTCGCTGCAACAACTAAAAAGGCGTCTTTAATATCACTTTTTTCATACTCCCTTTGATACCAACGAATTTTCTTTTCTTCTACAAGTTTCACTAAATTCGCATCCAATTCAGGACTTATCACAACTATATCTGCACCTTGTTTTAGTAAAGGAATAATTTTAAATCCCGCGACTTTCCCTCCACCAATGACAACAACACGTTTCTTCTCAACTCGCACTGTAAGTGGATACATATTGATCTCCCTTCAATAATTTCTTCGTTTTCTGAATTAACATGTACTGAAACGCTCCATTCTTTCCTAAATACGGACTTATTTTTATCTCATCCAACTCATATTGGCGCACTTCTTTTTCAATATGTTTCATAAGTAAACCTGTAAATAATAAGTAAGGCAGCACAACGATGTTCTTTTCTTTTCGTTCTACAACTTCCTTTAACTTCTCCTCAAATTTTGGCTCTGCAGCCGCTAAATAACAAACTTCTACTTTTTTAATCTTCTCTTCCTTTTGAAATAAAGAAGCGATCCAGTTTATATCTCTTAATACTTCAGGATCACTACTCCCTCTTGCAACGAGAAGTAACGTCACTTCATTCTTATCTTCCTGTTCAATGCCACTTCCGCTATACACCGATTTAACAAGTGTTTCTGATACACCAAACGGGTTACCATAGGTCACTTTAACATTCGAAAATTGATTAGTTAACTTCTCCAATTCAAACGGGATATCTGTTTTCACATGACCTGCCGCTAATAAAAAAACTGGAATAACAATAACCTCTGTAGCACCACGCTTCACACATGTACGGAATCCTTCATCAATAGTTGGACTCGCTAACTCTAAAAAACAAACTTCTTGAATACTTGCCTCTACACGGTTCATGCATGACGTAATAAATGCAACCGCTTCTTCTTTAGCTGCTTTCAAGCGACTTCCATGACATATATATAAGACGGCTTTCATTTTATAACACTCCACTTACTTGATACGTACTTTCTGTCTGTTTCTCAAACCAATGGATTTTTTCTCTAAAACGGACGACTTCTCCAATTACAATCATGCTCGGATTTTGAATTTGTTCTTTTTTCGCAACATCTACAATTGTTCCTAATGTCCCTACAACTGTGCGCTGCATAGATGTGGTTCCACGCTCAATAATAGCAGCAGGCGTCCTTTTATCTTTTCCATGCTTCATCAGTTGTTCACATATGTAGGGTAAATTGCTAACCCCCATATATACAGCTAAAGTCTCTACACCTTTCGCTAAATTTTCCCACTTCACTTCCTCTTCAGCATCTTCTTTCCTATGCCCTGTCACAATAGCAAAACTCGCACTTGCATCACGATGCGTCACCGGAATACCAGCATATGCAGGTGCAGCTATTCCAGCTGAAATACCTGGGACAACTTCAAATGGTACACCTTGCTTTGCTAGCGCTTCCGCCTCTTCTCCTCCTCTACCAAATATAAATGGATCACCGCCCTTAAGCCTCGTTACAACTTTTCCTTTTTTCGCATATTTAATAAGAAACGTATTAATTGTCTCTTGCTTCATCGTGTGATAATTCGGGAGTTTCCCGCAATAAATCAAATCCGCTTCAGGCTTTGCGTATGATAGCAACTCTTTATTCACGAGACGGTCGTATAAAATAACATCTGCCTTCTCAATACACTTCAATCCTTTTACAGTAATTAAATCTGGATCACCAGGGCCTGCTCCAACGATATATACTTTTCCCATCATCTCTCCTCATTTCTACTATTAAAGTGAAACTTCCATCCTTATATATGAATGGAAGTTTTCATTTCTTCATATTTCAATGTTCCTTACTCGTGAATAACAAAGGCTGCGCTTTTTCGAATTTTCTTTTTTTCAAATAAAGCAATCTCCTTTACCTCTGGTAACGGTAAAAAATGTTTTTCAAGTTCAATCTCCGCCATCTTAAATGCATGTTCTTCACTTTCAGCAACAACAACAATTGGCACAATACTATTTACTAATACAGCTTCAAATCGATATAAATCCATATTGTCCCTCCTAAGACGCTATTACTTCTTCTAACACGTTATTTAACGCTATTTGTAATGTCTCTACACCCACACGGCCCACAAAATCATAAAATGTTTCAGCCGGTAATTTATTTTCTTTGAAATAACTTATAAATGATGCGAGTACATCAGGTAGATCCTCGCCATCTATTTTTCCTTTTAACTTTTGATTATAAGCACCGCCATCTAACAACGTTCCACCTACATATATTTCAAATGCTTCAACGATTCCTTTTTCCTTCGTTTTCATTTTCACACCTTGCAATCCTATGTCAGCGATTTGACGTTGACCACACGAATTCGGGCATCCTACCATATGAATACGAACCGGAACATCGAGTGCAATTTGTGTATCTAAGTATTCGGCAATTTTTCGCAATCTTTCTTTCGTTTCTACTAAAGCAAGATTACAATATTCAATACCAGTACAAGAAACCGCATGACCAATAAACGATTTTGGACTTGCTGATATTGCTTCAAACAACGGTTCATTTAGCAAACCAGTTACATTCTCTGGCAGAACATTCGGAATAATGAAGTTTTGCGAATTACATGTACGAATTTGTCCATTCCCATACTGTTTAGCAATTCTTGCAATTTCAAACATTTCTTCTGCATGTAGGCGTCCTACCGGCACATTAAAACCTACATATTTTAATCCCTCTTGTTTTTGATTTTGAACACCATAAAAGTATCCTGCATTCCAGCCTTTGACTGCACTTTCTCCTTTACTTTGCAATGGTCCTGTATACTCTATTAGTTTCTCTTTAAACTTCTCTGCTCCCCAGTCTGCAACAAGAAATTTCAAACGAGCTAAATGACGTTTTTCACGGTATCCAAAATCACGGAATATCGTAGCAATCCCAATCGCTACTGCCTTCACTTCTTCTGGTAAAACGAATACATCTAATTCATCAGCTAAATACGGACGAGCTGATAATCCACCGCCTACTTTTATATGAAAACCAACTTTTTTCACACCATCTATTTCTTTCGTAGCAGGTGTAAATGCAACACAGTTAATCTCTGCGTTAGCTGAGTTATAAATGTTAGAACTAATAGACATTTTAAATTTACGTGGTAAGTTAGAAAACTCTTCATTATGTTGGAAATAGTCATATACCTCTTTCACAATACCAGTTGTATCAAACAGTTCATTTGCATCAATGCCAGCAAGTGGATTCCCTGTAATATTACGCGTTATATCACCACACGCCCCAGCTGAAGATAACCCAACTCTTGCTAACCTTTTAAAAATATCTGGAATGTGCCCAATTTCCAACCAATGAAACTGAATCGCTTGTCTTGTCGTAATATCTATTACGTCGCGCCCATAATCCTCAGCGATAGAAGCAAGCACTTCTGCCTGTGCATTCGTAATAACCCCTGAAGGAATATTTACACGCATCATAAAATAACCAGCTTCTTTCGGTCTTTGTAAATACAACCCTGCCCATTTGAATGCGTCCCATTCTTCTTTCGGAATAGATTCGAAGCCATTCTCTGCATAGTAAGGAATATCATTAAAGATTTCCAATCCATCTTTTTTTAATTTATTTTTCTCAGTTTGATTTAATTTTTCATTGTTAGCCCATACTTTTTCATAACTCATTTTTTATCCCCCTATATAAAGTGAAACTTTAATCAGTGGGGAGTGTTCATCCTCCACTGATTATTAGTTGAATCAATCGGGCATTTACGGGCAGTTCATCTCCCACCTAACTTCTTTGCCCTAGCCAAATTTTGAGATGGGAGTTTTACTGCCCGGTAAATAGCGGGGTAAAACTACGCTCTTGTAAGTACTTCACGATTTGTTCTGCACATTCTTCAATAGAATACTTGTGCGTTTCTACGATTAATTCCGCTTTCTCTGGTTCCTCATACGGTGAATCGATACCTGTAAACTCTTTAATATCACCTTTTCTTGCTTTTTTATAAAGCCCTTTCGGATCACGTTTCTCACACTCTTCAATTGGACATTTTACAAATACTTCTATAAACTCATCGGCAGCTAATAGATCTCTTACTTGTTTTCGGTCTACTCGAAACGGTGAAATAAACGCTGTAAGAACAACAGTACCTTGATCTACAAATAGCTTCGCCACTTCGCCAATCCGTCTTATATTTTCCATACGATCACTTTCAGAAAAACCTAAGTCTTTATTTAAACCGTGGCGTATATTATCTCCATCAAGTACATAGTTTCCAATATTCTTTTCAAATAGTTTACGAGCAACCGCGTTCGCTACTGTAGATTTACCCGAAGCTGATAAACCAGTAAACCAAATCACAAAACTATGATGCCCATTCTTCACTCTTCTCTCATCTTTTGAAACAGAAGCTGTATGCCAAGTAATATTCGTGTCCATCTCATTCTCTCCCTATTCTGTTACTACTTCTTTTTTCAAACCTTTAATTAGTACTTCCACTACTTCTTTACGACTAAATGTACTTGGCGGAACTTCACCGTTTCTTAATAGTTCTCTTACTTTCGTACCCGATAAAATAACATGATCCTCTTTCCCGTGCGGGCATGTTTTCGTCGAAGCCATCGCTTCACATTTCGCACAGTAAAAACTATGTTCAAAAAATAACGGTGTAATCCCTAACTCTTCCACTGTAAAGTTTGTAAAAATTTCTTGCGCTTCATAAGTACCGTAATAATCTCCTACCCCTGCATGATCACGTCCTACAATAAAGTGAGTGCATCCAAAATTCTTTCTGACTAATGCATGAAATATCGCTTCCCTCGGTCCTGCGTAACGCATTGCTGCAGGAAATACACTTAAAAAGACACGATCTTTCGGATAATAGTTTTGAAGTAATACTTCGTAGCTTTCCATTCTTACATCAGCAGGAATATCGTCCGACTTCGTTTCTCCAACGAGCGGATTTAAAAAGAGGCCATCTACAATTTCAAGAGCAGATTTTTGAATATATTCATGGGCACGATGTACCGGATTTCTCGTTTGGAATCCGACTATCGTTTTCCAACCACGTTTTTTAAATTCTTCCCTCGTTTCAATTGGATCTAAATGATAAGAAGGAAACGGATTATTTTCAAAACGTTTTGTAAGAATAATAGTTCCTCCAACGTAAACGTTAGGTCTTTCGTATAATTTTTTCACTCCAGGATGAGCCTCATCCGTCGTTTTATACACTAATAACGCTTCTTTTTCCTTATCAGGCACAAAAACATCTTCTATTTGAATAACACCATATACATTTCCACCGTTAACAAGTTTTACTTCCTCTCCAGCTTTTAGAGTCTCTGCAACTTCTTCTGTGACTGGTAATGTAATTGGTATACTCCAAACGCTCCCATTTGCTAAACGAAGCGTTTCTACAACCGAATCATAATCTTTCTTTCCTAAAAAACCAGTAAGCGGGCTATATCCCCCTGTCGCTAATAGCTCTAAATCACTTAAAGCAATGTTATCTAGTTGAATTTCTTTTTCAATTTGTGATACGTCGTATGTCTCGTCTATTCGATTTATTAATTCGTTTACTGTACTCATTTTCTATACCCTCTCTTAGCTTTATTTTCAAATTCATCTTATTGGTAATGAAGGCCACATTCTGTTTTCACTTTCCCAGCCCATCTACCATCTCTCGAATCGCCACCCTCTCCTACAGGCAGCGTACACTTCTCACACCCAATACTTGGATATCCAATATCATGCAATGGGTTATACGGCAAGCTATGTTTGTATACATATCGCCATACCTCTTTCCACGTCCAATGAATGAGCGGACAAACTTTAATAGATTGAAAGCGATGATCGTGATTTATAAACCTTGTATGCTTACGGTTTTCTGATTGTTCCCTTCTCAATCCTGATATCCACGCTTTTTCATTTGCCAATGATTCTTCTAAAGGTAAAACTTTTCTAATCTTACAACAAAGATTGGGATTGTTTTCCCACAGCCTATCACCATGCAATTTTGCTTGTTCATCAAGTGTAAGTTTTGGCTGTTTTTCTATAATATTCAATGAAGGAAATCGTTCCCGCACTTTTTGAATTAATTCATACGTTTCTTGAAAATGTACGTTTGTATCCAAAAATACAACTTTAGCAGATGGATTTACTTGGTTTATAAGATGCAGTAATACCATACTTTCCACTCCAAAGCTACATGCGTATACAATTTCATCTTTATACTCTTTATAAGCCCAACTTAATACTGACAGCGCGCCTTTCGTTTCATCTTCTTCTGAAAATGAAACAGCATTTTCTTCCCACGTTTCATACGTCAACATGTTTTTTCCCCCTGTAAAAGCAAAAAGACGGTTTTAACCTAATAAAATAGGTTAAAACCGCCTCTAGTTTTTCTAGTCAGCGCTTTTTTACTTTAAACGTACTTTTTCACTTTTTTCTAATTGAATGACTTTTCCATCTTGCACAACAATTGTAATTGAACCATATTTCATATCAGCAAGCATCGCTTGAATTTTTTCAGATACTTCCTCATAATGTTCCCGTACACTCACGCGAACAGCCCCCCTTTTTATTCATAAAAAAAATCTTTCCCATTTCGAAAAGACTGTTCGGTAATATATTTTACCTTATCTTTCAAAATGGATTCCATTTTGCTGGATTTAGCACCTTGCTTTCTATAAGCAGGTTGCCGAGCTTCGTCGGGCCAGTTCCCTCCGCTTCTCTTGATAAGCTTTGTATTTGTATTTTATCACAATTCTGATTTTTTTCAATCCTAGTTTTCCGATATATTTTAATTATTTTATTTTATAAAAAAGGAATTGCCCATCCGAACAACTCCTTTTCCCCATTTAAACAAGTTCTTTAATACGTATGCGATCGTTCCCAATAATATTTTCATATGTTTCGCGCTCTACAACAATTTGCGATGTTCCACCTTTTGCAAAGACGACGGCTGGTCTTCGAATACGGTTATAATTATTTGCCATTGAATACCCATATGCTCCCGTACAAGAAACTGCTAATAAATCGGCAGAAGCAACTTTCGGTAGAGTAATGTCCCAAATCAACATATCTCCACTCTCACAGCACTTCCCAGCAATCGAAACGATTTCCTCATTCTCATCATTCCCTCGATTTGCTAACATAGCTTCATAACGAGCGTTATATAAAGCTGGTCTTAAATTATCAGTCATCCCACCATCCACTGATACATATTTCCGAATACCAGGAATGTCTTTCACAGATCCGACTGTATAAATTGTCGTTCCAGCATCGCCTACAATACTACGGCCTGGCTCAACCCATATTTCTGGCAATGGATAATTATATACTGTAAATTGTTCTCTCACTGCACTTGTTACAGCTCGCACATATGTCTCAAGAGTTAATGGTGTATCTGACTCTGTGTAGCGTATTCCGAATCCTCCGCCCACATTTAACACTTTTACTACATAGTTCGTTCGCTCTCTCACTTCTTCTAAAAATTGATGAAGAACTTCAATCGCTCGAACAAATCCAGCCGTTTCAAATATTTGCGATCCGATATGTGAATGAATTCCTAACACATTATAATTTGATTTTTGTAAAGCAAGTTCAATGGCTTGCATCGCTTGACCATTTGAAACGCCAAATCCAAATTTCGAATCATCTTGACCTGTTGTAATATATTCATGTGTGTGTGCCTCTACTCCAGGCGTTACACGGATTAATATGTTCACAAATTTCCCGTGTTGCACTGCTAAATCATGCAAAATTTCTAATTCCAAGAAATTATCTACGACAAAACAACCAATATTCGCCTGAAGAGCCATCACGATCTCTTCTTCTGTTTTATTATTGCCGTGAAAATGAATACGCGATGCCGGAAATCCTGCTTGAAGCGCAGTATATAATTCCCCTCCAGAAACAACGTCTAATGACATATTCTCTTCACGAGCTACTCGGCACATCTCCATGCACAAGAACGCCTTGCTTGCATATGCTACTTGATAAGAGAACCCACTTTCTTTAAAAGCACGATGAAACGCGCGGCACTTTCCTCGAATTGACTCTTCATCGTATACATAAAGCGGTGTTCCGTATTGTTTTGCTAGCTGCGTCGTATCGCACCCTCCAATTTCTAAGTGTCCTTGCCCATTGATTCGGCTTGTGCCGTGTAAATACATTTGAATTCCTCCCTTATTTCCTCTAAAACTCATAACCCCAATCTTCTATTCATTGCAGCACGCTTTTAGATAGACAAAAAACGCGCGGAACAATGTTCACACGCGTTTCTTATTAGGAAAAATATATATTGAAAAAATAAACGAGTTGTTATCTCCTCAAAATAAGAAACCGCATCAACATCTCCAAATAGCTCTCCATAAAATAAATCTTATGACAGTACTACATTTATTCAATGCAGTCCCAATATATGAATAAGATGGTTATTCTTATATTTCGGCAATAGTCCCTTTCAACCTATGATCACAGATTCCATTAAATCTCCCATAGCTTACTCTTTCCTATCGCGGCCTCTACCTTTGAGAGTAGATGAGGTAAGTCTATTTAATTTTCAAACATCTAATTGTTGCTATTAACAATACCAAAGGACCATTTTATTTGTCAAACAATTTTTTATATTGTTTTTTTACAGTCTAGTTTCGTATCATTCGGTAAGCGCTTTACTAAAATCTTTGTCACTTCCCATTCGCCTTCGTCGTTATTAAATGTAATCGTTACCTTCTCAAATGGTGGAGCAATTTTCCCAGCGACTCGTTCATACTTCGTTACTTCAATAGCCGCTTGAAATAAATATGTATCGCTATACACTTTTTTTAAACTAATAATTTTTGGACATTGATACGGCTTCAAGCTCCCATATTGTTTTTCAATTGCTTTATTTATTTTCGGAAATAAAACAGAATAAAGGGCATCTTCCATAAGAGGTGCATCATATTGGGCTACCGACACACTCGGTGAAGCAAAAAGTATAACACTACTGCATACTATACAATATAATAATTTTCGCATTATAACCTCCGTATTGTTACACGATTCTTTCTACGCACGATAATTATCATACATAGAAACTCCGTTTTATTGTCTCCTACTGCCCTTTTTCTACTCAATTATTATAAAAAAGCCCACAACTCTCTTTTATTTTCGTATAATGATACTCATAGTATAATAAACATAATAACAAAGGACTGTTCGTATATATAAAATGAGGCGCCACTCAAACCGGCTCACAAGAACTGTCATGCTTTTTAGGAGAGGAGTATATTATGCTACAACGTCTGTTTCCAAAACTGCGATTTGCACTCGTTGCAGTCGTTTTATTATGGATAAAAACATATATTGTGTACAAGCTAGCATTTGATATTAAAATTGATAATTTCTTTGAAGAGTTTATGCTTTTTATTAATCCACTGGCTGCGTTACTTTTATTTTTCGGTTTTGCTTTATTTGCATCTAAGCACCGAAACCGCATTATAATTGGAATCAGTTTTATACTATCATTCATTTTATTCGGAAATGCAATGTTCTATGGGTTTTATAACGATTTCGTTACATTCCCAGTATTATTCCAAACAAATAACATGGCTGATTTAGGGACAAGTATAAAAGAACTCTTTACGTATAAAACATTACTTTTATTTGCAGATGCGATTATTTTAATGTTTCTTTCGCGTAAATTCCCGGCATTTTGCGACAAGACGCCGCTTTCTCGCTCTGAGAAGCGAACTTTCTTTAGCGGTGTAACAGCTCTATTAGCACTACAGATTGTTGTTTCCGTTATTTATAAACCACAAATGTTCTCACGCTCATTTGACCGTCAAACTGTCGTGAAAAATTTAGGTTTATACACATATCATCTATTCGATATTACACTTCAATCGAAATCTTCAGCTGAACGTGTATTTGCAAGTGGGGACGGGTTCTCCGAAATTAAAAACTATACAGACTCAAAAGATAAACAAGTTGATAAGAACTTATTTGGAGCTGCCAAAGGTAAAAATGTAATTTTGATTTCAATGGAATCTACACAAAGTTTTGTTATTAATAAAAAAATAAATGGAAAAGAAATTACTCCATTTTTAAATGAATTTATTAAAGATAGTTTTTATTTCGATAACTTCTATCATCAAACAGGACAAGGTAAAACTTCTGATGCTGAATTTATCGTTGAAAATTCACTTTATCCGTTAGACCGCGGTTCTGTATTCTTTACTCATGCAACAAATGAATATACCGCTACACCAGAACAATTAAAGAAATACGGATATTCTTCTGCTGTCTTCCATTCAAACGATAAAACGTTTTGGAATCGTGATGTAATGTATCCTGCACTTGGATATGATCGTTACTTTAATTTAAATGATTACGTAGGCACAGAACAAATGTCTGTCGGTTGGGGGTTAAAAGATAAAGAGTTCTTTGAACAATCTATTCCACAACTAAAATCTTTACCACAACCGTTCTATACAAAATTCATTACTTTAACAAACCATTTTCCATTTCTTCTAAATCCAGAAGATCAATATGTTGATGAGTTTAATTCAGAAAGTGGTGTTGTAAACCGTTACTTCCCAACTGTTCGTTACACGGATGAAGCTCTTAAACTGTTTATTAAACAATTAAAAGAAGATGGGCTGTATGATAATTCAGTTATTATCATTTATGGAGACCATTACGGTATTTCTGAAAATCATAACGCAGCTATGGCTCAATTCCTTGGGAAAGACGCTATTACACCGTTTGATTCTATGCAATTACAACGCGTCCCTCTCATTATTCATGTACCTGGTCAAGAAGGAAAAGTCATTTCTAAAGTATCTGGTCAAATTGATATTAAACCAACGCTACTTCATTTACTTGGTATTAAAACAAATCAATCAGTTGAATTTGGAACTGACTTATTTATTAAAGAAGAAGACCCACTTATGGTAATGCGTGATGGTAGCTTCGTTTCAAAAGATTATGTTTATACAAAAAACATGTGCTATAAACGAGATACAGGTGAAAAGACGGACATTTCATTATGTCAACCAAATATTGAAAAAGCAAAAACTGAATTGAAACTCTCCGACAAACTCATTTATGGAGATTTATTACGTTTCGATCCTAACAATCGGTATAAAACCGGAACGATGACAACGAGATTTGAATAATACAAGAAGCAACTTTATAAAAGTTGCTTCTTTTTTTACTTATTTTTCAAATTATTCTTCTATGAAATCTTTCACAAATTGGGAATTTCTTTCGTATGAGGAAGAAATTTATGGTATGATAAAATAAGTAAACTTTCATACACTAATTAAGAATTTATTACAGAAAGCAAGGGATCAGATTTTGTATAGAGCAGCTATTCCAAACTTATTTACGCTCGGAAATTTATATAGTGGATTCTTGTCAATCGGCTATGCATCTTTAGGATATTATAAATCAGCTGCTATTTTAGTACTTATCGGGATGATGTTAGATAGTCTTGATGGGCGTGTTGCTCGTTTATTACGTGTTGATTCACAAATGGGAAAAGAGCTCGACTCACTTGCAGATGTCGTAACATTTGGTGCAGCACCTGCTGTTTTAATGTATTACACATCTTTCTCCAACTACGGAATCATCGGTCTATACATAGCGGGATTATTCCCTCTTTTCGGGGCATATCGTTTAGCACGATTTAATGTAACACCATCTTCTACTTCAATGAAATATTTCACTGGGGTACCGATTACAGCAGCGGGTGGGCTTGTTGCTTTCTTAACATTATTTTCACATACCATTCCAAAAATCGTTCTTATTACAGTATTTGTAACGTTCGCATTTTTAATGGTAAGCCGCATTCGTATCCCAAGTTTAAAAGATGTACCAATTCCACGATATAGCATCATTATTACACTATTTTTAGTTGGAATCATTATTACAATGTACCAAACAGGGTTCGGTAATTTTTCTGTTTTCTTATTCATTGCTATTCCACTATATATTTTGTATATGCTATCTCAATTTCTTAGACAAAGACCATCTAAAAGAGCAAATAAAGAAAAATAAAAAAACCTTCCGATTCCGGAAGGTTTCTTTTTATTTTGTAACCAATACTTTTTGATTTACAGGTGTTACAGGCTCTTCACCGTTTAATACGGCTAAAATATTTCTTACTGCCATTTCAGCCATCGCATCGCGCGTTTCAAATGTTGCATTTCCTACGTGAGGAGCAAGTACTACATTTTTTAATTCTTTTAGCTCTTCTGTAATTTTCGGTTCAAATTCAAACACGTCAAGAGCTGCCCCTTCAATTTCATTCGTTTTTAATGCTTGAGCAAGTGCCGCTTCATTCATAATTGGTCCACGTGAGGCATTTACAATGTACGCTGTTTTCTTCATCATTTTAAACTGCTTTTCATCAATCATATGATGCAATTTCGGATTATACGCACAGTTAATTGTAATAAAGTCTGCTGTTTGTAACAATTCTTCCAATGTTACATATGTTGCTTCCAGTTCACTTTCAGCTGTAGGTTTTCGATTTGGTCCTGTATATAAAACATTCATTCCGAACGCTTTCGCACGCTTTGCAACTGCCTTTCCGATTTCTCCAAGGCCAATAATTCCAATTGTTTTACCATGTACTTCGCGGCCTAAGAAAAATAATGGAGCCCATCCGTTAAATCCAGTTGTACGACATAGCGTATCACCTTCAGGAATTCTACGTGCAGCTGCTAAAAGAAGTGCAAATGTTAATTCTGCTGTCGCTTCAGTTGATACTTTCGGTGTATTCGTTACCGCAATCCCTTTTCCTCCGGCATACGAGTAATCAATATTATCGTAACCAGCACCGTAGTTTGCAACAATCTTCAAATTAGGTGCCGCATCAATCACTTCTTTTGTCACCTTTGTAGAAAGTAGGCTTAATAATGCATCTTTATCTTTTACACGCTCTGTTAATTCATCTAAAGAAATTAGCGCCTCTTTATCATACATTTCTACATCATGATCTTTTAATAATTCTAATCCGATTGCTGGAATTTCCCCTGCTACTAATATTTTTGCCACTACTAACACCTCTTCTATAGAAAATAAGATATCTCTTATATTTCATTGTAAGAAATCCACATATAAAAACCAAGGAATTTGATTATAGTTTTGAAAATCGACACTTTTCCATGAAAAAAGAGGAGATGTAACTCTCCCCTCTTCTTACGCTTTTTCCTGCGATGCTTTTCCGAGCTTCACATCAATCGTTCCTTCTGCAACTGTATCGCTAATTTGCTCCTCAATAACTGACTGAGCAGTATTCGTTGTTTCAGAAGTATACGCTTGTTGCTGTGCACCTTGTACATTTTGTTTATTTTGTTGTTTCGCCATTTCTTTCCCTCCTTTTTATTCTTTCTTATTTTGAACAAAAAGGAGGGTTTTCATCAAAAAATCGTAGTTCATTTTGAAATTGTTACTACTTCTTCCAGTAATCTCATCGTTCTTACTCTTTTCGTAAATGTAGCTAAGTGAGAAATATCATGATTACGTAATGTATTTATATTCTCTTCCACATATTTCCCTAAATCATTCGGATAATGAGCATCCGAGGAGAGAGTAATCGGAACACCATGCTTAGCTAATACTTGTAAATACAGCGGACTCGGGCACATTTCTCGCACAGGATAGCGATAGTACAATCCTGCATTTATTTCCGTTGCCGTATTTGTTTCTACTAATGCACACGCAATTTTCTTATAATAAGAAAGTTGTTCATTCTCATCTAACCGATAATTAAATACTTTTATGTTATCAAGATGAGCTATAATATCAAATAACTCAGAGCGAACCGCACTCTCTACAGTTTTGAAAAACGTATCATATAAAGCACATAATTCATGTTCCTCAAAATATTCTTGCGTATCTGGATTATCAAATCCCCATCCATTTAAAAAATGAACAGATCCAATTACATAATCAAAGTCTCCTAATGCCAGTAAAGATTGTAATTCTTGTTCACCACCAATAAAATAATCCGCTTCAATTCCAAGTTTAAGCGTAACCCCTCTTTTACTCCATCGTTCTTTCGCTTCTTCAATTGCTTTTGTAAAATCATGTAGTGACGCTACCCTTACTTGGTCTAACCATTCCTTCTGCAAACGTCCAAGCTTAGAATCACTAATATCGACATATCTTTCATAGTATTCTTTTGCTTCATAAAAACGGTATAAATGATCGACAATACCAACTTCTTTTATACCTTTTCGCAAAGCTTCTTCTAAATATAAATCAATCCATTTCGTTGTAAATGGCCCTTCCTTTACACGTCTTTGCAGGCGTTCTTGTGTTTTCACAAGCCATTCCATAGAATGTTTTTCTTCTTTAAGCGGTTCATAATGTTGTAGTGCTTCATTTATTTTAGCTAGCCACCCTATTGAATATGGCCCTTCTTCTAAATGAATGTGATAATCCACCTTCATCTACATTTCCCCCTTATAAAGTATCTATTTCTCTTCTGTCCCCTACTTTCGAAAGCTTTCCATTTCTTTCTATCACTTCCTTCATGATATCTTCTAATGATATATTTTTTTCAGCTAATAAAACGAAGCAGTGATACAATACATCAACCATTTCTTTCACTAACTCTTCTTTGTCATTATTTTTAGATGCGATGATTACTTCAGAACATTCCTCACCAATTTTCTTTAAAATTTTATCTTCTCCTTTTGAAAACAAGTAATTTGTATATGATTCAGGAAGTGGATTTTCCTTTCGTTCTTCAATTGTTTCAAATAGTAATTTAAAGGCATTTCCCATATGTATCCCCCTATATAATTTTGTAGTGAAAACATGTTTTTTCTCCCGTATGACAAGCAGGTCCTACTTGCTTTACGACAACAACGATTGAATCTTGATCACAATCTAAATAAAGAGATTGCACATATTGGACATTTCCTGATGTTTCTCCTTTATTCCACAAAGATTCTCTCGAGCGGGAATAAAACCATGTTCTTTTCGTTTCTAGCGTCTTTTCATACGCTTCTTCATTCATATAAGCTAGCATTAAAACTTCTTTCGTATCCTCTTCGATGACAACTACCGGTATTAATCCTTTTGAAAAGTTAGGTTTCATAACCGCACCTCAACATTTGCATTTTTTAATTTTCTCTTTACGTCCTGCACTGTCGCCTCACCATAATGAAAGATCGATGCCGCTAGTGCTGCGTCGACTGTTGTCTTTTGAAAGACTTCTATAATGTGATCAGCATGACCACATCCACCTGACGCGATGACTGGTACGGAAACGCTTTTTGAAATTTCTTCCGTTAAACGAAGGTCATATCCATTTTTCGTTCCATCTGCATCCATACTCGTTAATAGAATTTCACCTGCCCCGAGCATAACGACGCGCTTCGCCCATTCGATAGCATCCATTCCCGTATCAACTCTTCCGCCGTTCACATATACATTCCACTTATCTTCTGCTACTTTTCTAGCATCAATTGCTACGACAATACATTGTGAGCCAAAGTGTTCTGCCCCTTCTTCGATTAGCTTTGGATTTCGCACTGCCGCTGAGTTGATTGATACTTTATCTGCTCCAGCTCTTAGTAATTTGTACATATCTTTCACACTTGAAATCCCTCCTCCAACTGTAAGAGGAATAAATACTTTTGAAGCTGTTTTTTCTACAACGTCTATAATCGTTTTTCGACCTTCATGCGTTGCCGTAATATCTAAAAATACAATTTCATCTGCTCCCACATCATTATATAAGGCAGCTATTTCAACAGGATCACCGACGTCTTGTAATCCTATAAAATTTACACCCTTTACGACTCGCCCTTCTTTCACATCTAGACATGGAATAATGCGTTTCGCTAACATAACTTTGTTACCTGTAACACTTCTTCTAAATCAATCGTTTTCTCGTAAAGTGCCTTACCAATTATGACGCCGCATATATTCATATCATTTAATTTCTTCACATCTTGAATAGATGCCACTCCTCCAGAAGCAATGAGACGCAGACCTACGCTTTTTTGTAGTAACTCTAATTGCTCAAAATTCGGCCCTGCAAGTGTCCCGTCTTTCGAAATGTCCGTAAACACAATCGTTTGAACACCTACATTCTCCATTTGCTTCGCTAAATAAATATAAGAAATTTCAGACACATCGAGCCAGCCTCTCGTTGCTACGAAACCATTTTTCGCATCAATTCCAACAATGATTTTTTCTTTATATAGACGAACTGCTTCTTCTAAAAATGCCTTATCATAAAGAGCAGCTGTTCCTAAAATCACTTTATCTACACCTATTGACAATAACTTCTCTACTGCTACAAGTGATCGAATTCCTCCTCCAACTTGCACAGGAATACGTACCGCCTTGCAAATTTTTTCAATGATCGGCAAGTTTAACGACTCCCCAGCAATTGCACCATCTAAATCAACAATGTGTAATGTTTTCGCTCCAAATTTTTCAAATATAATCGCTTGTGCAACCGGATCTTCATTCATTACTGTTTCTTTACTAAACTCTCCTTGATAAAGTCTAACGCATCGTCCCTCTTTTAAATCGATAGCTGGGAAGATTTCCATGATTCTACCACTCCTTTGAAATTTTTTAACATTTGCATTCCAATGTCACCACTTTTTTCAGGATGAAACTGTGCGCCATATATATTTCCTTTTGCTACAAAACCAGGTACTTTCACTCCATAATCACTTATTCCATACACAATTTCATTTGGACAATCTGCGTAATAAGAGTGGACATAATATACGAAAGAACCGTTCTCTACTCCATTCCAAAGCGCTATTTCTCCCTCTTTCTTTAGCTCATTCCATCCCATATGTGGAATTTTATAAGGAACTTTTAATTTCCGAATGATACCTGGTAATAAATTCAATCCGTTACAGTCTTGTAGTTCCTCACTTTTTTCAAATAAAAGCTGCATTCCTAAGCAAATACCTAAAAGTGGTTTTCCTGAAATCCCAACTTCTTTTAACACATGCACTAAATCTTTTTCTTCCAATACATCCATCGCTTTTGGAAATGCACCTACTCCTGGTAAAATCACTCCATCACTTCTAAAAATCTCTTCTTTATCACTCGTTACGATGTACGCTGCTCCAATATATTTTAATGCTTGTTCTACACTACGAATATTTCCCATTCCATAATCTATAATGGCAATCAATTACAACATCCCTTTCGTTGAATTTACACCAGTAATGTTGGCATTTCTTTCGACCGCTTCTCTAAGCGCTCTACCAAATGCTTTAAATAACGCTTCAATTTTGTGATGTGTATTGCTTCCGTATAAAATGCGAGCATGTAATGTAATATTGGCAGCATGAGCGACTGCTCTAAAAAATTCTTCTGTTAGTTCTGTATCAAAATTCCCTAGTTTCGGATTCGTTAATTCTCCTTGAAATACAATATATGAGCGCCCGCTAATATCAATTGCGACAAAACCTAAAGATTCATCCATCGGTACATATGCTGAGCCGTACCTGTTAATCCCCTCTTTATTTTGCAACGCTTCTTTCAAACAATTTCCGAGTACAATCCCAACATCTTCAACTGTATGATGCGCATCAACGAATACATCGCCTTCCGCCTCCACTTGCAAACCAAATCTTCCATGCCTTGCAAATAAAGTTAGCATATGATCAAAAAATCCAACTCCGGTTTGTACAGAAACGTTCTTTCCTTCATCAAGCTGCAAATTTAATTTTATTCTTGTCTCTGTCGTCTCACGTATTTGACTGGACTCACGCATTATTCTTCCTCCTCAAATCTTATTTGAATTGCTCTCGCATGCGCATGTAACCCTTCTTTATTGGCAAGTTCTACAATATGATGTTGTACATCTCTTAACGCTTCCTCTGTATAAGACAGAAAGCTTGATTTTTTCACGAAATCATCGACTGATAATGGTGAGAAAAACCTTGCCGTTCCACTTGTCGGTAATACGTGATTCGGTCCCGCTAAATAATCACCGAGGGGTTCCGGTGAATATGATCCAAGAAAGATAGATCCTGCATGTTTCACATAGGCTAGAGCATTCATCGGTTCTTTTATATGTAACTCTAAATGTTCCGGGGCAATTTCATTCGATAACTTTAGTGCCTCATCTAAAGAAGGAACGATAAAAATAGCTCCATTTCTATTCATCGATTCACGGGCGATTTCACTTCTTGGCAATGTTTCTAACTGTCTTTCTATCTCTTTTTCTACTTCTTTTGCTAACTCTATATTCGTTGTAATACAAATTGCTGTTGCTCTCTCGTCATGTTCTGCTTGTGATAATAAATCAGCCGCAATATATTTTGCATTACCCGTTTCATCCGCAATAACTACAATTTCTGATGGTCCGGCAATCATATCGATATTTACTATTCCATACACTTCTCGTTTCGCCAGAGCGACGTACAAATTTCCCGGTCCAACTATTTTATCCACTTTCGGAATCGATTCCGTCCCGTATGCTAAAGCCGCAATTGCTTGCGCACCACCTATCGTATAAATTTCATCTACTCCTGCAAGGCTTGCAGCAACTAAAACATGTGGATCAATTCCTCCATCTCTCGGCGGTGTTACCATTACAATCTTTTTCACACCAGCTAGTTTTGCTGGCAATACATTCATTAATACTGACGAAGGATACGAAGCAGTTCCGCCCGGCACATATACCCCTACATTTTCTAACGGCCGAATGATTTGTCCTCTAATGATACCTTTACTCGCGCAATCGAATATGGATTGCCTTTTTTGCTTTTCATGATATGAAATAATGTTTTTCTTCGCCTCTTGCAACGCTTCTAAAAATGAATTCTCTACAAACATACTCGCTTGTTTTATTTCTTCTTCACTTACACGAAACTCTTTAATCTTTACACCATCAAATTTTTTTGTATAAAAAGATAGGGCCTCATCCTTACTTCCCCTTACATTTTGAACGATTTCGCTTACACTTCTTTGAACAGTTTCTTCTATTATATTAGCGTTTTCTCGTAGCAATTTTATTTTCGATAACGCCTTTTGAAAATCTTCACAAACTATCTCCATTACAAGTCCCCCTGTTTTTCTGACAAAATTTCTCGCTCCATTACATTTATAATACTGAATATTTCGTCTTTTTTAGTTTTTAATGCTGCCTTATTTACAATCATTCGAGCAGATATAGAATACATTTCCTCAAATACAATGAGTCCATTTTCTTGTAATGTTTTTCCCGTTTCAACAATATCAACAATCGCATCTGCCAATCCAAGAATAGGAGCAATTTCTACAGAACCTTCTATTTTTATAATTTCTACATCCTCCCCTTTATCATGAAAATAGTTAGAAGTAATATGTGGATATTTCGTCGCAATACGTTTCTTCCGGTAGCTCTTTGGGTTATAAGTAGGAATAGAAGCAACACAAAACTTACACACGCCTACTCCTAAATCCAACATTTCATAAATATCTTTCTCGTTTTCCATTAAAATATCTTTTCCAACGACCCCAATATCAGCTACTCCATGTTCTACATAAGTAGCAACATCTACTGCTTTCACTAAAATAAATGAGATATCTGTATTTTTACTTTGAAAGACAAGCTTTCGTCCTTTATTTTTGAGCTCTGAACAATCAATTCCAATCTGCTCAAACAGTGGAATCACATGTTTTTCTAATCTTCCTTTCGTTAACGCAATTTGAATGTTACGCATGAAGTTTCTCCTTCTTTCTGGACTACCCATTTCTCTTTCCATACATATTCCACTAGTGATTCGTTTTTTGCCTCAACGACCGTTACTATTTGATTTTTTCTTGCAAATTGAAAGGTATCGTTTACATTAGAAAATAAAGATAGCTCTACTTTTTTCCCGTCCTTTTGAAGTAAAATTCGTAATCTTTCCGCTTCTGCTAATCTATTTAACTCATAATGAATAATAATATCTATTCTCTTTCTTTCATATGGTTTTTGCTGCTCTTGCAGCGCCTTTACAATTTGATTTACTTGCACCGCGAGTCCAACAGCCGGCTGCATTTCCCCAAAATTCCCAATTAACTCATCATATCTTCCGCCACTAACAATTTCTTCTCCAATTTCATATATATACCCTTTGAAAATAACACCTGTATAATAATCTAAATGTTGAATCATACCTAAATCGATTGATATGTAAGATCCATAGCCTAGTTTTTCAATTGCTTCATATATTTCTTTCACTCTTGCAATAGCCATTTTCATTTCATTACTTGAGGCGAGTTTTTCTGCTTCCTCAATCACTTCTAAATTCCCAAATAGCCTTGGTAATTTCTCAAGTAATCTTACGGTTTCATCACATCGATCTAATTTCTTTTCTCTAATAAAATTTGATAGAGCAGCATAATTTTTACTTTCTATATACGTTCTAAGTACTTTCTCTTCTTCTTCATGAATGGAGAGCTTTTTTACAATACATTTATATAACTGCACTTGCCCAATCTCTATGGTAAAAGATTTCACCTTCACCTTTTGAAGTGATTGAATGACGCTTATGACACATTCAATTTCAGCTCTTACATTATCAATCCCAATAATTTCAATACCACTTTGCACAATTTCATTATATTTTCCGGTAAGGGACTCATTCGCTCGAAATACATTCCCACTATACGTCAGTTTAAGCGGCGTATCCCACCTCTGCGTTCCCATCACTCTCGCTAAAGGAATTGTCATATCTGGACGCAAGACGATAATCCTTCCCTTTTCATCAAAAAATTTATACATCTTTTCTTCATCTATCGGCCTGCTTTGAAAGGCAAAAACATCATAAAATTCAATTGTAGGTGTCCTTATTTCCTCATAACCTCTCTCTAAAAAAGTACGTCTTAATTTTTGCTCCACTTCTTCAATTAACGTACATTCTTCGAATAAATAATCTCTCGTTCCATTTGGGTTTGCTCGTTTCCATTTTGTCATCTAAACTCTCACACCTTTCCCTTTCTAATGTATGCCTATTTCATTCACCTAAACCGAAAATAAAAAGAGCCTTGTAGACAAAATACCTACAAGGCTCTTTAGTAGAGTGTAGGTACAACGGGAATAACCCTTGTGCCTACACGTTTTCACGCGCTAGGTTCAAGGGCTTTATGTATGATGATGTAGTTGTGTAAGCATTTTAATAGGTTGCACGATATTCATAATACTTACTCCCTTTCTCCTCTAATTTTTACATAGTATATAATACTTAATTCTGAATGTAAATACATTTTGAACATTCCGTTATTTCTTAATATAAAGCTACTTTCCTCTCATACTCTACAATTCCCTGTTCATATTGCATTGTAATACTAATTTCATCTAAACCATTTAATAATTTCTCTTTCCACATTTTCTCGATTGTAAAATGGAACACGTGCGTACTCGTTGTAATTACTTCATTCTCTAAATCTACTTCGATTCGTTCTCTCGCATCCGTTTTGGCAAGTTTTTCTCGCGTTTCTTTATCCATTACAATTGGCAACATACCATTTTTCATACAATTCATATAAAAAATATCCGCAAACCCTCCGGCGATAATAACGCGGAAACCATAATCAGCAAGCGCCCACGGAGCATGTTCTCTTGAAGAACCGCAACCAAAATTATCACCTGTAATTAATATACTTGCCCCTTTTCTATCTTGTGCATTAAGTGGAAAATTAGGGTTTTCATGGCGGTTATTATCATAACGCCATTCATCGAATAAATACTTTCCAAATCCTGTCCTTTCAATTCTCTTTAAGTATTGCTTCGGTATAATTTGATCAGTATCAATGTTATCATTCATCAGTACTGCGGCAGTACCTTTATGAATACGAAATGGCTCCATCATAACTCTCCTTTCTAGTATCAACAAAATGACCATATAATGCAGCTGCTGCCGCCATTGCTGGGCTAACTAAATGTGTTCGTGCTCCTTTTCCTTGTCTTCCTTCAAAATTACGATTTGAAGTTGAAGCACAATGTTCTCCTTCAGGTACTTGATCTGGATTCATTCCAAGACACATTGAACATCCAGGTTCTCTCCATTCAAATCCAGCTTCTTCAAATATGTGATGTAGTCCTTTTTGCATCGCAGCTTCTCTTACTCTTTTCGATCCAGGTACAACGAGTGCTCGCACACCTTCTTTTACCTTTCTCCCTTTCACAACAGATGCAGCGATTTCTAAATCAGAAAGCCTGGAATTTGTACAAGATCCAATGAAGACATGCTGAACTGGAATGTCATACGTACTTTGTCCAGGGCTTAATCCCATATAAGAAAATGCTCTTTCTTCATTTACATCATGCTTTTCTGGCAATTTCTCATCAATACGAACACCCATACTCGGATTTGTTCCCCATGTAACGTACGGTGCTAAATCCGTAACATCTATCGAAATATGTAAATCATAAATCGCATCTGAATCTGTATAAAGTTCAGACCATTTTCCCTCGAAAGTTTCATAGTCTCTCGGTGCATATTTACGTCCTTTTACATAAGCAAATGTTTTTTCATCTGGCGCGATAATACCCGCTTTTGCTCCTCCTTCAATTGCCATATTACAAAGTGTCATTCTCTCTTCCATCTCCATTGCTTGAATCGTCTCTCCGTAAAATTCCATTACGTATCCAGTTCCAACTGCTACACCGTACTTTGAAAGGAGATGTAAAATAATATCTTTTGCGTAAACGCCTTTCTGTAATTTTCCGTTTAACTCAATGCCCATCGCTTTCGGCTTTCGTTGCCACAGCGTTTGCGTTGCCAATACATGTTCCACTTCACTCGTACCAATGCCAAATGCTAGCGCGCCAAACGCACCGTGCGTTGCTGTATGACTATCACCACAAACAATTGTTTTTCCTGGCTGCGTGAGCCCTAGTTCTGGTCCGATAACATGAACGATCCCTTGCTCTTCATCTCCAATATCCGCTAATGGCACCTGAAATTGTTTACAATTCTCCCGAAGTGTATCTAGTTGCTGCTTCGCAATGCGATCGGTAATATTCCAAACATCTTTCGTTGGAATATTATGATCCATCGTTGCGAATGTTAGATCTGGTCTGCGGACCGTTCGATTTGTAAGCCGCAAGCCTTCAAAGGCTTGCGGTGACGTTACTTCATGAACAAGATGCAGATCGATATATAATAAATCTAATCCATTTTCATTTGTCGTAACTACGTGTCTTTCCCAAAGCTTATCTAGCAACCTTTTCCCCATTATCTTCCTCTCCCTACTAGCGCTTGCTCTTCCATTTCTTGCATAACTGCCTTCGTAAAAGAAGTTGTCGTTTCAGTCCCCCCGATATCTGCTGTACATTTTCCTAATTTAAGGACTGCTGAAATTGCCTCTTCAATTGCACACCCTTCTCTCGTTAATCCGAACGATTGCCCAAGCATCATTGCAACAGAGCGCATCATTGCAATTGGATTCGCCTTATTTTTCCCAGCAATATCCGGTGCTGATCCGTGAATAGGCTCGTATAGCGAAGGGCCCTTTTCCGCGTGACTAGCTGATGGCAGCATTCCTAATGATCCAGCTAATACTGAAGCCTCGTCACTCAAAATATCCCCAAATAAATTTTCCGTTACAATTACATCAAACCGTCCGGGATTCCGAATTAATTCCATAGCTGCGGCATCCACTAAAATATGTTCTAATTCAACACCTGGATATCGAAGTGCTACCTCTTCTGTTACAGTTCTCCATAGTTTACTAGACTCTAAAACATTAGCCTTATCAATAGATGTTACTTTTTTCTTCCGCTTACTCGCTAATTGAAAAGCATAAGAAACGATACGTTCAATTTCATGACGATGATACGTAAGTGTATCTGTTGCTACTTCGTCCGTTCGTTCTTTCGGATAAGAAAAATAAATCCCACCTGTTAATTCACGAACGACAACGAAATCAATTTCATCAGCCTTTTTTAATGGCGATAAATGTGCCGTTGCGCTTTCTACCGTGACAGGGCGAACATTTGCAAATACTCCAAGTCCTTTTCTTAAAGCTAATAATCCTTTCTCTGGCCTTTCTTTCACACCATCCCACCTTGGTCCACCAACTGCTCCTAGTAAAACCGCATCACTCGCTAAACAGGCGGCAAGTGTTCGTTGTGGTAATGGTTGCCCATTTAAATCAATAGCCACACCACCAAAGTACTCATCTTGCAAATGAAAATGATGCCCATATAGCCTCTCTACCATATGCAATACTTCCTTTGCACTCTCCATAATTTCCGGGCCGACACCATCACCAGCTAAACAAACGATACGTTTTTCCATTTTTAACACTCCTCTTAACAGAATTTTCAGAACTTTAATCTGATAGGTGAGGAAAGCTTCTCTCACCTATCAAACATTTATTTCACAAGCGCTATAAGAGATTTTAATTTCCCTGCTGCATGGACATATGCTCTTGCCGACGCTTCTAATACGTCTTGTGCAACACCAAAACCTGATACTTGATGCGTTCCTTCTTTTAATTCAACATGAACATGAGCAAGTGCATCTTGACCTTGTGTAATAGATTGTATGCGATAATCTGCCAATTCACATTCTAATCCTAAAATTCTTTGAATCGCATTGTATATCGCTTCAATACTACCAGAACCAGTGGCTGCATCTTCATATACATTTCCTTCCTCATCTTTTAGTACAACTGTCGCGCATTGTGTACTATTTGATACGAAATGTACTTGCAATTGCGTAATGTTATATTGTTGTGCTGCAAATGCTGCTTCACCAAGCATAAGCGCGCGTAGATCTTCTTCAGTAATTTCCTTTTTACGATCAGCCAATTTTTTAAATGCTTCAAATACCGCATCACGCTCTTCGTTCGTAAATTCATAGCCAAGCTCTTTCATTTTTTCCGTAAACGCGTGACGTCCAGAATGTTTCCCGAGTACAAATAGATTTTGAGATTCGCCTATTAGCGCTGGTTCAATAATTTCATATGTTGTCACTTCTTTTAAAACACCATCTTGATGAATGCCTGACTCGTGAGCAAATGCATTTGCTCCTACAATAGCTTTATTTTTCGGTACTATCATACCTGTTAAACGACTTACTAACGTACTTGTCGATTTAATCTCTTGTAGTGTCATAGAAGACTCCGCTTTATAGAAATCTCTTCGAATATGAAGTGCAACCGCAACCTCTTCTAACGCCGCATTCCCTGCCCTTTCTCCAATTCCATTAATTGTTCCTTCTACTTGCAGTGCTCCGCCTTCAACCGCAGCTAAGGAATTTGCTACTGCCATCCCAAGATCATCGTGACAATGACAAGAGAAAATCGCTTTTTCATATGAAGGAACGGATTCTTGTAAGTATTTAAATAAGGAATAGTATTCTTCTGGGTTCGTATAACCTACTGTGTCTGGAATATTGATTACATTCGCTCCTGCACGAATCGCAACTTCTACTGCTTCAGCTAAAAAATCTCTTGATGTTCTTGTCGCATCTTCTGCAGAAAATTGCACTGTCGGAAATAAAGATCTTCCAAGCGTAACCGAGCGATAAATACTATCTAACACATCTTCTTTTGACATACAAAGTTTATATTTCATATGAATATCACTCGTAGCTAAAAATACATGTAAACGAGGAGATACAGCACCTTTCACAGCTTCATATGCTCTTCGAATATCACTTTCCTTCGCTCTAGCTAAACTCATAACTGTAGCATTTTGAATGGTATTTGCGATGCGCTTTACCGATTGAAAATCCCCTTCGGAAGCTGCTGCAAAGCCAGCTTCCATGACATTAATCCCTAGTCTCTCTAATTGCCTTGCAATTTGCAATTTCTCTTGTTCATTTAAATTCACTCCTGGTGATTGTTCGCCATCACGTAGCGTCGTATCCATGAACAAAATCTGCTTCATATTATTTCATCCCTACCTTTACTCGCGGCTGTACGAAAGGCATCATTTCACGTAATTTACGCCCAACTACTTCAATTTCATGTTCATTTTCTTTCTCATTTGTCGCATGGAAATTTGGTCTTCCTGCTTTATGCTCCGCAATCCAGCCTCTTGCAAATGTACCATCTTGAATTTCTGCTAGCACTGCACCCATCGCTTTCTTCGTATCCTCAGTTACAACGCGTGGCCCTGATACGAAGTCGCCCCACTGCGCTGTATCTGAAACTGAATATCTCATATTTTCTAGTCCACCTTCATACATAAGGTCAACGATTAGTTTTAGTTCATGTAAACATTCAAAATATGCAAGTTCAGGTTGATAACCCGCATCGACTAACGTCTCAAAGCCAGCTTTTACTAACGCAGTTACTCCGCCGCAAAGCACTGCTTGCTCTCCAAATAAATCTGTTTCTGTTTCTTCTTTAAATGTCGTTTCCAGTACACCAGCTCTCGTTGCTCCAATTCCATCGGCATAAGAAAGTGCCTTTTCAGTCGCAACTCCTGTTGCATCTTGGTATACTGCAAATAATGCAGGAACAGCTCCACCTTCAGCAAATGTACGGCGCACAAGATGTCCTGGACCTTTTGGTGCTACTAGAAATACATCTACATTCGCTGGTGGTTTCACTTGATCAAAGTGAACATTAAATCCGTGTGCAAAAACGAGAGAATTTCCTGCCTTTAAATTTGGCGCAATTTCCGCTTCATATACTTCTGGTTGCAGTTCATCCGGTAGCAAAATCATTACTACATCAGCTTTTCCGGCTGCTTCCGCTACTGTATATACAGAAAATCCATCTTCTTTCGCTTTATCCCAAGACTTCCCTTTTCTTAAACCTACTACAACATCAAATCCATTATCACGTAAATTTTGTGCATGCGCATGACCTTGCGAGCCGTATCCGATGATTGCTACTTTCTTCTCTTTTAATACATTTACCGTTACATCTTTCTCATAATAAACTTTCGCCATTTTCATTTCCCCCTATATTTAAATGATTATTGAATTAACATAACTTGCTTATCTTGCTTTTTCATACTACGCGTAAAGGCCGTTACACCTGTTCTTGCAATTTCTTTCAAACCGTATGGACGAAGTAATTCAATTAACGCTTCTACTTTCTCCTGCGTACCTGTTACTTGCACCACTATGGAATCCTTCCCAACATCTATTACAGCGGCTCGAAACGGTTCAATTAAACTATATAATTCTGCTCTTGCTACTGAAGTTGCTACTTTAATAAGTGCAAGTTCTCTTGCGATCATCGCTTCTTCTGTAATATCTGATACTTTCAGAACATCAATTTGCTTATGAAGTTGTTTAATTAACTGCTCCACTTGCTGTTCATTTTCAACATGTACAACAATCGTCATCCGCGATATGTCCGATGATTCCGTATGACCTACTGAAATACTTTCAATATTAAAATGTCTTCGTGTCATAACACCTGTAATTCGGTTTAACACACCACTTTGATTTCGAACTGTTGCTGTAACAATTCTCTTCACCTTTTTTCCACTCCCTCCATTTGGTGAACACCTTTCCCTGGCGCAACCATCGGCATTACCTTTTCTGATTGAAGTACACGGCAATCAATTACGACTGGCTCTTGTAATTCAATCGCATGCTGTATTCGCTTCTTTGCAAGAAGTGGATCGTCTATGCGAATTCCTTTTATGCCATACGCATTCGCAAGAGCGACGAAATCTGGTTGGCACGGTAGTAAAGAATGCGAATACCTTTGATTATAAAATTCATCTTGCCACTGTCTTACCATTCCTAGCGCTTCATTATTTAAAATAAATACTTTAACGGGTAAAGAATGTTCTTTTAAGACACTTAATTCTTGCAGAGTCATTTGAAATCCGGCGTCACCGACAATTGCAATAACTAGTTCATCAGGCTTTGCAATTTGCGCACCAATTGCGGCTGGAAATCCGAATCCCATCGTTCCTAGTCCTCCTGAAGTTACCCATTTATCTGGAGTTTTGAGCGGATAATATTGTGCTGCCCACATTTGATGTTGCCCAACATCTGTTGTTACAATGGCTTCTCCTTTCGTAATTTCATATAACATGTCAATTGCGTATTGCGGCTTAATGCTCTCCGAAATTCGTTTATAAGATAGTGGATACTTTTCTTTTCTACTCTTTAATAAAGAGAGCCATTCATGATGATTTTCTTTCTTCCCTTCTGATTGAAGTAATACTTCCAATGCTCGCTTAGCACTTGCAACAATTGGGATTTCAGTTGACACATTTTTCCCAATTTCTGCCGGATCAATATCGATATGCGCAACAGTCGCCTCTTTAGCAAAATAAGCTAAATTTCCAGTAAGACGATCATCGAACCTCGCACCTATATTAATGAGTAAGTCGCATTCGTATAACGCCATATTAGCTGTGTAAGAACCATGCATTCCTCCCATCCCTAAAAAAAGTTCATCATCTGGCGGAAACCCACCAAGACCAAGTAATGTATGGACAACAGGGATGTCATATTTACGAGCAAAACTTGTTAATTCTTTCGATGCTTTCGCATGCAATACACCTGCTCCAGCTAAAATTAACGGCTTGTTTGCAGCCCTAATTGCTTGTAATAATTTGTTTATTTGGAGTAGATTCGGTTCATAATTAGGGTTGTATCCTGGTAAATCCATTTGTACATCACTACATCGTTCTCCTTGTTCCACTACCATATCTTTCGGAAGGTCAATAACGACTGGGCCTGGTCTTCCTGTTTTAGCAATATGAAATGCCTCTTTAATAATTCGAGGTAAATCCGAAGCCTTTCGCACTTGATAGTTATGTTTTGTCACCGGCATCGTAAGCCCCATAATATCCGCTTCTTGAAAAGCGTCACTTCCAATTAATGTTGTTGCTACTTGCCCTGTAAATACTACAAGTGGTAATGAATCAATCATCGCATCTGCTAGACCTGTAATCACATTTGTAGCACCTGGTCCACTCGTTGCAATTACAACCCCTGGATTGCCAGTAATTCTGGCATACCCTTCAGCAGCGTGAATAGCACCTTGTTCATGCCTTGTTAAAATATGCGGAATTTCACAGTCATAGAGTGCATCATAAAGAGGTAAAACAGCACCACCAGGATAACCGAAAATCACTTCTACTCCTTCCTTTTCTAGCGCTTCTAACAATAGCTGTGCACCAGTTGCCAGTTTCTCTTCCGTTTTTGAAGACATTGTTCTTATAAGCCCCCTTTTTAAAACTTTTATCAATAAAAAAAATCCTACGTCCACACTCCAGCTATGTGCTGAAGGGACGAAAGATTTCGCGGTACCACCCTTCTTTGCAAGAATACTCTTGCCTCAGTGACCCATAAATGAGTCTAGCTAATAACGGAGCTACCGTCTAAGCCTAGACAAATGCTTTAGCTTAGCACTCAAGGGCGATGTTCGTCGACGTGAACCATCGGTTTTCAGCAACCACCGACTCTCTGTGAGGCTTCACAATCAACTACTCCTCCCTCTCAACGCTTTCTTATGTTATAAAAAGTTGTTATCCAACTTTATTTTCTTCGTAGATCTTCTCTCCATCTTCTATAACTAACTTTCGGAATTCTTCTAATAAACGATTCGTATGTGGACCTGTTTGCCCTAAACCAATCGTTCTACCATCTACTGTCGTAACAGCAATTACTTCCGCAGCCGTTCCTGTTAAAAATACTTCATCGGCTACATATACATCATGTCTTGTAAATAACTCTTCTCTAACGTCATATCCAAGTTTTTCACCGATTTCTAAAATAGCGTTTCGTGTAATACCTTCTAACGCTCCAGCAGAACTTGGTGGTGTAATTAATTTATTTCCTTTTACAATAAATACATTATCTCCTGAGCCTTCAGCTACGTATCCTTGATCATTTAACATAAGCGCTTCTTGTACTCCAGCCAATTTCGCTTCGATGCGAACTAAAATATTGTTTAAGTAATTTAAAGATTTTACTTGAGGCGACAATACATCTGGACGGTTTCGGCGTGTTGCAACTGTTACAACCGGAATCCCTTTTTCATAATATTCTTGCGGGAATAAAGATAGTTGCTCTGCAATTACTACTACATTCGGTTTCTTACAAGAATCAGGATCTAACCCAAGATTTCCTGCTCCTCTCGATACAACTAGGCGAATGTATCCATTAGATAATTTATTTTGTCGAATCGTCTCAACAACAATATTCGTTACTTCATCTAAAGAATATGGAATTTCTAACATGATGGATTTTGCTGATTCATATAACCGGACAAGATGCTCTCTCAAACGGAAAACATTACCGCTATAGACTCTAATTCCTTCAAATACTCCATCTCCATATAAATAACCATGATCATATACTGATACTTTTGCCTCGTCTTTTGGAACAAATTCTCCATTTAAGAAAATCCATTGCTCGTTCACTGGAAAGCGCCTCCTATGTTCTATGAATTTTTTATTGTTTCCTAGTTTACTCTCCTTTCTAAATAAATCAAGTGAATTTTTAGAAAATTTATAATTTTTATTCGTACGTACATCTTTAATTATATTGATTTAACAACATTGTTAACGTTTACAAAAAGTCAAAAATTTTTTTCTCCAATTTCCACTAAAAAAAATATTTGTTTAAAAGAAGGATTTTCTTCAATTGATACGAATCTATTGTATTCAATAAACGGACGTCCGTTTTTACAAATTCGGGAATATACAACGACTTTTGCTGAAAAAGGGGGAAAATAATAAAAATAACGCTGTCTAAAAATAACATTCATATTTTTCATTTCGGAATCATAATCCTATTTTTAAAAAACAATTTGTCAAAATGAAGGAGGAAATCAATATGGCGTGTGTACAAATTAAAGGAACGAGACAAGAGGTAGTAGAAATGCTTCAACTATTTGATCTAATGGATACGAAAGGTTTTTGTAAATTCGATAATTATGTAGAGGTAGAACCAAATAATAAAGAACATAACAATTTTATTGCTTCAATCGACATCCATTCAAATACTTCTTCCGCCCAAGATACTTTAAACGATCAATTCGTAAGCCAAATGCTTACTGGTGTATATAACGACTAAATAAAGTGATACTTTAATCAGACTACCCGTAAATAACAGATAAATATATGCTTCCTACCGTCTTTGCATAAATATATGCGATGTACTTGAGCATACTAGCAACTAGATGGTAGGAGGTGAGAATTATGGCTAGAATCGGCGTTGAAAACTCATTAACAGATGTTCAGCACGCTCTTAAGCAACAGGGACATGAAATTGTTACCCTTAATTCAGAACAGGATGCACAAGGGTGCGATTGTTGTGTTGTAACTGGACAAGATTCCAATATGATGGGAATCGCAGATGCATCAATTAAGGGATCGGTAATTACAGCTCACGGTTTAACAACGGATGAAATTTGTCAGCAAGTTGCGAGCCGCACTTAAATTTATTATAAAAATAGAAAGAGGACTCCTTTTAAAAAGGAGTCCTCTTTTTTATATTCACCTAACGGGAAAGTAACATATACTGGATGAAAGCCCTACCTCTCTCTCATCATTACGGTTCCACTGACCGCTCCTTGATTCACTAGTATACCTATAAAGCCTACAATTATAATTTATAGGGTTTGTTCACAAAAGTTGTTGGTAAGACTACCCGATCTTTCGCAAACTTTTCGTATTATATTCATAAGATTTATTTACTTTACACTAGCTGTAACCGAGACACGAATTAAAATTATAACACCAATATCATAACTCGTCAACATTTTTTACAAATTTAAAACAGACAGTAACGGTTTGTCTGTTTTAGAATGGAGCTTTTTCTTTTATTACATATACAACAAAGCCGCTTACTAACATACATAAGCCAACTACTAAGTTTTTGATATTAATCATAAATTCCTCTCCCTTATTCCACACATCATATATATTTACAGTTCAATTATTCCGATCATCATAAAGCACACTTTCTCCAATATATCATAATTCCTAAAAAATGCAAGTTCACTTTTGACGATTATTTACAAATTTATCTACAGTGCTTGGTACAGTATTTAAAGCCTTCTCAATTAAATGCGTACTACTATTGAGGTGCAATACTTGCACACCGTTAGAACCAACTACTAAAAAGGCAACTGGACTAATAGAAACCCCAGCCCCGCTTCCGCCTCCAAACGGATGAGCTTGCTTGTTCTCTTTATGCTGTCCTTGTCCGTTATTATGTTTTTCGGAAATAAAATCACCTTTAAAGTCACTTCCACCGGCACCAAAACCAAAAGCCACTTGAGATACTGTTAATACTACATTTCCATCAGCTGTTGAAACTGGACTTCCAACAATCGTATTTACATCTACCATCTCTTTTAAATTTGTCATTGCTGTTTTCATTAAATTTTCAATTGGATGTTCCATTATGTATTGCACCCTTTCCTCATTATTCCTTTTTATACTTTCCAAAATAGAGGAAGTCATACTAACTTTTCCTATTTCAAAAAAACAATTTCCTCCTACTAGATGGATATTACTCCCTGTACATACTCGGATAAAGTGAAACTTTAATCAGTGGGGGTTTTCTTCATCCCCACTGATTATTAGACCTCACCAATCGGACTTTTATGGGCAGTTGATCCCCCACCTAACTTCTTTGCTTTCGCTGAATTTTGAGGTGGGGGTCTTACTGCCCATTAAAGCGGGATAAAAAAGATAAAGAGATACATACTACTATTGAACCTTGTTATGAAAGGAGTCATGACTTTGACTGAGAAATTTGATGAGTATAAAAAAAGAGATAGAATAGATAGTGACTATAAAGAAGAATATGCAGCTGAGGTTGCACCACAGCGCATTGATTATGATTACGATGAAAAAGATAATAAAGATGATGTAAGATCGTCTGCCGCTGGATCAACTGCTGGCTTTATCGCTCTTGCCTTATCTATCTTATCACTATTTACCTTCCCAACATTATTTGGTCTTGTTTCTGTATTACTAGGGATTTACGCTTATAATCGCGGAGCTACTGTAACTGGTGGTATCGCTGCGATTGTCGGCGGAATTGCAGCACTCATTGCAATTTTATTCCGAGTAGCGCTTATCGGTTTATTGTTCTCCCTTTTTTAAAAAGAAAAAGGTATCTCGCTTATGCGGGATACCTTATCCTGTAAATACATCTTCTGATGGATATTTTATTTTTTGTTTTGCTGGTCGTGCTAAAGAAAAGACAAGTGTTAACGGTCCGATTAATCCACAAAACATAACAAACATAATAATACATTTTCCAAACGCTGATAACTTGGCAGTAATCCCCATCGTTAAACCTACTGTACCAAACGCTGAGATTGTTTCAAATAGTAACTGAATAAAACTGAAGTTTTCTGTAAGCATTAATACAAATACTGCTGCAAAAATGAGGATTTGACTGGCAACAGCAATTGCTAAAGCTCTCGTTACTGTCGATATTTTAATTGTGCGCTGAAATAAAACGATTTCCTCTTTCTTTCTAAAGAAAGAAAGGACAGATGTAACTAAAATAACAAACGTTGTTAATTTAATCCCTCCACCCGTTGATACACTTCCTGCACCAATAAACATTAAAACCATTGTAAATAATATAGATGACTCTTCCATACCCCCGTAGTCAACTGTATTAAATCCAGCAGTACGAGGAGTAATACCTTGGAAGAAAGAAGCCCATAATTTTTCATTTAAAGATAAATTCCCTAACGTTTTCACATTATTATATTCCAATACAAAAATCACAATCATCGCTATAACATTTAGTGCTACCGTTCCAACAATCATTATTTTTGAATGAAGTGATAGTTTTCGAAAACTACGGCTATACCATATATCAATTAATACAGTGAAACCGAGACCACCTATTACGATTAAAGAGCAAATCCCAATATTAATAATAGGATCTCCTACATACCTTGTTAAATTATCTGGCCATAAAGCAAATCCAGCATTATTATAAGATGCAATAACGTGAAAAATACTATAGTATACACCTTTTCCAAAACCAAACTCTGGAATAAAGCGAAACGATAAAAAGATAACTCCAATAAACTCAATACAAATTGAAAATATAAAGACACGTTTTACTAATTTTACGAGACCACCTATATTTGTCTGATTAAATGCCTCTCCAATTAATAAGCGATGGCGTAAACCAATTTTTTTACCTAATACCCAAACAATTAAAATGGCAATCGTCATAAGACCTAGACCACCTGTTTGAATTAAAAACATAATAACAATTTCGCCAAACATCGTAAACGTACTGGCAGTATCTACTACTCCCAAACCCGTTACAGTTGCTGCTGACGTTGCCGTAAAGAAAGCATCTACCCAACTAATATGTACTTTCGTTGCGAATGGTAACTTTAATAACAAACCGCCAACCACAATTAAGCAGAAAAAGCCTAATGCTAATATTTGTGGTGGATTTAATCGTATAAAACGATTATACAGCCCTTGTCTTTTTGTTACTTCCATATTCACTAACTCCCTTAATAAAGTGCAGCTTTTCCTTCATAAATAAAGGCTTTTAAGAGCCTTTAAATAGTCGGATAAACCTCATATTCTTACAATATAGTTGAGCATAATCCTTTTTTTCATAGATTACAACTTTTATTTATATGCGAACTTCACTTCATTTTATGACGGAAAACTATATATCCTAACTCTACAACTCTTGCAACAATAGTTTCATAAGTACTATTTTTCAAATACCCATATCTTTCACTCTATGTTCACATCAGGGTCACATCTACCTTTTATAGTATACGTATCGAAGTTGTTCCTCCCTAATTTATAAGACATTCCCCAGTGTCTTGAACAACTTCCATCCCTAATTAAATTGACATAAATTGTCCCCTTCCTTAGGCCATCATTTGTGATGGTCTTATTTTTTGTCTACTCTACTACCTTCTATTTAAAATTCCCTCTCTCTTTCACTCTATGTTCACACTACGGTCACACTTACCTTTTATAGTATATGTATCGAAGCTATTCCTCCCTAATTTACAAGACATTCCCCAGTGTCTTTGAGTAGCTTCCATCCCTAATTAAATTGACATAAATTGTCCCCTTCCTTAGGCCATCATTTGTGATGGTCTTATTTTTTTGTTTACTCTATCTTTTATTTAAAACTCCCTCTCTCTTTCACTCTATGTTCACACCACGGTCACATCCATCTTTTATAGTATATGTATCGAAGTTGTTCCTCCCTAATTTATAAGACATTCCCCAGTGTCTTGAACAACTTCCATCCCTAATTAAATTGACATAAATTGTCCCCTTCCTTAGGCCATCATTTGTGATGGTCTTATTTTTTGTCTACTCTACTACCTTCTATTTAAAACTCCCTCTCTCTTTCACTCTATGTTCACACCACGGTCACATTCATCTTTTATAGTATATGTATCGAAGCTATTCCTCCCTAATTTACAAGACATTCCCCAGTGTCTTTGAGTAGCTTCCATCCCTAATTAAATTGACATAAATTGTCCCCTTCCCTAGGCCATCCAATGTGATGGCCTATTTTGTTTTTCAAATACAAAATTTAACTCCTTCTACATTGAAATAGATATTTTTATACGAAATATTCAGAAAATATTGTCAAAATAGGTATTTTTTCGGTACAATTAATGTAGAAAGCTATTTTACAAAAAATAAGGGGGGATTTTATTGAAACAAACAAAAGCAATCTTAATTGCATTATTTCTCGGTCTAGTTGTCGGACTCACTCTAAATTTAGCTGCTCCATCCATTTTTGATCCATTAAATCAATATGTGTTCAATCCACTTGGTCAATTGTTTATTCGACTCATTAAAATGCTAGTTGTTCCTGTTGTATTTATTTCTATCGTACTGGGAGCTGCTGGTCTTGGAGATCCGAAGCAACTCGGAAGAATTGGTTTAAAATCAATTTCATTCTTCCTCGTAACAACAGCAGTTGCCATCTCTATCGCGGTTACATTTGCACTTATTATAAAGCCGGGAGCTGGCGGTAATTTTAAAACAGAAGGGCTTAAGTATGAAGGTGCAAAAACCGAAACATCTTTCGTCGATACATTGCTGAATATCGTACCAGATAATCCAGCAAAAGCAATGGCTGATGGAAACATGTTACAAATTATTGCCTTTGCTGTATTGATTGGACTCGGTATAGCTATTTTAGGAAAACGAGTTCAAGGTATCCATTCATTACTTGAACAGGGCAACGAATTAATGATGTATCTCGTTAATCTCGTTATGAAATTAGCTCCAATCGGAACATTTGGCTTGCTCGCTTCTTCCGTTGGTAAAATGGGTCTTGCAGGCGTCGCTGCGATGTTCAAGTATATGATTGTCGTTATGTTAGTACTCATTATTCACGGGGTCTTTGTATATGGCGGCTTATTAAAGGTATTAGCAAAAGAAAGTATTGTCCGGTTCTTTAAACATTTCGGACCAGTAATGGCAATTGGATTTAGTACATCTAGTTCTAACGCGTCCCTTCCGTTTGCAATGAAAACAGCACAAGAGAAGCTTGGAGTTCCAAAAGCGATCAGCTCTTTTGTCCAACCACTCGGTGCAACGATTAATATGGATGGTACAGCTATTATGCAAGGTGTAGCAACTGTATTTATTGCTCAAGTATATGGCGTTGAACTTACATTACCACAATTAGCTATGGTCGTATTAACTGCTGTACTAGCTAGTATCGGTACTGCTGGTGTACCAGGTGTTGGACTTGTAATGCTGACGATGGTTTTAAATCAAGTAAATCTACCAGTAGAAGGTATTGCCCTAATTATCGGTATTGACCGCATTCTAGATATGTCAAGAACAGCTGTAAATATTTCTGGTGATGCAATTTGCGCAATGATTGTCGCAAAATCAGAAGAAAAATATAATACTGATCAATCTGCAGCATCTTAAATCAAAAAAGGAGTGAAATGATTCACTCCTTTTTTGATTTACTTCCTTTTTTCGAACGATATTCTTTTCCTTTGTTATCATTACCAGTCTCAAATTCAGCACTAAACTCTTGCTGAAATTGCCCTGATCTAGGTGAGCCTTGATTTCCGCTCCCTTTACTACCATTTCGATTTGTCATATTTTTGCCCCCTTTCCTTTACTAGTAGTATGTTACATATTTTCTTTTTTATAATCTTTTACATATGAAAGAAGACCTTCCTCATATAAGGAAGGTCTTCTCCATCACTACGTAAGCGTTTTCTTGGTTGTAATAACTTAAATAAGTTTTTTAGAAATAGATATCATTATATTCATTTCTTCTTCTGAAAGCGTAGAAAATCTTTCTTGTAAATATTGTTTTTTCGCATCTTCCATTTTCGCAACTAAATCTTTTCCTTGTTCTGTAATCTCCAAATATACAACTCGACGATCTGACGTAGAACGTGAACGAGTTACAAAACCTTTATTAATTAATTTTTCTGTAACAGCTGTAATATGACTATTCGACACATTTAACTCATTCGCTACACGTGATACCATTTCTTTATTCGTACGATTCAATATTCTAAGGACGATGAACTCATTCCACGGTATGTAACCACCAAATATTTTTCCAATATCATTACGCATCGTGCGGAACATAGCAAAAACATTTGTCGATAGTTCTTCCATTAATTGTTCTCGATTTTGAGACAACTTTGACAGCCCCTTTTATTTCATTTAGTTAAATAAAAACCTTATTAATAATTTTACATGAAATCTTACTTTTTGTCACTTTATTTTCCCATAATTCGTAGTTTTTTAATATATATTTCATGATACAATAAAGTTGAATTTCCAGAAAAAGGAGTTGGAGTAGTGAGCGAAGAAGACAAATTTTCTAATCTTAATCTAAAAGATAAGACTATTATTATTAGTGTTGTTATTCTTATTCTCATTATATTCTTTGCATTTATATTCTTTGTATATGTAGGACTCTTTCAAATTACAGGTATAGAATATTCATCAAGAACAGCTCTACTACTCTTTTTTTTACTTATTCTTTTATTAGATGGTATTACACATTTTATATTCATTTTCTTTAAAGTGCTCCTACATCCAATGATAACAAGTATGCCCTATTGGCTCTCAATCGCCCTGCTCTCTATCATTGAAATTACGTTAGATTGGTTTGTTATACATACGGCCGACGACTGGATAGAGAGCGTACAACTGTCCAACATAGCTGAGTTATGTGTCGTACTATTCCTTTTCCTATTAAATAAATTATTAAGCGACAATAAAGAGTAAGAATACAAGCTTTTCTATATAAAAATTGGTACAATGAAAACAAATTATACTAAAGAGGTGTTACTTATGAACTTACAACAATGGGCTGATAAAGGCATGTCCTTTGATACATATGTGAATGAAATGAAAGTAAATCAATACGAACTACTGCATATTTACAATAACTTTTTAATTCCAAATGAATTACTTCCTGTATTAGAAGAACGTCAAAATGATGGCTGGCGTGTTATCGTATTAACAGCTGATTGGTGTGGTGATGCTCTTTTATGCGTACCTGTTATGAAACGAATTTCTGAAGTTGCAAATATTGATATGTCATTATTAATTCGCGATGAAAACTTGGAATTAATGGATCAATATTTAACAAATGGAACAGCACGTGCGATTCCAATCTTTATTTTCATTGATAAAGATGGAAACGAACAAGCCGTTTGGGGACCACGTGCTCCAAAAGTACAAGAGTTAGTGACTTCAATGCGCGCTACATTGCCTGAAAAAGAAGATCCAACATTCGAAGAGAAACAAAAAGAAATGTACACTAATTTCCGTGCTACATTAGCTGATGATACTTCTCTATGGGAACATGTAATGGAAAGCATGATGGAAAAAGTAGTAAAATAAAAAAACTGCCGAACTCGGCAGTTTTTTTATTACATAATGAAGAAATAGAATACCGCAGCTAAAATGAAACGATAGTAAGCGAACGGTGTTAGTTTTACACGAGATAATAATTTTAAGAATGAAACAATTGCAAGCATTGCAACAACGAACGCTGTAATAAATCCTGTTGCAAATAACGGTATATCAGCTGCACTTAATATATCCCAGCTTTTAATTAAATCTAATCCACTTGCAGCTACCATCATTGGTACTGCTAAAATGAATGTATATTCAGCTGCCGCTGTATGTGACACGCGAGCTAATAAACCACCACTTATTGTAGAACCAGAACGAGAAAATCCTGGCCAAAGCGCTAAACATTGGAACATTCCGATTGTAAATGCTTGCTTATATGTAATTTCATCTAATGTTCTTGCTGTACTTGGTTTCGAAAACTTCTCAGCAACAATCATTAAAATACCACCAGCCACTAAGCTAATAACAACTGGGCCTGGCCCAAATAAAACTTCTTTAATCGCACTATGGAATAATACGCCAAGTACGCCGGCTGGAATCATCCCGATAATAATATGTAATAGATTTAACGATGGTCCGTCTGTTACTTTCCCTATACCTACTAAAGACCATAGACGTTTCCAAAATATAACAACAACTGCTAAAATCGATCCCAATTGAATAACAACTTCGAAAACTTTCGCTCTATCGTCGTCAAATCCAATTAAATGTCCTGTTAAAATCATATGCCCTGTTGATGATACTGGTAAAAACTCTGTTAACCCTTCAACAGCACCCATGATTATACCAATTAACCAATCAGCCACAAGTAGTGCCTCCTTAATAACGAATATGTAATTTTTCACACCTTATCATAATACCTTATCCCCTTTTAAAGTGCATCCTTTTTTTATTGAATTTACATGTTGTATGCGCGTATTTCTTTTCTATTTTTTGATTAAATTGTATGATAATAAGAGTTTGGTTTTTTTAGCGGAAAGGGGATTTTATGAAAGAAACTAATTCATTCTCACAAAAATTAAAGCAATTTGTATTACTATTTTTCCCGATTTTCGTTACGCAAATGTCATTATTTGCAATGAGTTTTTTCGATACCACAATGTCAGGACATGCAAGCCCTATTGATTTAGCAGGTGTTGCTATCGGAACAAGTATATGGATTCCAGTTAGTACGGGATTAACAGGAATTTTGATGGCCACTACTCCAATTGTTGCACAACTCGTTGGATCTAAGAAAAAAGAGGATGTTCCTCACGTTGTCATACAAGCAGTTTATTTAGCAATTTGTGCTAGCTTCGTCGTTATCCTTATCGGTTTCTTTACTGTTTCAACTATTTTAAATGGCATGCGATTAGAAGAACCTGTAGAACGTATTGCGGCACAATTTTTAAGTATTATCGCAATTGGAATTATCCCTTTATTTACTTACACTGTTTTACGTGGATTTATTGATGCATTAGGAAAAACTCGTACAACGATGATCATTACATTACTATCATTACCCATTAACGTAGTATTAAATTATGTATTAATTTTCGGTAACTTCGGTTTTCCAAAACTCGGTGGTGTCGGAGCAGCAATTGCTTCTGCAGCAACCTATTGGTGCATTTTAATTATTACCGTTATTATTATTCGGACGAAAGAGCCTTTCGCATCTTTCAATATCTTTAAACAATTATATCGTCCTTCTCTTTCGAGTTGGAAAGAATTCTTAAAACTTGGCGTCCCTATCGGATTTGCTATCTTTTTTGAAACGAGTATTTTTGCTGCGGTAACACTTATGATGAGCAATTTTAGTACAACAACAATCGCAGCCCATCAAGCCGCTATGAACTTCGCTTCCTTGCTATATATGACGCCTTTAAGCTTAGCAATGGCAATGACCATCGCTGTTGGATTCGAAGTTGGGGCAAAACGATATAATAACGCAAAACAATATGGATTTATCGGGATTGGCTTAGCACTTGCATTTGCCCTATCGTATTCAATTCTTCTTTACTTCTTTGATGATGAAATTGCTTCGATTTATACGACAGATGTACAAGTTCATCATTTAGCAAAAGAATTCCTTATATTTGCGATTTTATTTCAAATTTCAGATGCAATTGCAACTCCTGTACAAGGGGCACTACGTGGTTATAAAGATGTAAATGTCGCCTTAATTATGACATTGATCGCCTATTGGGTAATCGGTCTACCTCTTGGCTACATATTAGCAACCTATACTGATTGGGCAGCAAAAGGATATTGGATTGGTCTTATTATCGGTCTAGCATTTGGAGCAACCTTCCTGCTTATCCGTCTCTTTCAAGTTCAGAGAAAATATACAACGCAAAACAGCCGCTAATGATATAGTGGCTGTTTTCGTTATGCATATTTTTTCTTGTAACGTATAACATAATGAAAAAGAAAGGTGGATACATATGGACGAAAAAGAAAAAGAAAAAAAGCAATCATTCGATGAAGAATTCGCCCCTGAAATTTCACCTGGATACCGGCAAGATGTACATAAGCCACCTAAATATAAAAACACTTCTTTTTTAATGGGTATTACCATTTTCGCTGCTGTATTACTTGTGCTTATCATTTTCGTTTATTTTTAATGGAAGGTGATCTATTATATGAAAAAACAAGAGTCCAATCGTTCAAAAAGAACTGTAAAAACAGAAAAAGGGTATGCAGGTGATTCTGTTCTTACTCAGAAACAAGTCGAGCAAGGAAATTTATACATTGCTCAAAAAGAACTTGGGCAACAAAATGAAAACCTTTAGAATCCCTCAAAGAACTGGGGGATTTTTTTATCCCGCTATTTGTAGCACTGATTCATGTTTCACTTTATTGTACATACTGTTTTTGTTCTAACACCTTAAATATATTATTAACCTTTACAATTTTTATTTCATAATTCAATTTCATTTCGCTTCTCTTACCATTTTCAGTACCCGCCACGTACGCTGCAGCTTGATAGAGAAAACTTTCATCCGTCACTTCCCGTATATCCTCGTCTGTAAATTTATACTCTAAATCCCGAAAACGATTTGGATAATAATTTTCTATTAATCGTTCATACCCTCTAGTTAAAAATAGTTCTTCACCTTTTCGTTTCACATCTTCTTTATTATTAAACTCAAACACTGCTAGTTGCTCTGTCACAAAATGTTCTCCTACCTTTTTCATTTCATTATGATTTAAAATTTCTATACTTTTGTTCTTTAATTCCTTATTTAATCCGTACTGATCAATCGGTTTATAGTTAGCAAAAACCACCTCTTTATATGACCAAAACAGTCCAAAAGCGATACATAAAGAAGTGATTAATAGTCTTTTCTTGATAACACTCCCGCCCCTCTTCATAATGATAGTTATATTTTAACATATAGAAAGAAAATTCTGATATCATAAAGTAGAATAACTTAACTCAGAAACGAGGAACAATTATGGATTCTTACAAACAATTTATAAAAGAAGCTTTTCCTAATCTTTCCATACATTCATATAAACAAAATGAAGAAGGATGGGATAATGCAGCGGTTATAGTAAATGATGAGCTACTGTTTCGTTTCCCACGAAAAAAGGAATATGCGATGCGAATTCCTTTAGAAAAAGAATTATGCACACTTCTCTCTTATTCACTACATGAAATTAAGGTTCCAAAGTATCACCTACTCTATAAACAGGATACTGATACTATTCCGCTTTGTAGTTACTATACTCTCCTTCATGGTGAACCGTTAAAAACAGAAATAGTTGTGAATTTAGATGAAAAAGAACAGAAAGTAATTATTACACAATTAGCTACTTTTCTTGCGGCTCTACATAGTATTCCTCTAAAAAGTGTTACAGCATTAGGATTCCCTATCGAAAAAACAGTTGCCTACTGGAAAGAGCTACAAACTAAATTAAATCAGTATGTTACTAACAATCTTACTTCGTTCCAGAAATCAGCCTTAAATCGTTTATTCAAGAATTTTTTTGCCCGTCTAGCTACATCCACATTTCAAAATACAATCATTCACGCTGACTTTACACATCATCACATTTTATTTAGCAAACAGCATAAAACTATCTCAGGTATTATTGATTTTGGTGACGCACAAATTGGCGATCCTGCTTTTGATTTTGCAGGGCTATTTTATGATTTCGGACATGAATTTACTACATCAGTATATGAACAATACAGTACGCTTATTTCACACCATGATCCATTACTCATTCACCGCATCATTACCTTTTATCAATTCAGCCCTTTACTACATAATATGATTTATAACTTTGAAACAAAGAATGAACTTAAATTCATAGCAGGTATAGAACAGTTAAAAACGATATTGCAGGGATGAGATTACATTCTCTCCCTATACTCTCTCTCCTCATACATCATTAACTTTTTATCCATTTCAACAATGACTTTATACAGTTGAAATGCTTGTAAAATTTGCAGTTGAATCCCAAAAGGAGCATTTTGTTCTTTTAACCATTGAAATACTTTCATTTCATCTTTCATTGATTATTCCTCCCTTTATTAATCGGCTACAAACATACGGTAAATGATGAAAAGCTTTTCATGTCAACAACAAAAAAGGATGCAAATTTGCATCCTTTAATGTACGATATTTTTCTTCTGCCTCGCTTCTTTCTTTACTTCTTCTCCTTGGCATTCGTTACGAAATGCACAACTCATACACTCAGAACGAAAATGACGCTCTGTGTAGTGCTCAGGTTGTTGCAACATTTCTTTCATTCTAGATAAATCCGCCATTCCAGCTGTTATATCTTCCTGTTTCGGAATGTACTCATACTTAGTTCCTTCTATTAAATTAATAACTTCAATTTTTCCTGGAAGAATGCCGAAAGCTTTATAACTGAATACTGTCATTAACTTTTGGCAAAGAGCAAGCATTTCCTCATCCGCATCGACAACATACTTTTTAATTACAAACGACTCAGTACTCCACTCACCAACTTCTAATGTCAATGACATGTGGACACCTAACTCTTCCATGTATGTTTGAAATTTTTCATATAAAAATAACGGCGGTGTCTGACTATCATCTCTTTCAACAAACTGTAATAAGTGATCCGTTAGCTTTGCTAACACAATATAATACTCCGTCTTCGAAGCAAACATATTAATCCTTACTTTTTTCCAATACTTTTCTATTAATATTAAAAGTACAATTTTCGTTTGTTGACCCGCAGGTAGCGTGTAATATTCGTTAATAATTCGATTCACAATCATTTGTGCGATTTGTTGCCATTCAAACGAAGAAGGTTCTCTTCTTTTTATATGACGAAAATAAAATTTATGCGGACAACGCATAAAATCATACAAATGATAATCTGTCATCGTTTTGATCGCGATTTTCTCATGCACTTGCTCTTCATCTCCCTTCTGCCATTAAGAAAGGTGTTTTACAAATTCAGCTCCAAACTGTAAACATTTTTCTACATCTTCATCTTCTGGCGTTAATTCTACTTTTAGTCCTTCTAACACAACTGCTGCCCCGCGTTCTTGTAGCTTTTCTATTAAAATGTCAACCGCCACGCCATATTTTGGATAAGCCGAATCACATGATCCGAATACTGCCGCTTTTTTCCCAGTTAGATCAATAGAATCCATTGCGTCATAAAAATCTAAGAAATCATCAGGAAGGTCACCATCTCCCCAAGTGTATGCTCCTAAAATAATTCCATCATACTGTTCTAATATAGAAGCTTCTGGTGAATCCATAATATCAATAACTTCAATTTCATTCTCTGTTTCACGAATTGCACCGGCAATATGATCAGCCATTTCCTCTGTATTTCCACTCATACTTGCAAAAATCATCACTAACTTACTCAACTGAACCTCTCCCTTTACTTTGTATCTCTTTTTCTGTTTGAATGCTCTTTTTCTCATCTACATATTCAGACCGAATTACATTTCGTTGCCATTCCATATGCTGATCAACATCTTTATTTTTATCTTTTAATCCCCTCTGCAGAAGGTGAAATTTTTTTCTCATTAACATGTCGCACCCATCCTATTGATAATAATTATCAATTTCAACTATATTTAGATTAATTGACATTGATTATCAATGTCAACAACTATTTTTAAAAAAATGATTAAAATGTACAAGCTTGTCCGTTAGCTATTCATATACTATAAATGAGCATAGTTCTTTCTCAGCCCTCTCTGACGGAAAGAAATAAAAGCAACTGCGATAGAGCGCAGTTGCCTTTTTTTATTTCTCTATGATTTTAGCAGTCTTATCACTGTCTCTAAAAATAGTTCCACTCCATAAACTAGAGCTGATTCGTCTACATCAAATTTTGGATGATGATGCGGATAGCAAGTATCTATCTTTTCATTACCGGTTCCTAGTTTAATGAAACAACCCGGTGCTTTTCTTAAATATGCTGAAAAATCTTCTCCTCCCATAGAAGGTTCCAACTTCACAACACACTCATCTCCAAACAAATGTAGTGCACTTTCTTCCACTACTTTCGTAATATATTCATCGTTAATAACCGGATCATATCCATATCGATACGTATATGTATACTCCCCTCCATGTGCTTTTGTAATGCCTTTCACGATTTGCTCAATTTTCTCTTCTGCTTCTACCCTTAATGCTTGATTAAATGAACGAACGGTTCCCATTAAAGTTGCTGCACTAGGAATGATATTATCAGCCATTCCCCCATGAAACTGCGTAACTGAAACGACTCTTTGCATGAAAGCACTTGTATTTCTTGATACGATATGTTGTAGATTTGTAATAATCTGTGCTCCGATAGCAATAGGATCTATCGTTTCTTCTGGCCTCGCCGCATGCCCTCCCTTCCCTTGAATTTCGACTGTAAATACGTCTGGTGCCGCCATCATCGGCCCATACGCAATTCCTATCTTCCCGCTCTCCAATCCAGACATAACATGTAAACCTATTACATAATCAACATCATCCATTACACCTGCCTCAACCATTTCTTGTCCCCCGCCGGGATACACTTCTTCTGCATGCTGAAAGAATAGACGAATCTCACCTGCAAAATCTTCCTTTATATTTGATAGCACTTCTGCTGTACTTAACAAAATAGCTGCATGAGCATCATGCCCACATGCATGCATTATTCCTTTATTCACAGACATATAAGATTTACTTGTCTCCTCTTGAATTGGCAAAGCATCTATATCAGCTCGAATCGCAATCACTTTCCCTTGTTCCGTTCCTCTTTTAATTGCTAGTACACTATATTTCGTCGGTCTTGTTACTTCAAAAGAAGAAAATGGGCATAATGTATCATATATAAACTGCGAAGTTTCTTTTTCATGAAATGATAATTCCGGATACTTATGAAAATGCCTTCTCCATTTCACGATATTTTCTTCCGAAATTAGACTCTTCCACACTCTATTCATGATAATTTCCTCCTTTTCAAAAGAGCTAGAAATTGTAAACTTTACTCTGTCTCAAATGATTAATGAAAACAAATACTCTATTTTTACGTATTCTTATAGTCCACTTTTATGTATTCACACAATCTACTTCCTATTTACATGTCAAACCCATTACAAATTCATGCTTAATGTAATATAATTGCTAAGTTAGGGATTTTCTTTTTTAGTATTTAGTGCTAATATCAGAAAAGAGCCTTTTGACTTATTTTTACCTAAAATGTGGAAGTTTGTTTTTTTCACAATAATGTAGGACATGATACCTACAAAGAGCTATTATTTCATTAAGAGAGGGACAGACATGGAAAGATTAAAAGAGATATGGTCTCAACCACTCACACAATGGGTTGCAAAGACGGTTTATTACCTTGCAATTTTATTTGCACTACTTTGGTTGTATGGATTCCATGATACAAACACAAGTACATTTATTTACAACGAATTTTAGGGTGGGAACGTTATGAAGTTATTAGAACAAATTGAAAAGTGGGCTATTGAAACGCCTGATCAAACTGCTTTTGTTTGGCGAGATGCGAAAATTACGTACAAACAATTAAAGGAAGATTCTGATGCGTTAGCACATTGGATTTCTTCTGAGTATCCAGATGATCGTTCACCAATTATGGTGTATGGCCATATGCAACCTGAAATGATTATTAACTTTTTAGGATGTGTAAAAGCTGGACATGCTTATATTCCTGTAGATTTATCTATCCCAGCTGATCGTGTACAACGTATCGCTGAAAATTCTGGTGCGAAATTACTTTTATCAGCAGCAGCAGTAACTGTAACTGATTTACCAGTTCGCATTGTAAGTGAAGACAACTTAAAAGATATTTTCTTTACTCATAAAGGGAACACTCCAAATCCTGAACATGCGGTAAAAGGTGATGAGAACTTCTACATTATTTACACATCAGGAAGCACAGGTAATCCGAAAGGGGTTCAGATTACTTATAACTGCCTTGTAAGCTTTACAAAATGGGCTGTAGAAGATTTCAACTTACAAACAGGACAAGTATTCTTAAACCAAGCACCTTTCTCATTCGATTTATCTGTCATGGATATTTACCCATCATTAGTAACAGGTAGTACACTTTGGGCAATCGACAAAGATATGATTGCACGTCCAAAAGACTTGTTTGCTTCTTTAGAGCAATCGGATATACAAGTATGGACTTCAACACCATCTTTCGCAGAGATGTGTTTAATGGAAACATCTTTCTCTGAGAGTATGCTACCAAACATGAAAACATTCTTATTCTGCGGTGAAGTATTACCAAATGAAGTAGCTAGAAAATTAATTGAGCGTTTCCCGAAAGCAACAATTATGAATACGTACGGTCCAACAGAAGCTACTGTCGCTGTAACAGGTATTCACGTTACAGAAGAAGTGCTTGATCAATACAAATCACTTCCAGTTGGTTACTGTAAATCAGACTGTCGCCTTCTTATTGTGAAAGAAGATGGCACTCTTGCACCTGATGGTGAAAAAGGTGAAATCGTAATTGTCGGTCCAAGCGTAAGCGTTGGATATTTAGGAAGCCCTGAATTAACAGAAAAAGCATTTACTATGATTGACGGTGAGCGTGCCTATAAAACAGGCGATGCTGGCTATGTTGAGAATGGTCTTCTATTCTATAATGGTCGTCTTGATTTCCAAATTAAGCTGCATGGTTATCGAATGGAATTAGAAGAAATTGAGCATCATCTTCGTGCGTGTTCTTACGTAGAAGGAGCAGTTATCGTTCCAATTAAAAAAGGTGAGAAATACGATTATTTATTAGCGGTTGTTGTTCCTGGAGAACATTCATTTGAAAAAGAATTCAAATTAACATCTGCAATCAAAAAAGAACTCAATGAGCGATTACCAAACTATATGATTCCACGTAAATTCATGTATCAATCTTCTATTCCAATGACACCAAATGGAAAGGTAGATCGCAAAAAATTATTGAGTGAGGTTACAGCATGACCGCATATGGATCATTTTATTTTTTCGCTATAGTGGGCATTTTATTAATACCTACTATCATAGCTGGATTTAAAGGTAAAATGTTGCGTAAATATAATGCCGTTTTAACATTAGTAATGCTTGCTATTATCTTCTCGGATAAGCCAAAGCAAGCGATTATGTTAGCCGCATTTATTATTTGGCAATATGCCCTAATTAAAGGCTATTTACTTTTAAGAAAACAAAATAATAGCACATTCACATTCTGTATAGCTGTTATTTTATCAATTTTGCCACTTATTTTGGCAAAAATCGCACCGTTTGCACCTGAACTAAAGTTTATTGTATTTTTAGGGATGTCTTATGTAACATTTAGAGCAGTGCAAATGGTATTTGAAGTTCGCGATGGATTAATTAAGGAACTTTCCTTCTTTAATTTTTGGGAATTCGTTTTATTCTTCCCGGCGATTTCAACAGGACCTATCGATCGTTACCGTAGATTCCAAAAAGATATCCAAAAGCCACCTAGCGCTGAAGAATATCAAAATTTACTATGTACAGGATTAAACCGCATTTTCCAAGGTTTCTTGTATAAATTTATTATCGCTTACTTAATAAAGCAATATTTTATGGATCCAGCATTTGCTCAGCAAGATACAATCCTATCCAATATGATTTACATGTATAGCTATAGCTTATATTTATTCTTCGACTTTGCTGGTTATAGCTCATTTGTAATTGGTGTAAGTTATATGATGGGTATTAAAACGCCTGAAAACTTTAATAAACCGTTCATTAGTCGTAATATTAAAGACTTCTGGAACCGTTGGCACATGAGTTTATCATTCTGGTTCCGTGACTTTATTTACATGCGTTTCGTCTTTTTTGCAACGAAGAAAAAGTTAATTAAGAACCGTTACACAATTTCGTATATCGGTGCATTTTTGAACTTTTTCATCATGGGAATTTGGCATATTACTGGTGAGCATGTGTATCAATACATTATTTATGGTCTATATCATGCCGCACTGTTTATTCTATTCGATATTTTCGAACGAAAAAACAAGAAGCATAAGTTTTGGCCAAACAATAAATTTACACACGTCCTTGCGATTGTAATTACATTCCACGTTGTATGTTTCGGTTTCCTAATTTTCTCTGGACACCTTAACAGATACTTTTAATGCACCCTTCTTATACTATTAAGAAGTTGCACATATAATATATTTCGGATATAAAGGAGATTTTAAAAATGGCAGAATTCAAAGAGCAAGTATTAGATATTTTAGAAGAAGTATGTGAAAACGATATTGTGAAAGAAAACTTAGATGTTCAATTATTTGAAGAAGGTATTCTTGATTCTTTCGCTGTAGTATCTTTATTAGTTGAATTCCAAGAGCGTTTAGATATTGAAGTTTCTATTTCTGATTTTGATCGTGACGAGTGGGCTACACCAAACATGGTTATTAAGAAGTTGGAAGAAATCCGATGAACAAAGCAAAATTTGGTCCGATGCTTTTAGCATTGGCCCTTTTTGCTGTATTCTTACTTATCCCAACTCGCTTCCTACTTCCACTTTTAAGTGATGAAAAAGTAGAACAAGCTGCGACTTCTTTAAAAGAAGAAAAGATTCAAAGTATGATTTTACAGCAAAAGATGTTAGCAGACCCGAAATACCTTCCGATGTATGGATCATCGGAATTCGCACGTATGGATGCTTTTCATCCATCAAATTATTTCAAAGTAAAGCCTGAAGGATTCACACCATTCCTACTCGGACGCGGCGGAACACAAGACCTTGTACATGTGTTAAACTTCGCATCTACAATGGATCAATTGAAAGATAAGAAAATGGTATTCGTTCTTTCTCCGCAATGGTTTGTACCACAAGGTATTGATGAAACGCACTTTGCACCTAACTTTTCAAAACAACAAGGTTATCACTTCATTTTCAACGATGATTTAAAACCTGAAATGAAAAAGCAAATTGCAAAACGTTTATTAAACTTTGAAATCGTTAAGAAAGAAACTTTATTAAAAATTTCGCTTGAAGGTATCGCCTACGATGATACGAAATATAAAGTAAAAGCACTTGCTGCTAAACCTTTCGCTTATATTTACCGTAACATTTTAGATCGTAAAGATTTATTTACAGCAATGTTTAATATTAAACCGCATAAAGAAAAACTTGACCCTTCATTAAAACAAATGAACTGGGAAGAGGCTCGTAAACATGCAGATCAAACTGGTGCAGTAGAATCAGGATCGAACGAATATGGTATCGAAGATGATTACTTCAACAGCAAAATCAAGAAGAAATTAAAGCAACGTGAAGGCTACTTAAAAAATGATGCTTATGATCAATCGCCAGAATATGAAGATTTACAAATTGTACTTGATTTATTAAAACAATCTGGTGCAAAACCACTCTTCATTTCTGTTCCTGTAAAAGGTCCTTGGTACGATTACGCTGGCTTCCCGAAAGAACGCCGCGAATTGTACTATAAGAAGGTTCATGAGCAAATTGAGAAAGCTGGCTATCCAATTGCCGACTTCTCAAATCATGAGTATGATAAATACTTCTTAAAAGATCATATGCACTTAGGTTGGAAAGGCTGGGTTTATATCGATGAAGCCATCCAACAATTTTATAAAGCAAACTAATGAAAAGACCGCTTGAATTATTCAAGTGGTCTTTTTCTATATACATTTTGTAATTGTTCGATTACGTTATCTGCTTCTTTCATAACTCGCTCCACTACATGCTGAGCTGATTCTATTCGTGCTAATGATGATGCTTGTCCCGCCCAAAGCGACATGTATTCTCCTTTATTTTGTTTAGCTGCTTCTTGTCGTATTTTAGAGGTTAATACATTTTGCACTGGATACATCGGAAGGCCTTCTTCTTTCCCTTCATGCTTCTCTATAAATTCATTACGAATACCCCGTGCATATTTCCCGGAAAACGCACGAGTCACAGTTGTACTCGTATCTGTACTATGTAAAACTGCAGCTTTATACACATCATGCGTAATACTTTCTTCACTCGTTAAAAAGGCTGATCCCATTTGAACAGCTTCTGCTCCCAGTGTAAATGCCGCAACAAGCCCTTGTCCGTTCATTACACCACCCGCTGCAACAATTGGGATATGCGGAACTGCTGCTACTAACTGTGGAATTAATGCAAACGTACCAATCATAGCATCCTGTTCTTTCCCGATAAACGTTCCTCTATGCCCTCCTGCCTCGCTACCTTGCCCGACAATAATGTCTACTCCTAATTCATCAGCAAGTACTTTTGCCTCTGTCACATGAGTAGCTGTTCCGATGACTTTTATTCCTCTCCTTTTTAAGTCATCTATTTCTTCTTTTTCTAACGTTTGAAATGCAAAGCTAACGACCGGTACTTTTTCTTCTAATAACACTTGTAATTGTTCTTTATAGCTTTTGGGAAGCTTTAACGCTTCTTCTCCCTCTATACTTAATTCTCTATTCACTCCGCTAAGTAATACCTTTGCTAAGTTTATCTTCTCTTCTTCGATCTGTATCTCTTTCGTTAACAGTAAATTAACACCGAAAGGCTTATCTGTTAGCTGCCTTATTTTATAAATCGCTTCACGAATTTGTTCAGGGCTCATATAACCTGCTCCAAGCGTTCCTAATCCTCCGCTATTACTTACAGCTGCAACAAGTTCTGGCGTCGTAATCGCACCTGCCATACCTGCTTGAATGATGGGATATTTAATTTGTAATATATCTATTACTCGACTTGTAAACATCATTTCTCCTCCTATTCCCCTTATATCTTCTTTATTTGACAAACTTTCCCCTTCTTTTACAAGGGTTGAACTTCATATGAAGCGAATATATTGAAAGAGAAGGAGGCTGAAAACAATGATGTATCCAAATGCGTTAAAACAAGGTGATACAGTAATGGTTATTGCACCGTCCGGCCCACCAACAATTGAAAATGTATTAAAAGGTGTAAACGTATTACAAGAAATGGGTTTATCTGTAGTAATCGGGAAGAGTGTTTATGAGAAATATGGATATTTAGCTGGAAGTGATCAAGTTCGTCTTGATGATATACATGAAGCATTTACAAACAATGAAGTAAAGGCCATTCTCTGCGCACGAGGTGGTTACGGTAGTGCTCGTCTCCTCCCTCACATTCAATATGAAATCATTCAACGGAATCCAAAAATCTTTTGGGGATATAGTGATATTACAGCTTTACATACTGCCTTTTCACGTTATGCAAAGCTCGTTACTTTTCATGGCCCAATGGTTGAAGAATTAGGAAAAGGTGTAGATTCTCTCTCTTTATCTTCTTTCAATCAACTATTCCATCCTTATTCCACCATTTTATCTGCGTCAGAATGTATCGTACCTAGCTCTTCCCGTACAATTACGGGTCAGTTAGTTGGAGGGAATTTAGCAGTGCTAACGAGCGTAATTGGCTCACCCTACGAGGTACATACAGCCAATAAATTTTTATTGCTTGAAGACATTGGAGAAGAACCGTATCGCATTGACCGTATGTTAAATCAGCTATTATTATCTGGAAAGTTTAATGAATGTAGTGGTGTTATTTTTACAAGTTGTCACGACTGCACTCCTTCTAAACCATCTCAATCATTGCAAACCATACTATATGAATATTTCGCACCATATCATATACCTGTCCTATTCGGTTTACCGATTGGACATATAAACCCAAACATCGGTATTCCTCTTGGAGCTACAGCGACAATAAATACAAATAATAAAATACTCTCTATTTCTTCTGGCGTAGCCACTCCGTGTTCAAATTAAAAAGGAAAAGCGATTCAGCTTTTCCTTTTATTTATAATAATTAAAAATTCGTCCAGATGCGATATCTGCAATCTCTTCTGGAATAAATGTTTTACTTATATCAGTGCCAACATTTAATACGGCTGTAGCATCTTTCTCAATGCTACCAAATAATTCTTTCCCGCGTATCGTAATAAGGGGCGTTCCTTCTGGCAGCACGTCTTTTACAAATTGCATTTGTGTAAAAAACGGAACGATCCATCTACCCTCTCCTTGGAAATGACGCAAACGAAGTATCCCTTCTGTTGCCCCGTCCTCTGCTTCTAGTGAGCCAGCAACATAAAACTCAGTAGATAAGAGCAATTCATAAAATTCCTTTTGCTTTTGTTTATCATCCCCTGCTACAACAAGTACTTCTTCTATTCTCTTTACCGGAATTTGCTCCATATGATGCCACCCCTATTTTCAAAATGATTGTACTTAGATTATACGAAATATTCTTATTTTTTTCTACATAATTCGCAATTATTTTCTTAAAATAATTTTAATACTTCTTTTGTCGTCACAATCGTAGCAAACTCTTCATGTAAATTTACAAGTGTCATATTGTGAATATCTTCTGCACTATACTCTTTACCATCTAGACCTTTACGGTTAAAAGTAGCCGTCGCATCACTCACTAAATATGTTGTAAATCCTAAATTCCCTGCCATTCGTGTCGTAGTCTCCACACAGTGATTTGTCGTTAATCCTACAACCACTACTGCATTACATTTGTTCTCTCTTAATTGCTCTTCTAAATTTGTTCCAATGAACGCGCTGTTAACGAATTTCTGAATAACCACTTCACCTGGTAGTGGTTTCACCTCTTCTTTAAAATTGACCGTTTCGGCTCCCTCATAAAACATCGACTGAGCATTTTCTTTATTTACATGTTGAATATGAAAAACTGGTCGCTTCCTTTTTCTCCATTCTTCTAACAAAATTTTCATGTTTGCTTCAGCAAAAAGATTATTTCTCTCGCCCCAATATGGTAATTGAAACGCCTTTTGTACATCAATTATGATAAGTGCTATTTGATTCGTCATCATTTTCTCCTTCATTCGGCTGTAATTGAAACAGAAAACCAAGTTGTTGCGACGCAGTAATAAAACAAATATAAGCGCAAAGCTCTACAATTTCTTTTTCCGTCCAGTATTGTTTCAATACATGAAACATAGTATCATCTATCGCTTGCTTATCATGAACAAAAGTATGTGCAAAAGTAACGGCTACACCAATTTCTTCTACCTTTTGCATATCATCAGGTCTTCCCTTTGCCATACAATACGGACATTCATTCCCGTACGCTAATGTTCTTCTTACTTGCTCCTTCAACTCTGCCGAAAGAGTTCCTTTACTATACAGCGTATTCTCTACCAGACTCCATGCATGTAATAGATCCGGATTATGCCCTAATAACTTTTGAAATTTTGTATCTCCTATATTCGATAATGAAATTCTCTCCATCATTTCCCCTCCTATTTCCTTCTGTTTTATTGTAAAATAAATAAAGTTCACTTCACATTTCATATGAATCTTAATTTATATTTTCCCTTTACAAAAATTATCATTTTACTGGAGGTATATTTACAAATGCAATTAGATCGTGTTGATCGAAAAATTTTAAATGAATTATATAATGATAGTCGCCTTTCCATGCGCGAATTGGCAAAACGAGTAAACTTATCTGCTCCGTCTACTGCAGAACGTGTTCGTAAACTCGAAAGTGAAGGCGTTATTCAAAAATACACAATCGATATCGATTATAAAAAAGCAGGACTTGTTTTAGATTGTATTTTAGAAGTCACTTTAAAAAATGGTGATACAACACGTATGCAACAATTTATCCAATCTTATCCATCCGCAAGTTTTTGTTACCGCGTAACAGGAAGCTTATGCTACATTGTAAAAATCTCTGTTCCTTCACTCGTTGAACTTGAAGATTTTATCAATGATGTTTCTTCATATGCAACGACAGTTTCTCATATCGTATTATCAGAAGTGTCTCTTACTCCTGATATTGAACATATCTTCCCAGAAGATTAATTCATTTTTATTCACAAAATATATAAAAACCCCTTACAATAAGAATAAAAATAATATATTATGTATTAAAATACATAAAGTTCGAGAAAGGGGCTTTACATTGAAAATCTGGTTTTATGAAAAAACGGCACAATTAGATGATTTGCTTGGCATTTGGGATAATGTTCCCACTATCCCTCGAATTGGTGAAAAAGTGGAGATTTTAAAAACAGTCCGCACTGTTACAGATATTAAATATGTAAAGAACGGTAATAATTTTCGTGTAGAAATTATTACAAATTAAAAAGTAGCTCTTTAGGAGCTACTTTTTAATTATCTATCATGTGCTTTCTTTATAACAATTTTATCTTCTTCTACAGATACTGTTACATAATCATTTTCTTCTAACCGGAGCTTATTTACGGCCTCATCTGGTAGCTCTACAGCCATCAATCTATCTGTTACGATCACTTGACTATACACTTCATTTTCTTGTGATGTACTCACTACTTTTTCCTCATTTATGAAGCGCATCAGTGGCACACCCACTTCTTTTACTGTACGCCATTGTTTCCAAACGTAAGGAATTAACCAAAGTAATCCAACAACTGTAAGACCGATACCAATCCATAAATTACTTTGCGCTTGTAATTCAGGAATTGAGATTGCAGTACTTTCTTCTCCACCGATAAATTGCATACTTGTTGCAATCAAATTATTTAGAGCATGTACAGCGATATTCGTCCATATATTTTTCGTCTTTATGTATAAGAGACACATCACAACACCAAACATGAACGCACCAATAACATCAAAATGTCCTAGACCAAAAATAATTGAAGATATAATGACAGCTTTTTTAATCCCCCATTTATAAGCCATTCGCTGTAAAAAGAATCCCCTAAAAATAACCTCTTCCATAATAGGTGCTAATACACATGCTGAAATGAAAGTAAATATCGTCATATATATGTTACTCGTATTAATAACAGTTCCATCTTCTAACATAGTAACTAAGAAATTCGGTAACGTATGTGCTAATATGTAAAATTGAATATGAGATATACCGACTGAGAAAATCATTCCCATTATCGTTGCTAATACAATTAATCCCCATGGTAAACGTCCTGGCTTATCAAAAAAACTGTTAAATACAACATTATTTTTATTTGTTTTTACGTATAACCAACATAACGGAAATACAAAAAACACAGTTATTTGTGAAATAACCTCCATCGTATTCTCAGAAACATTTGATAGGCCTAATGGGATCATCGTAAGGAACACCCCTATAATCATCCATCCAAAAAAGCTACGTAGTCTTATACGTGAAAATGCATAGTGCATATAGAACACCCCCAAAGATAATAAAAATAAATGGTCGAATAACTAAATTATAATTCGAATATAGTTGAAATTCTTCCTATTTTTCTCAAATACTTTCAAACAACATATCTCTTAAAATACCATATCACTGTTCTTTAAGTTGCAATCTATGAGAAAGTTATGTAATAAAAATCCCCGTTTTTACAAGCGGGGATTTTTATTATAATACGTCACGTTTTTGGAATAATGCACCTGATGCTACAAGTAATACAACAAAGTATGCAGCTACAAGTAATAATGAAGTTGCGAACGTAAATTCTGTAAATGTAGGTTCTACTCCGCCACTAATTAATTTATTACTGTCGTAGGCTCTTAAATCCAAATGGAAGAATACTACAAACTTCGCTACACCTTTTGCAAACATCATTAATACCATATTAATTGGTCCTTGTAAGAAGAACAGGAACATCGTAATAATTAATGGTAATACAGATTTTCTAAATACGTTCGCTAAGAAAAATGCAAGCGTCGCAAAGAAGAACGGTGAAAGTACTTGATATAAAGTAGATTTCATTACGATTCCTATCGTTAATTCTGTTTTACTACCATCCATTACAATTCCGCCAATAATCATTGCAATTAACGTGCTAGCAAATATGATAAATACTAGAGTAAGTAACACTGTAATATATTTCGAGAATAAAACTGTCATTCGTTTTCTTGGACGAATTAATAACTGCTTAATTGTACCCTTTTGGAACTCATCAGTAATCATACGAGAAGCAATCGTAATTCCAAAAATTGTTGCAAACAAAGTTATTAAACTAATCTCTGAACTTGCAAAATCTAGATATGATCCTTTAAATTCAGTTCCGTCTCCCCATTTCAGCATTGCTAAAACTCCCAAAATCTCCAACACTGCAATGACACCAATTAAAATATACATACCTTTTTTCGCATGCAACTTTAAAAATTCATTTTGAATTAATTTAAACATTACGCTTTCACTCCCCCAGTAATCGCTAAGAACTCATCTTCTAACGTTTTATTTTGAACAGTAACTCCGTATATAAGCACATCGTCATTCACAAGTTTTTTTACAAGCTGCGGAATTTCTTCTTTCATTACAGATACTAAAATGACATTTCCTTGCGCCTTACCTTTAATGATTTCATTTGCTTTCTGAACTTGATCTACTTCAAACGCTACAACTACTGCCTCATCATGTTTTGCTTGTTCGTGTAAGTTGTACTCTTGTACAAACTCACCTTGCTTAATAATAACGACGCGATCACACATGAGTTCAATTTCACTTAATAAGTGACTTGATACGATTACAGCAATATTCTCTTCTTTCGCTAAACGTTGTAAATAATCACGAATTTGGCGAATACCAGCTGGATCTAATCCATTTGTCGGCTCATCTAAAATTAAGATTTTCGGCTGATGCAGTAATGCCTGTGCAATTCCTAAACGTTGTTTCATACCAAGTGAATATGTTTTCACTTTTTTATGAATCGCATGCTCTAATTCAACAAGCTTTACAATTTCAGCAATGCGCTCTTTACTAATCGGTGTAATTGCCATGTTCGCAAAATGCTTTAAGTTTTGCATTCCTGTCATATAATCATATAGTTCAGGATTTTCTACAATCGCTCCAATTTGCTCTAGCGCTTTTTCACGCTCCGTGCGAATACTATGACCACAAATTGTAATATCGCCCTCTGTCATTGATATAAGACCTGTCATCATACGAATTGTCGTCGTTTTACCACTACCGTTCGGTCCAAGGAACCCGTACACTTCCCCTTCACGAACTTCAAATGATAAACCACGGATAATTTCCGTTCCACCAATCTTTTTTCGAACATTCTCTAACTTTACTACTACGTTTCCCAATGCCGATTCCTCCTTTAGACTTCTAATTTTTTATCGATTATGCGACCTGTTATATAAACAAGTAAAACAAATATACCGATTGAAAAAGCAATACTATATAAATTCATAAGTTTTTCTGGATATAGTGTGAGATTTACATCTGTCGATTCATCTATATAAACTAATTTTTTGATAAAAGCAGATGTAGGTGCAAATCCGCCTAACATTTCATATATCATATTGATTACTTTCGTCACTAGTAAAAATAAGAAGAAAATAATTACATACTCCATTTTTTTCTTTTTCAAAGAAAATACTTTCACGCCAGCTACTATAAAAAGTAAGACTAATAATATGCTTGATAAATTAAATACATATAACACGCTACTAAATAACTGCTTTACCATATCTAGTGTAAGTGTACTTTCGGTAAATAACAATTCATGGAGTTCTGTACCTTTTATTACTTTCATCGAAATACTATAGAAAAACATAGCACCTATTACTTCAAAACACATTAAGCTAATTGCTGCATATGACAATATTGCTAAAACAATTTTTTTACCAGATATCGGTGTTAACCGAAATAATTTACTTTCAGTCATTTTCCCAAACGCAGACATCGCCTGCAGAAATACTAATACCGCAAAAATTAAATAAACTAAGAATACTAAAGCAATTGTAATCATTTGCCTTACTTCTCCTGATTCTTGTTTAATATAATTCCCCATACTTACAAAAGCGACAGCTGCAATAAATATGAATGACAATAACGAAATGAAAATTTGTTTTTTATTCGCATTGTACATATATATTAAACTGGCCTTCATCTACTAAACACCTCCTTAAACAAATCCGTAACAGCTTTTCCTCGATGGAAGCGTAACTCCTCTACATTTTCATGAAGTACACTTTCACCATCTTTTAAAAAGATTACTTCGTCAAAAATTTTTTCCACTTCTCCAATTAAATGTGTTGCAATTAAAATAGTACAATCTTCGCGATAAAACTGTAAAATAAGTTCCAGTACGTGTTCCCTAGAAACGAGATCAATCCCGCCAAGCGGTTCATCTAATACGTATAACTTCGCTTTCCGAGAAAACGTTAAAATAATTTGTAATTTTTCAACCATACCTTTTGATAAAGCTGTAATTCTTTCTTCTAGCGGTATTTTAAATTCGGCGATTGTATCTACCGCTTTTTGAATATCAAAGTCTTTATAAAAGTCTCTATAGAAAAATAAGGAATCTTTAACCGTCATCCAATCATCAAATACTGGTTTATCCGACATAAAAGAAACAATTTCTTTCGTTTCTAATCCTACCTTTTTACCAGCGATTGTAATACTCCCTTCAGAAGGGTGCTGCAGACCAGCAATCATTTTCAATAACGTCGTTTTCCCGCTCCCGTTATCTCCAACAAGCCCTATAATTTTCCCTTCCGTAATCTCTATGTTTAATTCACGGATCACTGCTTTTAACCCGTATCTCTTCCATAAGTTTTCTATTTTTAATAGCTCTGTCATTCGCTCTCCTCCCTTTTCTCATGTAATGAAGAACGAAGGATTGTAAGAATTTCTTCTTCTGAAAAACCTAAATTGTCCATTCCATCTATAAAAGAATGAAGTAATTCTTTCGCCATCTCTTTTCGCAGCTCCATAATTTTCTCCCCTTCATTCGTTACATATCGTCCCATTCCTCTACGTGTTACAACAACTCCATCCCGTTCTAGCTCTTGAAATGTACGCTGAATCGTATTTGGATTTACTTGTAATTCACTCGCTAATTCACGTACAGAGGGAATTTTATCACCAGGCAATAAATGTCCTGTTACGATTTCTTTTTTTATGTATTCCATTACCTGAATGTAAATTGGTGTATTTGGAGAAAACTCTATTTTCATTTCTTCCCTCCTTTTGTATCGGTGTACTAGTTAAATAATACACTGATACAAGACGTTTGTAAATACCCATTAAATTACAAAAAAGTTCTATCCATTAGCTGAATAGAACTTTTTAAATAGAACTCATTATATGAAAATAATAGTGTTATGTAAACAAAATTATAAAGAAAAGCTGTCTTATCAATGAATAAGACAGCTTTTCTTTATGATCATATATTAAAAATTAAACACGAAGTCATCGTCAGCTAACTTTTCAACGTTCGTTGCTTTTACGTAACCATTTCCTTTTACAGAGAAGAAATCATGGTTTTTCGTATCTGTACGTAAACCATTTAAAACGATTGGGTTAATTTCTTCTTCTTCAAACTTCGGCTCAAGTCCTAAGTTCATAAGTCCCTTATTCGCATTGTAACGAACGAAACGATTTACATCTTCTACAAGACCAATAGAAGTATAAATTTCTTCTGTGTATGCCATTTCAATTTCATATAGTTCCATTAATAACTCTTGCGTTTCTTTTTGCACTTCTTGTTGATCTTCTGCAGAAAGTTCTGCGAAGATTTGTTGTGCTAAAATACCGACGAATACGCCGTGAATTGATTCATCACGAATTATTAAGTTAATAATTTCACCACTTGCCATCAATTTACCTTGACCTGCTAAGTAAAGCGGATAGAAGAATCCACTATAGAATAAATAACTTTCTAAGAATACACTTGCCACCATCGCCATGTATAACTCTTTTTTCGTTACTTCAGGCTTTAATAAACGACGATAATAACTAGTAACAATACCAGCCTTTTTCTCAAGTAATGGATGTTTATCTACCCATTCAAAAATATCATCGATTTCTTCTTCAGTAGCTAACGTTGTGAAAATATGACTGTAACTCTTCGCATGTACTTCTTCCATAGCTCCCATGAAAGCTAATACACTTTTTGCTTGTAAATTTTCAAGATGAACAAGTACAAGTGGCATCCCTTCGCCGCCTTGTTTCGTATCTAAAAGTGTTAAGCCACCTAATACACGCTTATAAGCAACCTGCTCTTCTTTTGATAATTGCGCCCAAGTATTTTTGTCAGAAGACACTGCGATTTCTTCTTCTGTCCAAAACTGAGCGATGTTTTGCTTCCAAAACATTAAACTAAAATCATCTTCTTTTTTGTTCCAGTTTACCGCACGCATTCAATCGCCCCTTCTCTAAATAAACATGAAAAATTGATAACTAAGCATGAGCAGGGTTCAGAAAACCCTGCTCATCATGTCTCATTTCTTATATTAAACGGTACAAGCCACACACTCTTCCACGCTTAATTTACGTGTTCTCGTATAATACAGACTCTTTAAACCTTTTTTATGTGCATAGATGTAGTAACGTGCTAATTCACGTGTTGAAATATCACTATTAACGTAAAGAATTGTACTAATTCCTTGGTCAATATGTTCTTGAATTTCTGCGATTAAATCAATTAATTTAAACTGATTCATATCGTAAGAAGATTTATAGTACCAGAACGTATCTTTTGATAAATATGGCATTGGATAATATGTTGTCGCATTCGCATATGTTCTTGATTCGATTTGACTTACGATCGGCATTACGCTTGAAGTTGCATTTTGAACGTAACTGATAGATTGTGTTGGAGCAATAGCAAGACGGTAGGAATTATATAATCCATTCTTCTTCACTTGCTCTTTTAAACTTGTCCAATCTTCTTTTGTTGGAATATGAATTCCTTCAAATAATTGCTGAACTTTTTCAGTTACTGGGCTGTAATCTGTCGTTTCATACTTTTCAAAGTATGTGCCATTCGCATAATCAGACTTATCAAAGTCTTTAAATGTTTCGCCTTTTTCTTTAGCGATTTCCATACTTTTCTCAATAGAGTAGTAATTTAACATCATAAAGAATGTACGAGCGAACTCTTTCGCTTCTGCACTTTCATATGCGATTTTGTTTTTGGATAAATATCCGTGTAAGTTCATTGCACCAAGTCCAACTGAATGAAGCTCATCATTTGCTTTTTTCACAGTTGGTGCATTCGGAATAATCGTCATATCAGAAACAGCTGTTAAAGCTTCCATTCCCGCATGAACGGCTTCACGAATTTCTTTATTTTCCATTACATTTACGATATTTAACGATCCTAAGTTACAGTTAATATCACGACGGATAATGTCATCTGTACCGTAATCGTTAATTTCAGAAGTTTCTTGAAGCTGGAAGATTTCTGTCTCGAATGTTCAACTGAGTCCGCTACTCCTCAGTCCGTTGCTCATGCAACTGCTGTATGTCACCATACAGGACAGACTATATCACCACCTACAGCATTACCTGATTAGGTGCTCCGCTTTTCGAACGCCAATCGCTTGCGCTCTACTCCCATAAGGGATAGTCGTTAGGCTTTTACTTATCTTAATCTTTCAGAAAGTCTCTTATTACTTTATGTTGTCCCATAACTCTGCTATACAAAATAATAAGATACATTCTGAACTTTTATATTTTCATTCTAAGATAAGATTTAGCACGGTAGGTTACCTCAAATTTGAGGCTTTCCCCGTTTAACGGAGTTTTCGACTAGCATTTCTACTAGAAGGTGCTACATATTTAACACAAGTTCGACATCTTCACAGTTCCAATATCCTTCAATGGATGTTGGTTATTTGCATTTGATTTAAACATTAAGTACGGATAACCAGACTCAAGCTGAATCATAGCAATTTTAATAAGCATGTCACGCGCACTAATATCTAGAGGCTTCTTCTTCACTTTCGGATTGCTCATTAATTCATCGTACATTTCATCGATGTCAATATCATCTAAATGCTTTCCGTATTCTTTATACACCGTATAAGGCGCGAAAACATGGAAAGGTTCGTTTTTCTCAGCAAGCTCAAAGAACTTACTTGGAACGATAATTCCGATTGATAGAGACTGAATGCGGCTCTTCTCATCGGCATTTATTTTTTTTGTATCAAGGAATTCAATAATATCCCAATGGAAAATGTTTAAGTATACTGCACCGGCACCTTTTCGTTGGCCAAGTTGATTCGCATATGAAAACGAATCTTCAAGCAATTTCATAACGGGCACTACACCACTTGCAGCGTTGTCGATACCTTTAATTTGCTCACCGCGTGCGCGTAGCTTAGATAAGTTTAAAGCTACTCCTCCGCCGATTTTCGATAATTGCATTGCAGTATTAATGTTAAAGCCGATTGAATTTAAGCTATCATCCATCTCTAACAAGAAACAAGACACCATTTCTCCTCTTCTGCTTCTTCCCGCATTTAAAAAGGTTGGTGTCGCTGGTTGGTAGTTTTGTTTGACAATCATGCTTGCGAATTGTTTTGCTTTCGCAACATCACCGCGTCCTAAGTATAATGACACAATTGCTACACGATCTTCATAGCTTTCTAAGTATTGTTTTTGATCATTCGTTTTTAACGCATAATCTTTGTAGAACTTAGATGCTGCCATATAAGATTGGAACTCGAAGTTTTCACCATAAGCGATGTTATATACCTCTTCTACTTCCTCCAATCTATACTCGTCCAGAACGTTGTAATAGTAATCATGTTCTTTCATATACTCCATTCGCTCTGCCACGCTATTAAAAGAAACGGTATTCTCTCTAGCTTCTTCCATAAAGACTTCTAATGCCTCTTTATCCTTATGAAGCTGATAAAAACCGTCCTGCATTTGCGTGATTTCATTATTCAGTTCAATGTGTCGCAATCTCCCGCACCCTTTCCTTAAAATATTCTACATCGTTATTTGTTCCAGATAACTCAAATTTTGATACAATAGGCACTTCATATTTAGTAGAAATTTTGTCAGCACTTGCACCGAACATGTCTCCCCAGTTACGATTGCCGCTTGCAGATACGCCTTTTAATTTTTCATTATTGCGCTCTAAAAAGTCTAAAACACGTTCTGGTACATTGCCAAAACCTGTTGTATACGTAATAAGAATAAAGTCTTCATCTATTACTAGATCTTCATCAATTTGAACGGCCGGCATATTTAATTTGTGGATGAAACGCTTCACGTTTCCTGTCATGGAATCATATGCAACTAACATTTCCGACCCCTCCCTCTCCAATCTATATTCTCTATATATTGTTCTTGATTTCTCTATATATTGTATTACGTTTCAAAATAAGACACAAGATATATGTATAAATTCTTTCTTTTTTTAACTTTTACTTTTCGACAAGACAGTCGATTTTTTTCAATACAATGACTATGAAACAACATTCTAAAACTCATGTCAATAAAGTGCTTTTCAAAAAAGTTGTCAACGAATTTAACCTTATTTTTAAAAAAGGTTCCAATGTATTTTGTCATAAAACGGCAAATGCTGGAGGAATATATTTCTCCAGCATCACGCAAAAAAGAACAGACATGAAACGATAATCTGTTCTAAAAAACGATTACATTTATCAATTTTACTTTATTAAATATTATACATATACTTTCGGTTCGCGTTACATACTAAAAGATAACTATTATAGAAAAAGATAATTATTATGGAAATTCAACTTATTTATGAAAAGATTATTCAGAGTGCTCAATACGCAAAATATCTTTTACAAAAATATGATGTGGATTTTCATCTTTATCAATCATTGTACATACAGGAGCTTCTTCATCAAAGTAAACAATCATTCCTTCTACGTACTGATATGTATGTTGAACTTGTACAGTTACTTTAATTTCTATAGCCTCTTCATATGCTCTTTTTATTTTCTGAAGCATTTTTGCCGAACACTTTCGTTTCTCTGGATACATAACCATCCCCATAAATCGATTACCGGCTCTATCTTTCCACATATAATCCCAATGCGGTAATATGCCTTGTTTAAAATCGCCCATAATTCTCCTCCCCTATATTCTTCTAGTTACGAACGTGGCGTTTCTGAATATGTATAAATTACTTGTCCGCCGCGCTGTGCGTTCCCAATAATATGTTTAAAGTCTTCCCTACTTACTACAACTTCTCTGAACGTATAAAATACATCTTTCGTAACAACATACTCCTTTATTTCACCATTTTTCAGCTGATCCAAAATTGTATTTGCTAATTCTTTATCCATGTATTTCACCTCTATGCAATATTTTATTTTATCTTATATTCTATAGGTCAACAACTGTAAATTTATCCAGATGCTATACCTTCATTTCATTTTCATTATTTTTCAAAAGATATCTCTTTATTATATGTCCACTAAATATCATATACTAACATAGCTACTTCTCTATATCAAACATTTCGACATTCAATTATGCAAAGTTCCATACCACTATGCTACAATATATAAATAGAATTAGGAGGGATACTATGATTCGGAAAGCAAAAAAGACAGATGCAACGGCAATAGCTCCTTTATTGTATAATGCTCTGCACGAAATTGCTGAAAAAATCACAGGTAGCACAGTTGAGACCGAAGTATTACTAGGACTTGAAACATGGTTCTCAAAAGAGGGCAATCGACTGAGCTATGAAAACTGTTTTGTATATGAGCAAGACGGGGGTGCAGTTGGAGTTATTGTCGCTTATCACGGTAGTGAGGCAACAAGGCTTGATGAACCAATTGTACATCACTTAAGAGAATTACATAAAGATGAATCGATTACGTTAGAAAAAGAAGCTGAACTTGATGAATATTACATTGATACATTATCAGTTTCAAGTGCACATGGTGGAAAAGGAATTGGTTCTAAATTAATTGAAGCTGCTGAAATTCATGCAACTGAAAAGGAACATGAAAAAATCGCATTACTTGTTAATTTAGAAAACAAACGTGCCTATTCACTATACGAAAAACTAGGTTATAAAAAAGATCAAATCGTTATGCTTGTAGGCGAACCTTATGCACATCTTGTAAAACCATTGAACATCCAAATTTCTATATCTTAAAAAAAAGCATACGATGTATATACATCGTGTGCTTTTATGTTAAATTCGTATTTAATATATTTCCATTCATCGCCTCATGAAACGTATATGTTGTACATCCCCATGGCTCTCTATGCAAAATAGGCGTACCAGACCATCCCATTGCTCTCAGTTCCGTACCAATCATTACATTCACATAATTATGACCTACAAGAGCAATACTTCCATGTACGAGAGCGTAACGGTGTAATAAGTAAGCCGCTTGCTTTGCCCTCTCCCTTACTTCCTTATAAGACTCAACATCTTTATGGTAACCAAGTATCCATACTGCTCGTCCGATAAACATCCATACGTTAGGTTTACATTTTAACCATTTTGGAGCATAAAAACTCGTCGGAACTTCAGCTTCCCTAAAAAGAGCATTTTGCATAAAAGATAAAGAATCCACTAATTCAGCTGCTGACTGTACTGCACACCTTTGATCACTCGTTAAAATCAATTTTGCTGCTTCAACCGCTTCCCTTGTTTCCAATGGTATAGGTGCTTTCTCTGTTATAGTATGTAAGTCATATCCTTTCATCCATTCATGAAAGAATGTAACCGTCATTGGTTCTATAGTACGATCTAAGCGACCATGACGAATAAAAGAAATCTTCATTCTTTCCACTCTCCATTCATCACTTACGAACTCTATTATGTACTATATTTACATATCATACCACGCAAAAAAAAGAAAGTTATACACCTTTACATATCCCCGCCACTCTCATGTGTGATTGAAGCATGTATACCATCCATCCCATCAAAATATGTAGTCGTTTCATGATGACGAATCTTTTTTAAATGTATATAAGAAAATAAAAACAAAGTTAAAGCTATAGCACTCCCCACAAATTCAAACATCATTTTACCGCCTCTAATTTCTCCCACTTTAGCAGGTTATCTTATATCTTTATTATACCCCTATATAAAGATACATGCATTTCTACCATTATTTCTCCTAACAACATGGGTTTTTCGTATATTTTCTTACAAAAAGTGAATATTTTTCGAATTTTTACTTTGGAAACATTTACAAAGTAGGAAATATGGTTCAAAATAGGAGGAAATAAAAAAACCCAAATTTATTCTTTTTTTGGGAAAACTGTAACAAGGAGAGTTGCTTATGCAGATCGCAGAAACTGGAGATATCATCGAATTTAAAGGTGGAATGCAAGGCCGTGTTCAAAAAGTAAATCAAAACTCCGTTATTGTAGATATAACAATTATGGAAAATTTTAGAGAACTAGATATGGAACCTCTTACAGTTGTAAGTCATAAAAACTATACTGTCATTAATCAAAATGCATAATATAATAGAAAGAAAGGATCTGTATAACATACAGATCCTTTCTTTCTATTATATATTAACGATTATCAATTGTTTCTGGATATAGATCATGGTTCATCATGCGGTAGTCTGCCATTTGCTCATACTTCGTTCCTGGGCGACCATAGTTGCAGTAAGGATCAATTGAAATCCCTCCACGTGGTGTGAATTTCCCCCATACCTCAATGTAACGCGGATCCATTAATTTAATTAAATCATTCATAATAACGTTCATGCAATCTTCGTGGAAGTCACCGTGATTGCGGAAACTAAATAAATATAGCTTTAAAGATTTACTCTCTACCATTCTTTGTTCTGGAATGTAGCTAATATAAATTGTTGCAAAGTCTGGTTGGCCTGTTTTCGGACATAAACTTGTAAATTCAGGACAATTAAATTTCACAAAATAATCACGGTTTGGATGATTATTATCAAATACCTCTAAAATTTCTGGGCTATATTCAAATAAATATTTTGTATTTTGATTTCCTAATAATGTTACATCTTTTAAATCTTCATCTAATCTTCCTGCCATTTTAAACATCCCTTCTCATTATACTCCGCGTTTATTTCCCCATACTAAGGCATGAAGCTGCGGCAATACTTTTGCATTATTCATCTCTTTACAATTTACAGCTTTATCAATCAGCCACTCATATTTATCTAATAATTTCTTAATCAGCATCGCATCATCCACTGTTTTTGTATCATCATTCCCTACTTGTAAGAAAAATGGTACATCTGGATAACGTTCGTGCATCTTAACTGCATACTCGAAGTCATAATCGTCAAATACTACTACCTTTAAACTAATATCTTTTCCTGCTAGTTTCTGAATAACAGCATCTAACTTCTGAAAATCAGTATTCATCTTCGAACTTGGTGGCTTTGGAGAAATCGTTATCTCATCAATTTGAAGTAACCAATCTTGCCATTTACTCCCTTGCGTTTCGATTGCTGTTCGTATTCCATTCTCTTTTAATATAGAAAGAAGAAACTCAATATTTTTCAGCAATGCTGGATTTCCACCTGAAATCGTAACATGAGAAAAATTTTCGCCACCAATTTCTACAAGCTCATTCCAAACGTCTTCTGCTGTCATCTGTCTAATTTGATCTTTAGCCGATCCATCCCACGTAAAAGCAGAATCACACCAAGCGCAGCTATAATCACAACCAGCTGTACGAATAAACATCGTCTTTTGTCCTACAACCATTCCTTCACCTTGAATAGTTGGACCAAATATTTCTAAAACAGGGATTTTACTCATCGAGCATCCACTCCCGTCTTACTTCCGCATAACTAGTTGGCGTCTCGAAAAGACGAACAAATTCAACACGAGCTCCTTTATATTCGTTCGCACGATTATCTTTTAATAATGCTTCTGCCATCTTTTCGTAAATCCAAACGACCATGTTTTCAGCAGTCGTATTCATCGCTGGTAACGTTTCGTTTAAATAACGATGGTCTAAATAAATTTCTATTTCATTCTTCCAAATTTCTTTTATATCTCCAAAGTCAATCGCAAGACCTATCTCATTTACATATCCACTAATCCCAAATACAACTTTATATGTGTGACCATGTAAGTTTTTACATTTTCCTTCATAACAGTGTAAATGGTGTGCTGCATCAAATGTAAATTCCTTGCTGACCATTACTCTTTTATTATGATATTTGAGCTGTTTACGCTGAATATCCTCGTCCATTTTTTGCAAATTTTCTACAATGCGAAATCCAAAGAAATTATCCATTAGTTACTCGCTCCTTCGCGTTCTTGTAGGTACGTATCTAATCCTGCTTTACGAAGTTGACATGCTGGACATTCACCGCAACCATCACCAATGATTCCGTTATAACATGTTAATGTTTTTTCTCGAACAAACTCGAATGCTCCAAGTTCATCTGATAATTTCCATGTTTCCGCTTTATCAATCCACATAAGTGGTGTATGAATCACAAACGGATAATCCATGGATAAATTTAAAGTAACGTTTAACGATTTCACAAACACGTCACGGCAATCTGGATAACCACTAAAATCAGTTTCACATACACCCGTTACAATATGACGTGCTCCAACTTGTTTTGCTAATACAGCAGCAAATGATAAGAATAGTAAATTTCGTCCATCTACAAACGTCGATGGCAATTCACCTTCTTCATGTGTAATCTCCATATCGGTTCTCGTTAACGCATTTGGAGCAAGTTGATTTAATAGACTCATATCTAGTACCGTATGTTTAATTCCTAGCTCTTTTGCAATTTCCGCTGCACAATCAATTTCTAGCTTATGACGTTGATTGTAATTAAACGTTACAGCCTCTACTTCTGCAAACTGCTCTATTGCCCAAAATAAACATGTCGTACTATCTTGTCCTCCACTAAAAACAACAACTGCCTTTTCTTTTTTCATTTCACTCATTCTCCTTCTCTACTACGAATAAGAAGAAAGAACGTTCTTGAACTGTCACAATAAAAAAACAAAACAATACCTAAAGATATTGTTGTTTCCATAGTTTTTTATAGAGGGAGTTCGCGAACCTCTCCCGTGCATTGCACGGAATTCCTTCTTTCATTGACAAAGGTTATTGTAACATATTGTATACTACCAGAAAAAATTTCTGATTTTTCCGCTATTTCTCATTTCATTTCTTTCATTTTATAGTATGATTAATTTAATGTGAGAAGAGAGGAGGCATCCCACTGAAACCCTTTATTATTTATCTCTTTTTAAATATATTATTCATCCTTGTTACAATGCTCGTATACCATTTATTTTGGAATCAAAAAGGGAAACGTTCTCCTAAATTAAATTCAGCAATATTTATTGTATTATGTTGCCTCGTTACTATACTATGTATCACTTTCGCAGCAAAAACAAATTATGGATTTCAATTTGATATGCGTCATATCGTATTAATTGTCGGTACATTAACCGGAGGTCCTATTGCTGGTGGATCTATATTAGTTGTATTAAATATATACCGCTTCTTATTAGGAGGAATAGGTGTTTTCCCATCGATTATCGGTTCTATCCTTCTATTTATTGTCCTATTATTTACATACAAATTTTTCAATCGAACTTCTAATCGTATAAAAATAATACTTGCTATTATCTACAGTCTCACATACGGATTTAGTTGGATACCTTTCTTCCTTTCAAAGGTTACAAACAAGGCTGATTATATACCACATATTATTGTGTATGAGTTATGTACGATACTTGGTACGATCCTTATTTTATATTTACTACACATATTACAAACTCAAGTGCGTCTCCAAAACGAACTTATGAATGCTGAAAAATTTCATTTAATTGGTGAAATGGCAGCGTCTATCTCTCATGAAATTCGCAATCCATTAACTTCAACGAAAGGATTTTTGCAACTTTTACAATCAGATACATGTACTGAGCAGGAGCGAAAATTATATATTGACATAGCCATCAACGGAATCGAACAAGCAAACCACGTTCTTACAGATTATTTAACCTTTGCAAAACCAAGTATTGAAAAAGAACAAAGATTACAGTTAGAAGAAGAACTACTACATGCATTATCGTTAATTACACCGCTTGCTAATTTAGCAAATGTGCGTACACATTATATAAAGCAAAGCACTTCTTTTTTTATCGCGGGAGAAAAACAAAAACTAAATCAATGCTTGTTAAATATTTTAAAAAACTGCATTGAGGCCATGCCAAAAGGCGGTGATCTTTATTTCACATTAGTTCCTGATCATAAGCATATTCAGTTATATATAAAAGATACAGGAGTCGGTATGGATACCGAACAAGTGAAGCGTCTTGGCTCTCCTTTCTACTCAACAAAAGAAAAAGGGACTGGACTTGGAATGATGGTCGTATTCAGTGTTGTTCAAGCTATGAATGGAAAAATTGATATTATAAGTGAAAAAGGAATCGGTACAACCTTCTTATTAACTTTTCCACTCATACAAAAAACGTGATGAAATAATCATCACGTTTTTTCTGTTCCTTCAACTAATTCAGCAAAAGCTTTCACTTTTCCATGTGGTTTTTGATTTTCTTTACGTGCTTTCCAAGCGCGCTCTTCTTCTTTCTTTTTCTTGGACATACTTTTCAACTCCTTCTTTCCTTTCTCCATCTAGTATTCCAAAATAAGAAAGAAAACTATGCACATATCAAAAAAGAAGTGGTCTCCCACTTCTTCCTAATTATCTTTGTAAAATTGCGTGTTTCGCCTCTTTTAACTGCGTAAGATGTCTTTGTTCATGCAAATCAAGAAATTGAATCCACTGATACAAATTCAGATCATTAAAAACAGGATGCTTTAATCCATTTTCAAATAGATCTTTTTCATCTATAACACTATGAAGCGCGTGTAATAGTTCTTGTCGTGAATGTTCTAGTAATTGAATTCCTTGCTGTTTTTTCATTAACGTTTCTGTTGGTTGCATTTGCTGAGGAGCTTCTCGTTTATGTGTGCGATCAAGCGTAAGTTGGAGGTCTTTAAATGGAGTCGTGTTTCTTTCATTTTTTTGTAAAGCATATACAAGGGCAGACGTGACAGATTGTTCAACTAAATGCAAGTGATGCAAAATTTGAATAATACTCCATTTATCACGGCGTGGCTTTACATTCACTTCTGTATCATTTAACATTTCAATTTCTGATAATAGCGTGCTTCGAGTAGACTGTAATGAGTTCACCAAACTTTCTAAACTCACATCCATATTAGATTGAAGCATACTTCTTTCCCCCCTTTTTGTTGGTGAAAAGAGGTGCTCCTTATTAGAAACACCTCTTTAGTATTCTGAATTTTCTTTTATTATCTCATCATTTTCACATTATGTCGATGTTAAACATGTGAAAAAAAGCGCATGTTTTTTACAATTTTGTGTCGTCAATCGCATGTAGCCATGCTTCAATTTCTGTAATGACGCTTTTTACACAGCCTTCAGCAAATGGTGATGTTAAATTTGCAACTTCTACTAATTCTAAGAACGATTTACTTCCACCTTGTTGGCAAAGATTCACATAATCTTCCCACGCCTCTTGTCTATTATCTCTTGCACGTTTCCAAAATTGCAGTGCGCAAATTTGTGCTAACGTGTAGTCGATATAGTAGAACGGCGAGCTATAAATATGCCCTTGACGTTGCCAGAATCCACCGCGCTCTAAATAATCATTATCTTCATAATCACGATGCGGCAAATACTTTTTCTCTATATTGCGCCATGCTGTCTTACGCTCTTCTGGCGAAGCTTCTGGATTTTCATATACATAATGTTGATATTCATCAACAGATACACCATACGGTAAAAACAGAAGTGCTGAACTTAGGTGAGAGAAGTAATATTTATCTGCATCTTCTTCAAAGAATAACTTCATCCATGGCCATGTAAAGAATTCCATACTCATAGAATGAATTTCACACGCTTCATACGTTGGCCAGTTGTATTCTGGAATTTCAAACTTACGACTTTCATATACTTGGAAAGCATGACCAGCTTCATGTGTTAATACGTCAATGTCGCCAGATGTTCCGTTGAAGTTCGAGAATATAAATGGCGCTTTATAATTCTCGATATATGTACAATATCCACCGCCTGCTTTTCCTTTTTTCGCAACTAAATCTAATAAATCATTATCTAGCATGAAATTGAAAAATTCATCCGTTTCAGCCGATAACTCTTTATACATCGTTTTCCCATGATTAACAATCCAATCCGCATCTCCTTTTGGAGTTGGATTACCAGTAGAAAACTCAAAGTTCTCATCATAATATGCTAATTTTTCTACACCAATACGTGCTTTTTGTCTTTGTCTTAATTCCGTTGTAACTGGAACAATATAATCAAGTACTTGCTGACGATAATTCGCCACCATTTCCGCATTATAATCTGTACGGTACATTCTTGCATATCCAAGTTCAACAAAGTTTTTGAAACCTAAAGATTTAGCAATTTTCGTTCTCACTTTAACAAGCTCATCATAAATACGATCTAACTCTTCCTCATTCTCAGATAAAAAACCGTAATATGCTTCACTTGCTGCTTTACGTTCACTTCTTTCCTTCCCTTGCATAAATGGAATAAGCTGTGATAACGTTCTTTCTTCTCCTGCAAAGTCAATTTTTGCAGACGCTAATAACTGTGTATATTGTGAAGACAATTTATTCTCTAATTGTAAATCTTTCACGACTTCATCAGAATATGTTTTTAAATCACACTCCGCAAGGGCAAATAATTGCTTCCCATAATACGCTTCTAATTCTTCACGGAATGGAGAATGAATTAACGCATTATAATACTTTGTACCATATCCTTGTACAACTGGAGAGAATTCATCAAAGAAATCTTGCTCTTCCTTATAAAAAGCATCTGTCGTATCAACAGAATGACGAATATAACAAAGATTCCCCATCGTACCAAAATCGTTGCGAATTTCGTTAATTGAATGAATGACTTGCTTTTGTTCTTCTACAGTTTTTGCGTTATCAAACTTCTCTAAAGCAACAGTAAACTTCTCTTTTAATTCTTCAATATTTGGCCGTTTATATTCATAGTCTTTAAATGACATGAACGAGCCTCCTCTCCATTATATGCATCCTTACTATAATTCAATGCTTACTTACAAATCTCCTCTTATTCTTCAGCAAAATACGGCAAATGCTGTCATAATTACATGTAAACAAAAAAGCCTTGGATTTCTTTATCCAAAGCTCCTTTGGAACATACTATTATTTTTCATACTTTCCAATCTTTTTTAATAGATCAAGTAATTCATCCTTTTCCTCTTTCGTTAACATTTCAAAAGACTGATGTATAACTTGCTCATGCCCTGGAAAAATAGAAGCAATAAAGTTCTCTCCCGACTCAGTTAGTTGTGCATAAATAACACGTCTGTCATTCGGGCACGGAATTCTCTTTACTAGTCCCTTTTTCTCTAGCTTATCTACAACATATGTAATGCTGCCACTAGCTATTAAAATACGCTCACCAATTTGCTGAAGTGGTTGACCACCTTTATGATATAGCAGTTCTAATACAGCAAATTCAGTTGGATTTAACCCGTTACTTTGTATAGACTTATTTGTAGTATCCATAACAGAACGATGTACACGAGATAATGCAATAAATACTTTTAAAGATTGAGAAATATCTTCTCGTTCATTATTTGATGTCATACAACTTTCAACCCTTCACTTAAATTCTCAGTAATAAAAAGAAAAAACAGCTTAGTACTTCATGTAATTCCCGAATGAGCATTCACTCATTCATTACCTCTCCCCAAACATATTATGCATGATTCTTGAATAAAAACATGACAATTTTAACATAGTTTATATATAATGATAATAAAAAAGAAGGAGTACGAAATTTGAAAGTCAAATTCCACAGCATAGTTTTATATATATTGCTTGTCATCCTACCAACAATAGGGATTGGTGCTACATTTTATTCGTATCATTCGTATAAAATGAAACAGGAAAACAAACTATCTGCTCACACCGTTCTCTTTTTATATAGAGACTATTTAGATCATCACCTTGGTGAAGCAATTTCCGCATTAGAAATGCTCGCAAAGGTCGTAGGAACCGAGACTGGAAATATAAATGGAATTAAAGAAATTGTACATGATACAGATGGAAACGATGCACGTTTTTCTGGTCTATATTACGCTACACCAGAAGGCGTCATTACAATCGCATCGGAAGGCGACCGACCACCTGTTGATGTCTCAGATCGTAAATATATTCAAAACGCATTACAAACTAAGAAAACAACTGTATCATCCGTCATTACAGATCGTGTTCTTGGACATCAAGCTATTATGATTGCTTCTCCCATTTTCAATAAACAGAAAGAGTTCTCAGGCTTATTGTTAGCAAGTTTACGCTTTGACTACATTTCATCATCTTTAAATGCCATTAAGCCGCAATACCATTTTGAAGTAACCGATAAATATGATGTCGTTTTTCTAACCGATGATAATAACGAAACAAGTGCTGCTCATTCAAATATGCTTACTACTCCACTTCAAAGATTAGATTGGAAGGTCTCTGTTTCTCCGTTACCTATTCATCAAAAAACTTTATACCAGTGGGTTTCCGTAGAATGTATAGCTACTTTATTTTTAATGTCAATTTTATTTTTACTCGCTCAATATATGTTGTTAAAACGGCAAACAAAACTGGAAAGACAACAAAATGAACTACAAAAAATTGAATTGGTTGGAACTTTTGCAGCTAGTACAGCCCACGAAATCCGTAATCCTCTTACCGGAATTAAAGGGCTCGTCGCTCTATTAAAAGAGAAATATAAAGATGAACAAGATCAGTTCTATTTTTCCATCATCGAACAAGAAATAGAACGGATTAATGAAATTGTAAGCGAATTTCTTATTCTCGGAAAGCCAACTGCTATCATTGAACAAACTTATGATGTGAGAACCATTCTAAATGAGGTAACGTTAATTATTCAATCTGAGGCGAATCTACATAACATTGTATTCCATTTACATTTGCCAGACCATCATGTTCATATCCGTTGCTCAAAAGACCATATGAAACAAGTGGTTTTAAACATTACAAAAAATGCAATTGAAGCCATGACTTCTGGTGACACACTCACCATTGTCGTAACAAACAATGAAACGCACGCACAATTGCAAATTATAGATACTGGAAAAGGGATTCCAAAACATATTCAAAAACACCTCTTTCATCCGTTCTTTACTAATAAAGATACTGGAACAGGTCTTGGACTTGTTATATGTAAACGAATTGTAGAGATGTACAATGGGCATATTTTTATTGACAGTATAGAAAACGAAGGAACAACAGTTCATATCGAAATTCCGTTACACTCAGTATAATTATCCTTATCCCAAAAGGGTAATTATACTTATTTCATAAAACCAGCCACAAGCATTCGCCAAAAATTACTCGATTTCCCTTCATACCCAATTTGAAAAATAGGTACCTTTATAATCGATAACCATCTTGGTGTTTGTTTCTCTTTATAACACTGGTACTGTAAAATAAGCTTGTCCAATTCTTGACTAACTTGAATTGTCTCCATACTATTTAACCCACTCGTTAAACCTAATTGAATCATCTCTTCACGTTTCATATGAATATCACGTGAAAGCTTTTCTAATGTGTACTTCCTTTTTACAGTAAACATTCATATCCCCCTTATTATACTTCCATGCTCTCAACTTCACTTCTCCATCGACCTTGTAACTACTTAATCATATTTGAATTTGAAGAATCAGAAAATTAAACATTTTCTCCCTGTAATTTACAAATCTTTACCCTCACTTTGAGAATTATTACAAATTATTCTATCTTTGTAAATACATTCGCAATAATAGACATTTTTTTCATCTTCTTTTTTTATAAACACCTATTAAATAGCGGATTCTCTATTTTCCATATACTTTTCTTCGACATTTTTTGTTTAATTTATATAAAAACGCAAAACATAATGATGATTGATAAAGTGAAAATTTAATCATTGAGGGCGTTCACTCCTCACTGCCCGCAAATAGTAGGATAAAATAGAAAGGAAATATTTATATGCGCAAATATACAATTGCATTTCTTATGCTTGCTATGTTCTTACCATCTTTCTTGTTTCCTGTTCAAGCAAAGGCACATACAAACAAAGTAGCTATTGTCATTGATGACTTCGGCAATAATATGAAGGGAACTGATAAGATGTTATCACTTCCTATTCCACTGACTGTTGCCGTTATGCCTTTTCTTCCTTCCACAAAGGAAGATGCGATAGCGGCTCACAAGAAAGGGCACGAAGTTATTATACATATGCCAATGGAACCTATTAAAGGTAAAAAAGAATGGCTTGGACCAAAAGCAATTACAACTGATTTAAGCAATGAAGAAATAAATAACCGACTCGAACAAGCAATTCAAGAAGTACCGCATGCAATTGGGATGAACAATCATATGGGATCAAAAGTGACTGCGGACGAAAGAATTGTACGACTTATACTTGCAGCTTGTAAAAAACACGGTTTATTTTATTTAGATAGCAAAACAAATCCTAAGAGTGTCGTCCCGAAAATCGGGAAAGAATTAGGAGTGCCTATTATTGAAAATCAATTATTTTTTGATGATGTGTATACAGCCGCACATATTTCAAAACAAGCCCAATTACTCATAAAAAAACTTCAAGAAAAACCGATTATGGTAGCTATCGGACATGTTGGGCCTCCAGGTGAAATTACATCACGTGTAATAGAAACTTCTATTCCTAAAATTCGCGCACATGCAGACTTTATTTTTTTATCTGATTTAGCATTATCTCCACCTCCTGTTTCAAAATAAGATTCATTACTCAAACTAAAAAAGGACCAATCTGCATATAGCAAATTGGTCCCTTTTCCTTTTCACCTTAAATATAATCTACATGACTCACCCTGAATCCTTTTTTCTCTATTTTTTCGATTAATTGCTTTAATTTTTTTTCATTTAACTCATCTGTTATATTTACGATAACACGGCGAATATATTGATCGCCGTTATCTAACGTAAATAATCCACCGATATTAAATGCTTTCAACAATGTCCCAAGTTCCTTAATCGTTCCCTTACAATCTTGTGTTGCAATCGTTAATATATAACCACCCGTCCGCATACCGAATGAATCTTCAATAACATCAAATATATTAGAATGCGTTAAGATACCGACAAATTCATTATAATCATTTAACACAGCTAAAAATGGAAGGCGACGAATAACATAAAATGCTCTAAAAAAAGAATCCTTTTCAAAAATAAATGCAGCGGAATCTTCCAGCATATGTTCCGTACTTAATTTCTCTAATCCACCATCACACTTCTTTTCTAAAAGATCTACTTTATAAATTATCCCCATGAATTTCTTTTCATCTTCTGCTACTACAGGGATTGCTCGAAATCCCGTTTCATTCATAATTTGCAAAGCCTCTTTACCTGAATCTTTCATTTTGCAAAATGTTACTTGCTGTTTTGGCAGAAAATGATATTTAACTCGCAAAATATGTTCCTCCTTACATGTCAACATGTAATCTATATATAATAAGGAAACCTATATTTTATGAGTAAAATCATTTTTAAAACGCTTTCATTTATTTATTGACTTGTAACGAACGACACCACAAACATTTTATATTACAGAGCTCTTCGCACCTTTTATCATTAACAATTTCACATGGTAATTCATTAAATATTCTATACCCTCTAGCCATTTTTTCGCTTCTTCTGGAGTTTTCCCCCACACGATCATGCCATAATTATGAACGAGAACTACTCCTCCACCTTCAATAAAATTCGGCACATCATTTTCTAATAAATCAGCGAATTTTTTCTCATCTTCTACAATGGGAATTGTCATTTCTGTTATACCTTCTTTTCCAAAAACACGTTCCACGCTACGTTTATCGAATGTTACTTCCCCTTCTTCTCCGTATAACTCTGATATTAAATGACTATCTACAGTCTGCACTTGTAAAATACATTCTGCACTACTTTTTTTATAAATATCCGCATGCATAAATGATTCCGCAGCTGGTTTTTCTTCATTTTCAAATACTGGCTCACACATACAATTTACAACAATAAAATCTTCTTCTGAAAATAGCCCTTTATCTCTTCCCTCAACGTTTACTAAAAAAGTTAACGGCTCTTTTGACGTACAGAGTGATAAACTAATTTTTGTACCATAAAACCAATCACGAAGTGCTAATTCAGATTTCACATCTTTCAATTCATTCCATTTCTTTAGAAAAAATAACATTTCGTCACCCCCGGCGTAATATTTATATAATGTTCAAATCCTTTCTATGTAAAAGGAGTATTTTTTGATTATTCTAAAAATTTAATTGAATTATCACATGAGAACGCTTTTTTGTCAATATAGTTTCACAGCTCTTCTTTAAAATGGGCCATTCATATGTCCATACACCTGTCGATTGCCTATTTCATTTTATACATAAAAAATACGTTATTCTTTTTACATTAAAGAATAACGTATTTTCTCATCTTTTATTTCGTTATTGCGTTATATAAAAACTGTGCATATTGTTCACGTGTTACGAAATCATCACCTAAAAAGTTTCCTTTTCCATCACCTTTAGATATATTATTATCCGCTAAAGATGTCACATATTCTTCTGCCCAGTGACCAGTTGGTACATCTTTAAAGTTCACTTTATTATTTCCAGCTTCTTTTAACTGAAATACTTTATATAATACGACAGACATTTCGTATCGAGTTAATACTCCATCTGGACGAAATTCCCCAGTACCATCTCCTTGCATAATTCCAGCTTGCGCAACTGTAGCAATATCTTGCTCAAACATATGCCCTTTCGTATCTGTAAATCTCTCTTTCTGCTCTACTTTATTTTCTAATTTCAAGTACCTTTGTACTAAAGACGCAACTTGTCCACGAGTAATATTATCCCCAAATCCAAATTGTCCATTTCCATATCCTTTGAAAATATTTTCTTTCGCTAAATGGTTAATTGCTTCTTCTGACCAATGTCCTTTTGGTACATCTTTAAATTCTACTACTTCTACTTTTTCATCTTCTTTAGAAGTGTTATCCCCTTTGCTTTCTACCACATTTTGAATTACAGATCCTGTGAAGAAGATTCCTGTATCAGCAAATGGATCTTTCACACCAAATTCGTATATTTTCTCACCTGATGTACTCCACTTAACTGCATCATTACTATACGTACCACCTTCGCTCTTCAAACGAATTTTTGTAGAGATGTTACCATCTTTTTCGTATATAGGTACTTTTACTTCTTTATTTACTTCTGTTTCCCCTAAAAATACTTTTTGATTTTGAACATTGATATAAGCTTTCTTACTTAGTTCTATTACTGGTCTAACATCGCGGATCTCATTTGCAACAAAACTTAAATATACTAACTTATTCAACTTACTAACTGACGATAAGTCTGAAATATAATTTGCTTCTAAATCAAGCTTTTGTAAGTTTACTAGACTGGATAATGGCATAATATCTTTTAATTCATTGTTAGGTAAATCTAATTCTGTAAGTTGAGTCATTTTAGCAAGTGGTGTCACATCTTCAATTTGATTTTTCCCGATAAATAACTTACTTAATTGATTCATTTGATCAATGCCCGATAAATCTTTAACTTTATTACGTGTTAATACTAAGTCTTTTAAAGGTAATGAATATAACGGTTTAATATCTTCAATTTGATTACCAGCTAAAGTCAAGTAAGTTACATTTTTTAACGCGCTTAATGGAGCAACATTCGTAATTTTATTATTTGCTAAATTCAAGTAATCTAGTTGTTCCATTTTCGCTAATGCTGTTACATCTTCTATTTGGTTGCCTGATAGATATAAACTTTTTACATTTTTCATTTCAACTAACGGTGCAACGTTTGTAATTTTATTATTACTTAAATCTAGAGATTCTAAATTATCCATCTTAACAAGTGGCGTTACATCTGAAAATTCATTACCACGCAAAGCTAAATGATTTAATTGCTTTAAGTTCGCAAAGAACGACGGATCTGTTATCTTCGCATTCGCAACTGTTAAAGATTTTAAATTTGGCATATATTTTAATGCACTATAATCAAGAATCTCATTCGTATTTAAAAACAAGTTCTTTACTTGTAATAACTCTTCTTTCGTAATTGGTGTATTTAAATCTTTTCTATTAAATACTTTTTTATTAACAAGTTCTCTTAATTTGTTATCTGTTATCATATTTTGATTATCAACTGGATTATCCGTTTCTGTATTGCCTGAATTGGAGTTATCATCTGGTTTCTCTGTTTCTTTGTCACCTATAGTTGGATCTTTAATTTCAAATTGAACTTGATATTTGTGATCATATCCAATAGCCGGAATAAGTATGTGCATTTGCATATTATGCTTCTTCTCAAACTCGCCAATTTCAAATTGAACTACTTTCGTTCCATTCTTCCTCTTATCTTCTGACAAAACTTTCACATCATGAAATACACCTGGTTGGTTTCTATCTTCTATTCTAAGATATTGAAAATAATCACTATCTTGCATTGTTACAGTAACAATTTTTTTCCCGGCTGCAATTGTTACTTTAGGATCTTTTATATATTGAGAAACCATTGATGGCTCATCTTTTTGATCCTTATATATTTTAATCTCAGTATCATACATACGATCACTCGCTGCTGCTACTGATTGGTTTGCTTCAATTTTTATTGCTGCCAATGCTGGAGTAGAATAAGCAGCAAATGGAATGGCTAATGTCGTTGCTACTACTAACGCCTTCATATAGTTTTTTTTCAAAATAATATCCCCTATCATATATAGTTTTTTATAATTGATAACACTTATCAATTACCTACAATTAAATGATAATGAATATCATTATCATTGTCAATGGGAATATTACATTAGATTTATATTTTCAAAGATAAAAAATAAAAAACCCTTTATTCAAAGGGATTTTTTACCTATCGTATGAAGAATTCCACTTTTTTCCTTCTCGTTAATTACACCGATTTTCTGCAAAATATTCGCGTACAATACAAGTTTATTATATATTCGTTCTGACATGTTCCCCCTTCTTTCCTTCGACCAACTTTTTTTGTATTGGTAAATTATATGAAAGAGACGAGAAAATGTGTCCACTTTTTGCATAAATACAAATCTTTTATTCCGCTCTTTGCAGGCAGTAAAACTCCCACCTAAAAATCAGGTGGGAGTTCAATTTATTTAGCAAATTGTCCATTGAATATTATGCTTTTTAATTTCCTCTTCAAAACTATAGGGCATTTTTTTATCACAAATAACATGCTGAATACGAGAAAATGCTGCTATTCGATAATTCCCTTTTACGCCTATCTTTGTATGATCACATAGAATATATGTTTTTTCCGCTAATTTCATCATCGCTTCTGACAGTTTTGCCTTTTCTAATTCAAAACTAGAAACTCCAAAACTAGGCAATAATCCATCAATCGAAACGAATGCTTTATGAAAATGGAATTGCTGTATTACTTGCTGGGAAATAGATCCTGATACGCGTGAATGCTTTGGAGATACTTTCCCACCAATAAATAAAACTTCACCGTGAAACATTTTTTTATTAATAGAAGAAATTAATTGTGTGGCTACTGGAAATGAACTTGTTACAATCGTTAAATTTTTTCGATGAACAAGATATGGTACCATTTGAAGTGGTGTACTTCCGTCATCAATTGCAATCACATCTCCATCTTCCACAAACGTTGCTGCTTTATACCCAATTCTCTTCTTCTCTTCTATATGCAGCATCTCTCGTTCTAACATTGGTGCCTCTATTCCAGCTCCCGGAAGTTGGACTGCTCCACCATACACTTTCTTCAACTTCTTTTCACGATCCAATTCTTCTAAATAACGACGAATCGTCTCTGTTGAGACAGCAAACTCTCTCGCTAATTCTGAAACTTTTACTTTCCCTTTAAACTCTACCTTCTCAAGAATGGTTCGCTTTCTTTCTTCACCTACTACAGACATAACCTCACCCCATTGATTTCTACCTCATACACTGCTTTACTTATACAAAGTTATAACTTTCTTTGTAAGTGAAAACTTCTTCATGAATATGAATGCCACGCTTTTTTAGTTCATCAAAAATAATTTGTGGATTTACAAAAGCTTCCTCTGGCGTCACAACACCAACTTTATTTACATTCCCTTTTGCGATTAACTCTGTAGCAATCCCAAATGGAATACCGACGTTTCTCGTATACGCTCTTAATTTTCCCCATCCTACAACAGATCCATCAGATAACGGGTGTGTATGATATAATATGTGCCCTTGTTTCTCATTATTTTTCATACCTATTACTTCTACATGAAGTGCATAACCGTAAACCTCTGTTTCTTGTCCTTCTTTCGATTGCAATAGGTACTTCGAAATACAATCCATAATCCCAATGTCTTTCCCATTTATTTCAATTTGATCATTACGCAATATACCATAATCATATAAAACACGTACGAGCTGCATATTTTGCTTTGGCCAAGTTCCTCTCGTCTCTATCAGCTTGACGCCTTTATTTTCTAGCGCTTTTGCTAACGTCATTGTTTCAGAATGCGGAATGATATACTGCGTTGTTTTACCGTAAGGCGCAGGCAATTCAATTTCTCTCGGACGCGCAAACGGAGGTACTTGCTTAAACTCACTATCTTCATACACTGTACGCGATGGCAAATGTGGATCATATTCATATGTCGTTGTCTCTGTAATGGATGCAGAAAAAGCAATTGGACGATATGAACCGTGACTTACACGAACTGACTCTACAGTATCTAGCTGATTTGCTGCATGCATCGCCATCATTTGCGTTACACCTGGCGTCATACCAAAACCAGGTAAACACGTTTTTCCATTTTTAACAAATATAGAATGCGAATCATTTTCTTCACCAAATCCATTTAAATTCACACCGTGACAACCTGCTTCTGCAATACATCGAGTAGACAATCCATTTAGCTTTATCGTCGTACCGTCCATTACAATGTCATAGCCTTTCATCTTTGCAACCGTATCCTCGTGATTCATTACATCTACTTTAACAAAATCTACGCGAGGATCGTTGAGCCATTCTACTACTTTAAGGCCCTCTTCCTCATTAAAATCAGCTACTGTAATCGTCTCAAAAGATGAAAATTGCACTAAATCTAAAATGGCTTCACGACAAATTTTACCTGCTCCACCTAAGCAAAATACTTTCAACCTATAACAACTCCTTTAGTGATACTATCAACTAAGCGATTTATGTCTTCCTCATGTACATCACCAATATTTCCAATGCGGAACGTATCTACTTTCGAAATTTTCCCAGGGTAAATAACAAATCCATAGCGTTTTAACTCATTATATAACTGTTGAAACTCGAAGTTCCCTTCCGGATAAATGAAAGATGTAATAATGGGAGATTGATATTTTTCATCTACGAGTGGTTTGAATCCGATTTCTCCCATTCTATACACTAGTAGTTTTTGATTGTTGTAATATCGATTGTAACGTGCGCTTACTCCGCCCTCTTTTTCTAATTCAAGCAATGCTTGATAAAAAGCGTGTACAACATGTGTAGGTGATGTAAAACGCCATTTTCCATTTTGATTTTCCATCGTTTCCCACTGATCATATAAATCAAGAGATAAAGAGCGAGCTTGCCCCTTACACTTCAGTAATTCAGCACGCTTTGCAATAACAAATCCGAATCCCGGAACACCTTGAATGCACTTATTCGCACTACTAACTAAAAAATCAATTTGCAAATCAGCAATGTCTATTTCAATCCCGCCGAAACTACTCATTGCATCAACAATTGTAACCTTTCCGTACTGCTTTCCTAATTTACATACATCTACAATTGGATTTATAATGCCTGTTGTTGTTTCACAATGAACAACTGCAACATGCGTAATCTCTTTGTCTTCTTGCAATATCTTTTCTATCTCTATAATATTAGTAGGTTCCCACTCTTCTGTTTGACTGACCACCACATTTATATGTAACATCTTCGCTATTTGTACAATTCGCTTACCGTACGCACCATTTGTACAAACAAGAAGCTTTCCGTTTTTTGGAATGACAGAACCAATCACTGCTTCAACTGAAAACGTACCGCTTCCTTGCATTAGAACAGTTGTATATTTCGCTTCTTCCTTCGTCGCTAACGATACAAGTTTAGCCCTTACTTCTTGTACCATCGTGTTATATTCAACATCCCACGTACACCAATCGTATAACATAACTTCTTTTACAGTTTTTGTTGTCGTTAATGGTCCTGGCGTTAATAATAAGTAGTGATTTTCAGTCATGATTCTATTCCCCTTTTATGAAATAATAAGTTCTTGTTTCTCGATATGTTCCATTACGGTTTCAAGTTCCTGCATCGTTTCAATCGTAAAGTGCGCCCCATTTTCAACGAAACGATTGCGAACTACTTCTACTTTTTCACGAAGTTCTGCTGGATCCATATTCTCCACTTCCTCTTCAGTTAAACCGAGTTCGCTACTGCCAAGAATTACACCAACTGTCCACATACCAGCATTTCTTCCCTCTTTCATATCTGATACCGTGTCTCCAACTTTTATCATATGATTCATCGGATATACACCAAGTTCCATCGCATTTTTATAGCACATCCACGGATACGGACGACCCGCTGGAACATCATCTGGCGTTACAAGAAAATCAGGTTTATATCCTTGTAGCGCTGCTTCTTTTGCTACAATGTCCATCATTTCTCTCGTATAACCAGTCGTTGAACCAATTTTAATTCCTCTTTCACGTAAAGAAGCAATCACTTCTTTTACTCCATGGATTGGCGACGCATAGCGCGGTAAAATAGCGAAGAGAATCTCTTCAAATTCTTCATACATCTCCTGAATGTCTGCTTCTGTTGGTAATTGTCCAAAAACACGATTCCACTCACTCGCAATACGAGGCATCTCTGTAAGTGCCCTTACATGATCAATCTTCAATAACCCCATTGGCTTACGAGCTTCTTCCGCTGTAATTGCAACACCGCGTTTATGGAAAATCTCCATAAACACTTCCAGTGGTGCAAAACATCCGTAATCAACTGTCGTACCTGCCCAATCAAAAATAACCGCTTCAATTTTCATTCTATCCATCACCTTTCTCACTTATCTTTTTTGCCATTGTGACGTTCGGTTACGAAGTGCTTTCGTTCCCCATTCATATACAACTCTTACTACAATATTTGTAACAACAATAAGTACACTCATTGCAGCTGCTGGCGCTACATTTCCTGCATCATCCATATTTACGATTGATACGGCAGCTAGTTTAAAATCAGCTGCGTATAAGAATACAACTGCTGACACAGTTACCATTGAATTTACGAAGTAGTACATCACCATTTCTAGAATGGCTGGTAAACACATTGGTACTGTTACTCTAAAGAATGTTTTATAAAACGGAATGCCCATCGACTGCGAAACAAGCTCAAACTCTCGGTCTAATTTCTTTAAAGCAGTCGTTGCCGTAACGAATGTTACAGAATAAAAATGAATGATATTGACTAGTACTAACACAGCGATTGTTCCGTATAAAGAATGAAACGGATTCGTTACTGATAGTCCAAGTATTTGGATTGTTGGTTGACTAAAGAAAAAGACGTATCCCAATCCAAGTACTAAACCTGGTATTGCTAAAGGGACGATAGAGAAAAAGTAACCTGCTTTTCGTAAAAATTGTAGCTGATTTATTTTCTCAATCGCATATGCGAACATAAATGTTAAGACGGCCCCAATAACCGCTGTAATTGCTGAAACAATTACGCTATTTTTAAACGCTTCAAGTCCATCTCCTGTTAAACTAGAAAAATTAAAATGCTCAAATGTAAAGCTCATATTATACGGCCATACTTTCACACTTGCAGCAATACCAACTGCCACAAATAATAGAATGATCATAAGTGTTATTACGCTACAATATACAAATGAAATAACATCTCGTTTCTTATTATTTATTATTCTGTAAGGTACTGCTTTGGAAGATAAGAAATTAGCCTGCTTTCTTTGCGTAATACGATCAACTGCAAACGCAAATATAGCTGGGATTAATAAAATCATTCCGACAGTTGCACCCATCGGCATATTTTGTTGTCCAATTACTTGTTTGTATACGTCAGTAGCGAGTACATTATATTGCCCACCAACAATTTTTGGTGCACCAAAATCAGTGAAACTCAGTGTAAACACAACAAACATCGCACTAATTAATCCGTACTTTACACTAGGTAAAGTAACAGTGAAAAATTGCTTTGTTTTACTCGCTCCCAACATATTAGAAGCTTCATATAATCGATAATCAGAGCCTTGAAATGCAATTAATAATATAAGAAAGGCTTGCGGAAATGTATACATGACTTCAGCCATTACAATTCCTACTGGTCCATATAAAGGGATTTGTATACCTTCAAACAAACCAAACATTCCTTTCGTTACTAACCCTTGATTACCAAATAAATATGTCAGTGCGATACCGTGCATCATCGTTGGTGCGAATAATGGTAACAACGCGACATATTGAAATACACGCTTCCCAAACACATTCGTACGAGCAATCGCATAGGCGTAAGCGAAAGCGAGTGTCACTGCAATAATTGTTGTCGCGCCCGAAATCCATACCGTATTTTGTAATGATTGAACTAGCGTTGGTGTTGTGAAATATTTACTGAAATTCGCAACACCAATGAAAGCTCCATCTTTATCATAAAAAGCTTGTGTAAACAGTTGTAATAGCGGCAATACAAGCATAATCAAAAAGGCAAGAATCATACCAATAACTAATAGTCTTTGTATCCACTCTTCTTTACCGATACGTCTCTTAATCTTTTTTTTCGTATTTTCTACCTTTAAATCTTCTAATATCTCCATCTATACAACAACCTTCTTTCCATATGACAACATATGATTTTCTGAGAAAGAGATTTGAATCGGCTTTCCTTTCCTAATAGCTGATTTTTCTACTTCTGATGCCAATATATCTACAACAATTTTCTCATTATATAGATGTGTTTTCTCCTCTATAACTCGCACTTCTGTCCGGTATACAGATCCCCGAAACTCCATGCTCTCTACAATTGTTTTCATACCATTATTTTGTACAACTGTTACATGTTCAGGACGAATTGCATGTTCTTCGTTATTTGTCGAAAAGAAATTAATAGAACCAATAAAATCTGCCACAAACGGATTGGCTGGTCTTTGATAAATCTCCTCTGGTGTGCCAATCTGCATAATTTCCGCATGATTCATTACAACAATTTTATCAGCCATCGTTAATGCCTCTTCTTGATCATGCGTGACCATAATAGTTGTTACTCCTACTTTTTCTTGCAAATCACGCATTTCTCTACGTAACTTTTCACGTACTTTTGCATCTAAAGCAGATAACGGCTCATCGAGTAACAAAATATCCGGAGACAGAGCGAGCGCACGTGCAAGTGCTACTCGCTGCTGTTGTCCGCCAGACATTTGAGCAGGATATTTATCTTTTACATTCAGCAAATCTACAAGTTCTAACGCATCGAGCGCTTTCTCTTTTACTTCTGCTTTTCCATATTTTTTTGTCTTTAAGCCATATTCAATGTTTTCAAGTGCTGTTAAATTAGGAAACAATGCATATGATTGAAACACCATTCCGAAATTCCTCTTTCCAGGAGGTAATGCTGTAATATCTTTTCCATTCACAGCTATACTACCTGTTGTTGCTTCTTCTAACCCTGCTAAAATTCGAAGCAATGTTGTTTTTCCACAGCCACTTGGGCCTAATAAACATACAAACTCATTTTTTTTCACAGTAAAAGAAATGTCTTTTAACGCTGTAAATGCATCAAACTGTTTTTGAATGTGTTGAATTGATAAATATTCGCTCATTTTTTCTCTCTCCCACTCACTTACTTTTTCGGTTCTGCTTTTTGGCCAAACTCTTTTTCCCATTTTTCTAAAATTTTGTCGCGATTTTCTGCTGCCCACTTAAAGTCATTCTTTTTGTATAACTTTTCCGTCACATCTTTAGGGAATCCATCTGGAAGTTTATAATCATTTTTAATTGTCGCAAATCCATTTTTTTCAAAGTATAATTTCATTACATCATCAGTAATTGCCCAATCTAAAAATGCTTGCGCTAATTTTTCATTTTTCGCGTTTTCTTTTTTAATAAGTGCGTTTGCTTCTACTTCCCAGCCTAATCCTTCTTTCGGCAGTACAACTTCAACCGGTGCACCTTTTTGTTTCTCTTTCAAAGCACTATAAACCATTGATACACCAACTGGATATTCACCTGCTCCTGCTAATTTCGCTGGTTTTGATCCTGAATGCGTATAACTTGCCATATTATCATGAAGTTTCTTCATGTAATCCCAGCCTTTATCTTCACCCATAATTTGTAGCCATGCGGAAACTGTTAAAAACCCTGTTCCTGAAGAAGCCGGATGTGGCATAACAAGTGTTCCTTTATATTCTGGTTTCGTTAAGTCTTCGTATGATTCTGGCATCGGTAAATTTTTCTTCTTTAATTCTTCTTTATTTATAGCAATCCCCGTCATAAATGCAGTATTTCCTACCCATTTTTCTGGTTGCTTATCATCTTTAAATTGCGGAAGAACACGATCCGCTCCTTTTGGAGAGTATCCTTTTAACATATCTTTTTTATCTAAAGCTAATAGACTTGATGCAGCAGTTCCCCATACAACATCTGCTTGTGTATTCTTTCCTTCAGCTAGCAATTTCGCTGTAATAACTCCAGTTGAATCACGAACAATGTTCAACTTCACATCTGGATATTTCTTTTTAAAAGAATCAAGATAAATTGGTACAAGTTCTTCTTCAATCGCTGTGTAAACAGTTAATGATCCAGATAGTTTATCATCTTTTACTTTTGCTCCAGCACTTTCTTCTTTCTTTGCACCACACCCCATTAATAACGAAAATACCATTCCAGTTGCTACAGCTTTAAAGATTGTTTTTTTCACTGTCTCTCTCTCCTTTTACAAATCTTATGTACAACTCAAATATAAACAACTAGTGTAAAAGCAGTATTAAACCAACATTAATCTTTTGTTTGTTGTTTGTTTTTGTGTAATACGTTGCTACTTCTATGTTTTTTCGCATTTTTCTGCTAATAATGAACACTAAATTTACAAATAATTAAAAAAACCTTTATAATCCCACAAAAAAATGAGGCGTTTGTAAAAAACGCCTCATTTTTGTTTACCCTTTTTTGAATTACGATTTGCATACTTCGCGCTATTTTCTCCTTCATACTCTAATGCAAATTCTGCATCTGGTAAGCTTTTTTTCGGAGTTTTATTATTGTTGATTGCCGCATTTTGTTTCACTTTTCTTTTTACCAATACATTCACCTGCTCTCAAGAATTCACTTTCTACTCTAGTTTGAAGCAACATAAAAGAATTATTACTGGCAAGTGTTAACAAGTACATAAGAGCCGTTAGATGGAAATACTACGTATGAAGAAATCATTATAAAAAGGAGCAATTATTTTGAAGAAGAAAGATAAAATTCAGTCACCAATTTTAGACGAAACGCTCCCGCATCAAATGAACTTTCCATCTTTTAAAGACACAGGTAAAAAGATGCAACAACCTTTTATAAATCAATATGAAGTTGTAATTGGAGACAGTAAATATAATTCCGAGAACAGTCCGCTTAACAATTGGAGCGATGAAGTAGATCCTGCCATTATGGCTGGTGATGAATGGATCCATCCTACAAATGATATTGGGTGGATTTCAGAAGAGAATCAAGAGTTGCTAAAAAAAGAAGCAGATAATAAAAATGAAGCTTTCATGCACCCACAATTTGGAATTAACGACTAAAAAACCATTCTACCTAACATGGGTAGAATGGTTTCATGCTATCCAATAATAATCCGCTCTTTCGGGTATTTATAGCGGGGCGGCTGTTCTCTTCCGCCACTAGCTAGTATAAATGTTAAAATACCAACGCGACCAATAAACATAAGTACAATGAGTACAAGTTTACCAACAGTTGTTAAATCTGGCGTAATACCTGTCGATAGTCCTGTCGTCCCAAAAGCAGAACACACTTCAACAATTAAACTCATAAGCGGTACATTTTCCGTAATAGATAAGATAAATAGTGCTGTCGCACATAATAAAATCCCCATCGTCATAACGACAGATGCTTTCAGCACATCTTCTTCATGTAGCTGACGTTTGAAGACTCTAACCGTTCTCCCGCCTCTTGCAAAAGTGTATAGCGATAATATACTAACAGCAAATGTTGTTGTACGTATTCCGCCTCCAACCGAACTTGGAGATGCTCCTATAAACATTAATATACTCATAAATAAAAGCGTCGGTTGTGACAACTCACGTATATCCATCGTAGCAAGCCCACCACTTCGCGTCGTCACAGATTGGAATAATGTATAGAAAACTGTTTCATGCCATGACTTTCCTGCTAAAAACTGATTTCGTTCTAGCAAAAAAATCATAATTGTCCCAACGATAACGAGTGCAAAAAATGTTGTTGTCGTCAGTTTTGTAAATAATGAAAAACGAAATAGTTGCTGTCTCCTTTTACTAAGGAATTGTTTCACTTCCATTAATACCGGGAAACCAATTGCTCCTAAAATAATAAGTAACATATGAATCATTTGAACAATATAATCTTTCTTATACGGAATTAGTGATTGCCCTGTTAAATCAAATCCTCCGTTCGTGGTTGCACTAACAGCCGCAAAGAAACCGTGAAAATAAGCTTCTTGCCAAGTTGGAAAATAAAGTAGGAATCTTGTACCTAATAGTATTGCTCCAATAAGTTCTATCGAAATAATTACAATTAAAATAGAACGCATCAATTCTACAAGACCTGATAAGTTTCCTTGATTATGGTCTGCCATAATCAATCTTCTTCTCTGCAAACCAATCTTTTTCCCCGTTATGATCCAAACAAAAGTACCAAGCGCCATAATTCCTAAGCCGCCTAATTGTAAAATAAGGGCTAAAACAATAATCCCTGCCGTAGTAAATGTATCTGAAATCGTAACAACAGACAGTCCCGTAACACTTACCGCACTAACAGATGTAAATAGGGCATCGATAAATGTCCATTTCACACCAGACTTCGTAACAAACGGTAAACTAAGTAATATTACCGATACAACTACTGCTAATAAATAAAACAAAACAATGAGTTGTACAGGACGTAATTTTTGTAAAAACTTTTTTATATCTCTCATTCCATCACTTCGCTACCTTTTTCTATCGATTAAATAAAGAAAAATCTTCACTTTCTTTATTTGTAAATAACTGCTCAAATAATTTGGCAAATACCATTCCATACAAAGTTCCATTACCTCCATGCAGTAATGCGTAAAATAAATTATGTATCTTTTTGTCTTCTTTTAAAATAGGTAGACCATCATGACTACTACCAAATGATGCTGCCCAATAATACTCTGCTTGTATATTTTTATACTGCGGGAACATCTCTTTTACAATGTTAATAAGGATATCACGCTTATGCAATAATTTCGTATCACCGATTGTTTGAATTTGCATCGCTTCATCTAATCCGCCTACAATAATACGGTTTTGATGCGTCCGAAAATATAAGTAGGGCCGTGCTGTTTCCCAAATTAATGATCGCTCATGCCAGCCTTCAAACTGATCTATTTCATTTGTCACAACTGCATAAGATGTCTCTACTGTTGTATTTTTTTCTTTCTTCCCAAAAAGCGCTTCATAACCCGTTGCCATAATAATATTCTTTGCTACAATTTGATTTCCTGTTTTCGTGTAACAAATTAAATCACTTTGGCGTTTTTTTATATGTATGGCCTCTGTATGTTCATGTATAGTAGCACCCATTTGATTTGCTTTATGCAAAAGACTATGTGCTAATAAATACGGGTTCACTTCGGCATCACCGTGTGTGTATAATGCTGATTGTTTTGTAAAGGAATAACGTTCCTTAATATTAGATTCTGTAAAATACTCAACAGGAAATCCATAGTTCTGTAACGTATTGTACTCCTCTTGTAAAAATGAGACATCCTCACTTTTACTTGCATAATATAAACTACTTCGTGGAATAAAATGGGGATCAATATCGAGAGTCTGTACAACTTTCTCCATTGTTCGTAACGCTTCGTAACAAAGCTTATATGCTCGTACCCCTTTTTCTTCACCAAATGTATGGATAAGTGAGGTTAACGATTTATCATGAAGAAACTGTAATAAACCTGCATTTGCAAATGTACTACCACATGCAATTTTTCTTTTTTCAATAAGCATCACACTCATGCCAATTTTCGCTAAAAAATACGCTATATGGGCACCTGCTTCGCCACTTCCGACTACAAGCACATCACATATCATATCATTTTCTAACGGTGGATAACAAGGTACAGAAACTCCTGTATTCCAAAACAACTTACCAGTCATAAGTTTCATAATTATACTCCTAAAATATAAATTTCTCCTTTCTATGTTTTGTTATTTTCCATAAAAAAATCCAACTAACACAACGCTAGTTGGATTTTTTATTTTTACTTCGAACGCTCGTCAAGCCAATCTCCAATCATCGGATAAGTTTGTTTTACAGCTGTTCCGCCGTAAACGATAGACATATGCCCTGTTGGTAAACATACATATTGTTTATCTGTGCTAGAAATATGATCTAGCAATGCTTCTACTTGGCATGGTAGGGCGATATGATCACGTTTCCCGGAAATATTTAAGACATTCGCCTTAATATTTGCAAGGTCTACCTTTTGTCCGCGAATAACGAGTTCACCCTTAACCAGTTTATTATTTTGATAAAAATCACGAATCCACTGTCTATATGATTCACCTGGAAACGGAATGCCATCGCCAACCCACTTTTGAACTAACCTCCAGCTTTCCACGAAGCGCTCATTCTCTGAACGATCTACTAAAGCAACGTATGGGCCAACAAAGTTTGTAATTGGTTTTAGCATTTTGTTTCCGAAATCAATCATTTCTGGGGGAATATTACCAAATGTATCAACCGCTTTATCTAAATTGAAATATTTTTCATCTAGTAAAGGACCATATAATCCTGTTTCAGAGAAATCAAAAGGACTTGTCATGAAAATTAAATTGCGAATTGGCATGTGTGGATGAAGTGCTGCATAAATGGAAGTTAGCGTTCCACCCATGCAATAACCAAGTAAAGAAATCTCGTCCGATTTTGCAGTTCGCATTACTTTTTTTACTGCTTTTGCAATATAATCAAACACGAAATCATCAAATTTCAAATGACTATCTTCTAAACCAAATGTGCCCCAATCAAGCATATACACATCAAAACCACGGTCCACTAGATATTCCACTAAACTATTTCCAGGAGTTAAGTCCATAATATATGGTTTATTAATAAGAGCATATATTAATAGAATTGGAACTCTTTGTGTTTTTTCTTGTTTTGGAATGTAGCGATAAAGCTTCGTCTTATTCTTCGTCCAAATAACCTCTTTCGGCGTTAAGCCTACTTGCGGCTCTGGTTCACGTAATAAAATTTCACTCGCCCTTTTCACTCGGCGATATGCTTTTCGGTATTCTTCTGGGTATAGCTCTAATTGCTTTTCCCATTCTGTTGCGAATGTAGTCATTTTTCTATCTCCTTTTTGGTCGATTTCCTTCTAAAAAAAGAAGTGCATTCCTGCTATGGATATGCACTTTTTTCTTACTTCATTACATATATAATCCGCCGTTAATGTTTAATTGCTGACCTGTGATATAAGCACCGTCACGGCATAGGTATACTACACCTTTTGCAATTTCATCAGCTTGACCAAAACGTTTTTTAGGGATTTTTGCAACGATTTTTTGACGTACTTCTTCTGGTACTTCTGCTACCATTTCAGTATCAATAAATCCTGGGCAAATAGCATTTACAGTTACATTTGTTTTTGCAAGCTCTAATGCTAATGATTTTGTAAATCCTAGCATACCTGCTTTCGCTGCTGAGTAGTTTGTTTGTCCAAATCCACCCGCTTGTCCAATAATAGAAGAAATGCTAATGATTCTTCCTTCTTCTGCTTCCGTTATGTATGGAAGTACAGCGCTTGTCGTATTAAATACGCTGCTTAAGTTCACGTCAATTACGCGCTCCCAATCTTCACGATTTAACTTTTTGAATGTACGATCTCTTGTAATACCAGCATTATTAACAAGAATATCAACTTTACCAAAATGATTCACTGCTTCTTCTACAAGTCGGTTTGCATCTTCTACTTTAGAAACATCCGCTTGAACTGCATAAACGTCATGTCCTTCTTTTCCTAGCTCATTTACTAAGTTTTCAGCTGCTTCTTTACTGCTGTTATAGTTAATAACAACTTTTGCTCCCTCTTGTGCTAGCGCTACTGTAATCGCTTTTCCAATTCCTTTTGCCCCACCTGTTACGATTGCTACTTTTCCATTTAATTGAACCATTTCTTTTCCCCCTTAAATGAATTTGTGAACGACTATTATGAATCATTTTGGTACTCATACTATGGAGTCCCTATATAATTATGTTTCGCTGTTTATACATAGAAAAGAGATTCTCCCTCTCTCTTTTATCTGTTATAAACAAGCGCTATTATCACTTTTTATTTTCTGGCTTATTCGTAGGTTTTACTTCTTCTTTTACAGGTTCTTGTAGTTTCGCTAGTACTGCATTTTGCTTTTCTAGCAATTCTAAAATTTGATCAACTTTCGTTTCTAATGTGCGAAGATCTTGTTTTACTTTCGTAACATCACGCTTTAATGTAGGAGCTTGTCCTAACGAATCCACTTTCTCTTCTAGAACTTCCTCAATGTTATCTACTTTATTTTCTAAGTTAATAACAAGCGTAGCCACTCTAGCTATATCCTCTTTCGTAGGCACATTTACCTGCTCTAAATAGTTTTTTGTTGTATCATTTAATGCTTTTTGATAAAACAAATTCAAATCTAGAACACTGCCCATCCAAGCAGAATATTCTTCTGTTTTAATTGTTTCATTGAGCGCTTTTCCCCAAAATGTTTCGGTTTGTTCATAAGCATTTTTCCATGCTTGTAGTGGATCGAATTTTTGATCAATCACTTTACCTACACTCCCTTTTTCGTTTTTGAAACAATTCAACCTATTCACTATTTTCTAATATTCTGAATAAAACTTCAAGTATATATTTTATTTTTCTTTATTTTCCAACAAATGTATTGACATTAAAAACAGATAGGTGTAAATTGCACTTATAAGCAAAAAATTCCATCTAACTGATTCATGAGGTGATGCACAATCATGCTACAAAATGAACCAGAACAACGCGAAAGTTTGGAGAACAACCAAGCAAAACAACCAAACTCCATGCCAAAAAACTTCTTAGTTCCCTTCTTACTTCTCTGTCTAAAAGACTGGAGTCTTCATGGTTACAAACTTATTCAAATGCTAATGGATATCGGCTTCTCTTCTGTTGACCAAGGTAATGTGTATAGAACACTACGCAAATTAGAAAAAGAAAACCTTATTTCTTCTACTTGGGATACAAGCGACGGAGGGCCAGCAAAAAGAATTTATTCTTTAACTGAATATGGAGAGCAATATTTAACAACATGCGCGACTTCTTTTGAGCATTACCAAAATATGCTGCGGACGTTTTTCACGTTATACACCAACGCATTCTTTCCATTTTCTACTTCTCCAGAAAAGGATGAAAAGGATTCTTCATCTTCACCTGGTGGTACAGCAGAGTAATCTGCGTTCACAATATGCAAAAAAACATTTGGGGGTCAAACAATGGAAACTAAGCCATACGAATTAGTCGATGCATTTTGGAAAAACTGGTCTCAATCTCTTTCCCTTTTCTCTTCAGCAGGGAAACAATTAGAGCAACTTACTTTAGAAACGTTAAAACAACAACAAGACGCTTTGCATAAATTAACATCAGGTGTAGATGAACTAGAAAAAGAACTACACCAATTCACTGCTCAGTTCAATAACCAATATACAGATTACGTGAAGCAATTAACTGGAAACTCCTTAAATGACCAAATTAACGAGTGGCAAGAAAAATGGAATGAGCTTTCTACTCAAATGCACCAACTTACTGTTTCTCCTACGAAAACATCTTTGTCTATTCTTACTCAAACAAGTGGGCAATTTGAAGAAACAACAAAGCAATTTATCGAGCAACAACAATCACAACGTGAAGAGGTTCAAAAACAGTTAGAAGTTTTTTTGGGAGAGTTCAAGTCCAAACAACTAGAACTCGCAAAGCAATTCGAGGAAAACTCAAAAAATCTATTTACTTCCATCAAGTAAGAAAAATGTGGCAACTAACTGCAGCACAAACAAAACTCTTTCTTCCTCCTACTACATCAAGATGGCTGGCATTTTTCGATATGGAAAAGAAGGAGGACAAAATGAATCCATTTCAAGAAGCACAAACTGTTCCAGAGCTTCGTTATGATGAGATTCAAGTCGGTGACCAAGCATCATTAACAAAACAAATTACGGATGAGGACGTTATCAATTTTGCAAAATTGACTGGAGATGTGAATCCCATTCATATTTTAGATTCTTTTGCAAAAACGACAATGTTTAAAGAACGTATTGCTCATGGCATGCTCGTTTCCAGTTTTATTTCTACCATTCTCGGAACGAAACTCCCTGGCAAAAATACGATTTATTTATCTCAAAACGTTTCATTCTGCGCTCCTGTCAAAATCGGCGATACACTTCGTGTAGTGGCAGAAGTCATCAAAAAACGGGATGATAAAAAAATCATTACATTACAAACAAACATCTATAATCAATCCGATGATATTGTCGTGGAAGGTACAGCGACAATACTGAAAAAAGAGTAGCAAATTTGCTACTCTTTTTTCTATCCAAGAACTTCTAATCACACCGATTACTTCCGGGTATGAGTACGTTATTTCCACATAAAATAACGGTACCAGTTCAGATAAGTATTTAACTGGACTGGACTACTCATAAGGATGTGTATCAACATGGTAAAAACAAACAAATTACTAGTTCCAGGTGCTGAACAAGCGCTTGAACAATTTAAATATGAAATTGCACAAGAATTCGGTGTAAGCTTAGGATCTAATACAGCATCTCGTTCTAACGGATCAGTTGGCGGTGAAGTAACAAAACGCCTTGTTGCTTTAGCTCAACAACAATTACGTGGATAAACCTATAACATATGGCTTAGAGGCAGATATTCTCTGCCTCTTTCTATTTTTAACATACATAATCGTGCTTTTTCACATACTAGTAAGAGCAAACTGAAAGGAACGATATGTAACATGAAACGGATTAATATTCGCATGAGTCCTCCTCGTGTTCTTACTTTGTCTTTTATTATGTTATCAATTATCGGTACATGCTTATTAAAACTACCAATTGCTACAACAACGTCTATTTCATGGCTCGATGCTTTATTTACAACCGTTTCTGCTTGTACGGTTACAGGGCTTGGTGTTGTGGACACTGGAAAAGTATTTACCTTATTTGGCCAATGTGTCATTTTAACGCTTATACAAGTGGGCGGACTGGGCATTATGAGCTTTGCCGTTTTAACCGCGATTATGCTCGGCAGAAAAATTGGTCTTCAAAATCGAATTTTACTGCAACAAGCGTTAAATCAAACGAATATCGGCGGTGTCATTCGTCTTGCCAAAGCATTATTTTTATTCTCTTTTACCGTTGAATGTATCGCTACGTTGATCCTTTCTTTTGAATGGGTACCAAAATACGGTATTGCTAAAGGGGTCTATTATAGCTTTTTTCATTCGATTTCTGCTTTTAACAATGCAGGTTTTTCTGTGTGGAGTGATAATTTAATGTCCCATTCTCATAGCGTTCTTGTCAATCTCGTTATTTCCTCCCTCATTATTTTAGGTGGGATTGGTTTTACAGTAATCGTAGATATAAAGAGAAAGAAAAATTTTAAAAACCTTACATTACACTCAAAACTTATGCTCTCTTCTACTCTAATCATTAATATTATTGCGACTGTTTTTATTTTTATATTCGAGTTCCACAATTCTCTTTCTATGAGAGGCTTTACCCCATTTGAAGAGGGAATGGCTGCTTATTTCCAAGCCATTTCAACGCGAACTGCCGGATTTAATACGGTTGATATTTCTGCATTATCCAAACCTTCCTTACTATTAATGATGCTCCTTATGTTTATTGGTGCTGGTAGTGCTTCAACGGGTGGCGGGATTAAGTTAACAACATTTTTAATCATGTTTTTTGGGGTGTTTAAATTTTTACAAGAACAAGATGATATTGTCGTATTTAAAAAATCAATTAAAGATACTCTCATTGTCAAATCATTGACCATCACTATTATTTCTATTTCATTTATCTTTTTCGCTATTTTAATTTTAAGTATTACTGAGCAAATTCCTCTATTAATAAGTGCTTTCGAAGTATTTTCAGCATTTGGGACTGTTGGCCTCAGTATGAATTTCACACCCCACTTAACTATGATTGGAAAAGCTATTATTATCTTTATGATGTTTTTTGGGAAAATGGGACCTTTAACATTGGCTTTTTCCTTTGCACGTAAAAAGAACCGGAAAATAAAATATCCGAATGAAGATATTTTAACAGGTTGACAACCGTATAAATTATCCATATAATGAGAATATAACAGCATATCTCCAAAGGGGAGTAGCGTCCAAGAATGTTTCTTGGAAACAAAGTCGTCATTACGTAGAACTTAGTTCTTCCGGCTTTGTTGGCATTTTCATTACATATGTCTAGCAAGACCTTTGCCTATTAACGGCAGAGGTCTTTTTTGTATTCATTACCAAATTCTTCCAAAGTTAATAGGCAGGAGTATGGGGAAACTAAATAGTGGGGAAATTCTTCACTTATTTAGTACTTATAGAAATGAGAGGAGAATGTACATGGATGTATCATTATTATTGGAGTATGGTTGGGTATTACTCATCCTAATTGCACTTGAGGGGATTTTAGCGGCTGATAACGCGCTTGTTCTTGCAATTATGGTAAAACATTTACCAGAAGAAAAACGTAAAAAAGCACTATTTTACGGATTAGCGGGGGCATTTGTTTTCCGATTCGGATCGTTATTTATGATCTCGTTCTTAGTCGATGTATGGCAAGTGCAAGCAATCGGTGCAATTTACCTTATGTTTATCGCTGGTAATCATTTATTTAAAACGTATGTTAAAAAGAATACGGATGAAGAAACAGAAGAAAAAGAAGCAAAGAAAAAACAAGAGAACTTTTGGTGGACTGTATTTAAAGTTGAGGTTGCAGATATTGCCTTCGCAGTTGATTCTATTTTAGCTGCCGTTGCATTAGCAATGACTTTACCGAAAACAGGATTAGGTACAATTGGTAGTCTTGATACAGGGCAATTCGTTGTTATCTTTGTAGGTGGACTTATCGGATTAATCATCATGCGATTTGCAGCAACTGCTTTCGTACAAATATTAAAACGTAAACCAGGACTTGAAACTGCAGCATTCTTAATTGTAGGTTGGGTTGGTGTGAAATTAGCAGTTTATACGTTAGCACACCCTGCATTAAATGTAATTCCGCATTCATTCCCAGAATCTACACCATGGAAGCTTACATTCTGGATTGTATTAGTTGGAATCGCAGTTGGCGGTTGGTTCTTCTCGAAAGAAGTAGAAACAAAAGTAGAAAAGAATTTAGACGAAAAAGCGCTGTAATTACAGCGCTTTTTCTTTTTCCCTTGTCCCCTCTCTATGTCCAGAAAAAATTCCATTATACTATTTATTGTAAGCGTTTTCCTTATGTATGTATGTCCTTTTTGTGAAACATTGCACAAACTTATTGAAACTATGACTAAATCCATGTACTTTATTCATATAAGGAGTATTTATAGATGATGTACTAAAGGAGCGTATTACTCATGCTAGAACAAGGATTAGATTATGTTGTCAAACTGGCTAAAAGCAAAAAACAAATACTAGATACAAACCCGATGCAATATTTCATTCGTGCAGCACTTGCGGGTATTTATATCGGTTTTATTATTGTTCTATGTTTTAAATTAGGTAACTTTTTTCACATTGCAGATTCACCAGCAACTTATTTAGCAGCTTCTATGTTTTTCGGAATTGCTCTCGTACTTATTATATATGGTGGTGCTGAATTGTTTACTGGAAATACAATGTATTTCACAGTGGCAACTTTAAGAAAAGAAACAACGACTTCTGATACACTTCGTAACTGGGTTGCTTGTTATGCAGGTAACTTAGCTGGTGCTTTATTCTTTGCCTTACTATTTTACGCAACTGGCATTTTCGAAGCAATCGATCACGGTCATTTAATGAATAAAGTAGTGGAAGGAAAAATGAACACACCTACAATGCAATTATTCTTTAAAGCAATTTTATGTAACTGGCTCGTATGTCTCGCCTGCTTCTTACCTTCCCAAGTTAAAGGTGATACAGCAAAAATAATGGTGATGATGCTACTTGTTTTCACATTCTTCTTATCTGGTTATGAGCATAGCATCGCAAACTTATCACTGTTTGCTCTATCTTTAGTTTCACCGCATCCTGAGACAATTTCTTTTGCAGGTGCTATTCATAACTTAATTCCTGTTACAATCGGTAACATTATTGGCGGATCGGTATTTGTCGGTATGGTCTATCATTACTTAACAAAGAAAGCGCCTGTTTTTGAACAAGAAGAAACTGAATTAGTCGCAGCTCAAACAGAGGAAATCATACCTTTACAAGCACATATGAAACATTAAAAACTCCAAAGTTTTACTTTGGAGTTTTTAGCTCCCCACATATTTAACGACAATATGAGGATCAATTTCTCTTTGCTCTTTCCCCTTCGCAATTCTCTGTTTCATCTGATGTATACCGATGACATCATTTGTATGAAGGTGAATTTCATTAACATATAGACCTTCTGTACAAAAGGCTTCTACAAATTCCGCCCCATTCTTTTGCCTCCATCCCATGTTAAAGTCAAGAGAGAGGATGTTTACCTTATTACTCCGAACAAATTGTAACGCAGATTCTACTGTAGTTGCCAAAACATACCCGTACGGACAACTTCTTTGATCATCCATATATACATTCATTTTTTATCTCCTCTCTATTTTGTATATGTAACCAACATATAACATATTGCCCCAAGGGTAATAAAAGGGCCAAACGGAATTTGGGTCCTCATTTTCATACGTTTTAATACTATAGCAGCTCCAAAGAAACAAAGACTAAAGCAAGATGCTAAAAATAAAATCAGAAAGATCCCTTTCAGTCCAACTATAAATCCAAGTAACGAAAGTAATTTTATATCTCCTCCACCAAGCCCTTCTGGATATATCTTTTGCATGCAATATAACAAAATGAATATAACGCCACTACCAACTATACTATCTATCAAAGTAACTAACGGCACAAAAGCACATTCTAAAATGAGTAAACAAGCAAACCAAGCTAAAATGCGATTAGGGATTAACATATATATGTAATCTGTAACTGAAATAATAAGAAGTAACGAAAAAAGCGATAAAATGATGATAAGCTCTCGTTCCACCCCAATCATATATACAGTAAGAAGAAATATTATTCCGGTTATAAGTTCAAATACTACGTACAAAATTGAAATTTTCCTCTTACAATTCGTACAACGTCCTCCTTGTATACAAAAAGAAATGATTGGAATTAATTCTTTTGGCTTTAGCACGTACTTACAATAATGACAATGTGAACGAGGGGTAATGATAGACTCACCTTGTGGAACTCTCATCGCAATTAACATAAAAAAAGAACCAAACACCATCCCCACTAACAATGCATATAAATAAGTGAACATCCTTTCCTCTCCTTTCCAGAAGAACATAGCAAAAAAAGGAGAGAACTTCTACTTCATATTATCTCTATTCTATTAAAAAAGCAGGCCATTTTCTGGCCTGCTTTCCCCTCTTTTATACGATGAAATATACTGCTTTTAATGGTCCATGTACCCCGACAACAAGATTCATTTCAATATCTGCCGAGTTACTAGGTCCTGTAATAAAGTTAATACAAGATGCCACTGTCTCGCCATTTTCTACACGTGTGTTCATATCCTCAACTGCTTGTGTAATACGAGGCACAAGTGTTTCACGTGGAATAATAGCAAAGTATACAGTCGGTAAAAAGTGTAAAGAACGCCCTTGGCCTTTATGACTTTGTACAACAATCGTACCAGATTCAGCTAAAGTATAATCACTAAATGCAATTCCAATATTCGTTCTTTCCGCGATACGCATATTCTCTTCTTTTTTCTCCCGATCCCATACATTCACTTCAACATTTTGCTTTGGAAGCTCTTCTTTAAATAAAGAAGTCAACCCATAAGAATCAAAACGTTCATCCGCCGATAACATAATAGGTCCCCCGCCGTTTTCCACGATTACCTTTTGAATATCTTCACGTAAACGGTCGTTTGTCGTTTCCACAACAGTTGTATGAATGTTTGTACATTGATTTTTAAATACTTCTAACAATTCTTCTTGTGAATAATCTTTTAACGTTTCTTTATTCACATTATTTTTCCATGCTGGGCGTTCTACACCATCCGTTTTACGTGCGCGTCCAAGTTCTTTTGCAATATTATCTAGAAAGGACTCACGGTTTTGAATTAATCCTGTCATTATTTGTCCCCGCCTTTCTTATGATCTTTATACCAATCACGGAATCGTTCTTTACTTGGAGCCGGGAATTCACGAATATCTGTCCAGTTTTTAAGTGGCCCAACACCTTTTGATACACGGTTACCAGATGTAAATGGACTCATTGCTGCTGGCGCCATTTTTGATCCCATTTTATATAAAGCTGCTGAAGATGCGCCCATACTAAACATTTTCATTGCTAATTTTTCTGCAAGTGGAGCACGTCCTTCTTGCTCAACGATAACTTGACGATGTTTTAATAATAAATCATGCAATGGAATTTTTACTGGACAAGCTTCTGTACACGCTCCGCATAAACTAGAAGCATAAGGAAGCTCTTTATAATCATCATATCCACCTAGAAGTGGTGTTAATACCGCACCAATTGGTCCTGAGTATATAGAACCATATGAATGTCCACCAACATGACGATATACAGGACATACGTTAACACAAGCAGCGCAACGGATACATTGCAATACTGAACGGAATTCAGATCCAAGAATTTGAGAGCGGCCATTATCAACAACAACTAAATGAAATTCTTCAGGCCCATCTACTTCCTCTTCTTGAATTGGTCCCGCTACAGTTACATAACTTGTTAACTTTTGACCTACTGCACTACGACATAGTAAACCAACTAAAACATCTAATTCTTCCATTGTCGGAACCATACGTTCCATACCCATAACCGCAATTTGTGTTTTTGGAATCGACATAACAAGATCGGCGTTACCTTCATTTGTTACTAAGCAAAGAGAACCAGTATTTGCAACAGCGAAGTTACAACCTGTCACACCAATTTCTGCATCCATAAATTTTTCACGAAGTTGTTTACGAACAAACTTCGTCATTTCGTAAGGATCATCAGAATTTTCATAGCCAAGCTTTTCTTTAAATACATCACGAATTTGTGTTCTATTTTTATGAAGTGCAGGCGCAATAATATGTGAAGGTGGATCGTTATCTACTTGCAGAATATACTCTCCTAAATCACTTTCTAACACTTCACAACCAATCTCTTCAAGCGCATGGTTCATACTAATTTCTTCTGTTACCATCGACTTTGATTTTACTACTTTTTTTGCCTGCTTCTTTTTCGCAACATCTTGGATATACTTTGCTGCTTCCTCTTTCGTTTTCGCAAAGTACACATGGCCGCCTCTTTTTGATACATTTTCACTTAACTGCATTAAGTAATAATCAAGATTTTCTAACGTATGTTGACGAATTTCTTCACCGAGTTCACGCCACTCTTCCCAGTTTCCTAATTCGTCCGCTGCTTTTAAGCGATTCGTATATAAACGCGTTTGTGCAGAAGATACTGCTCCGCGCATAAACGAATCTTGAATTCCATCGCCAACGCGATCATTAAATTTTTTCTCACTGATTTTCATAGACATAGCTTATGTTCCCCCTTCATGAGCGACTATTCAGTACCTCAGCAATATGCATTACTTTTATTTCTTTTCCTAAACGCTCAATACGTCCGCCAATGTTTAACAAACACCCACAATCTGCACCGATTAAATAATCTGCACCTGTTTCCATTGCACTATCTACCTTTTCATCTACCATTTGCTCAGAAATTGGAGTCATCTTCACTGAAAACGTTCCCCCAAACCCGCAACAATTTTGCACATTTGGCAACTCTCTCACAGTTAATCCTTTTACATTTGACAATAAAATTCCTGGTGCTTCTTTTACTCCAAGCATACGTGTCATATGACAAGATTTATGAATAGTAGCTATCCCTGGTAAACTTGCACCAACATCAGTAACCTTTAAAACATCTACAATAAATTGTGTAAATTCATATGTTTTGTCAGCAACTTTTTGTGCACGTTTAGCCCACTTTGGATCATCTTTAAAAACATGCGGATACTCATGAAACATTGTCGCACAAGAACCAGATGGCGTAACGATATATTCTGCATCTTCAAAAGTTTCAATCATATGTTTCATCGCTTCTTTTGCTGCTTCTACATGGCCGCTATTATACGCAGGCTGACCGCAACAAACTTGCGCTTCTGGAAATTCAATTTCACAACCTAAACGCTCCAACACCTCAACTGTTGCTTTGCCGACGTTTGTTTCAAACATATCGACTAAACAAGTAACAAATAAAGTAACTTTCATAATTATTACTCCCCCTTTTTACAACTTCACCAACAAACATATGGTCATCAGATGACTAAAGGAAGAAGAAATAGGCTCAACCATGGCCTATCCTCTCCCTTTTCTAAAGAAAACGCTTACTTAATCTCTCTCTATTTTATCAGAAAATTAGATTTTCAAAAGATTAAATTACGAATTTATATCGTTTCTACCTGTGACAATATGTTCTACATTTGTTAAATGATCTAACATTGCTTGCTGCGCTAATTCTACATCTTGCTTTAACACTGCATCATATATAACTTGATGCTCTTCTATAAGTCGTTCTGATGTTGTTTGTTCACCATATAAAATAATGCGTCTTGATTCACCAATTGTTTCAGCAATCATCTCTGAAACATGATTCATGAGTTCAAGCAAAATGTTATTATGCGAAGACTCTGCAATTCCCATATGGAACTGAAAATCTGCTTTTTCACCAGCTTTTTCATCTCCAATGCTCTTTGCCATTTCATCTAACCAATGCTTCATATTTTGCAAATTAGATTCCGTACGTTTTGCCGCAGCTGCTCGAACTGCCCCCACTTCAAGCACCTTTCGTACTTCTAATAAATTCAAAATATCTTCTTTCTTCATTAATAATCTATTGTTTAATGATTTTGTTAATGAAGAAGAATCGAAATTCTTCACATATGTACCTTCTCCTTGTTTCATCTCAATTAAGCCCATCGCTCTTAGCGCACTTAGCGCTTCACGAACAGCAGATCTGCCAACTTGAAACTGCTCAGCTAATTGATGTACAGGAAGTAGTTTGTCACCAGGTTTTAACGTACCATTTTTAATCATTGTTAAAATAGCTTCAGATACTTCTTCGTAAATCTTTTTCGGTTTAATAGATTTGTACTCCAGTTAAATCACCTCAGTATCTTCCAAACAACAATTGAAACGATTTATAAGAACTTTGCATCATAACTATTTTAGAACGAATTGGTAAGAAGTACAAATGTTTTGTTCATAAAATCGTCAAAATTTCGATATTTATTACATATTAATTTATATCTTTACGTATAACTATTGTCTTCAATATAAAGAGCATGCTCTAAAAATTAGAACATGCTCTCCTCATCCTGTATTTTTAATTTAATACTAACCGTCGTTCCATTCCCTTTTTCACTTTCAATTCGCCACTGTCCATCATGTATATGAACAATTTGTCTTACAATTGCCAGGCCTAAACCTGTTCCACCATGTTGACGACTTCTTGCTTTATCAACTCGGTAAAAACGTTCGCCAAGGTTTTCTAAATGCTCTGTGTCAATACCGATTCCTGTATCTTTTATGTTCAGTTCACAGTAATCATCTATCTGCCTGAGCGTTATCATAATATCCCCGTCTTGATCTGTATACCGTATCGCATTATCTAACACGTTATGAAGTACTTGTTGCATACGATCCTCATCAATCATCACAATGATTTCTGGATTTAAATTTGTTGAAATACGAATTTTCTTTTCTATAAACTTAATCTCATACGTATCTAACACATCTTCAATCAGTTGTGAAAAAACGATAGGTTGTTTCTTTAACGGAAAATGTTCACCTTCTAATTGTGCTAAATCTAATAAATCATGAACGAGACGCTGCATGCGATCTGCTTCTTTATGAATGAGCTGTGTTACTTTTTCCTGCTGCGGTCCCTTCGCTACACCATCTAAAATAGCCTCGCTATATCCTTTTATATAACTAAGCGGTGTTCTTAGTTCATGCGAAACGTTAGCTAAAAACTCTTTACGCTTTACGTCTTCTGTCTCTAAAGAATTGGCCATTTTATTAAATGCTTTTCCTAATCGTCCAATTTCATCTTCGGAAGAAACTGTAATTCGTTCTGAGAAATCTCCCGTAGCCAAATGATTGGCAACTCGTTCCATTTGCGAAAGTGGTCTCGTAATAGCAATAATAATTTTTCTACCAATCCATATTGTCAGTAAAGTAATAGCAAGTGCTAACGGTGCTAAAATAAGGCCCATATCATATATTAAGTCTTTTATACTTTTTAAAGGAATATAAGAATATACAATGCCCACTAATTTCTTATTTTCTAAAACAGGGATGACAACACCCATAATATTACGATCAAAATGTTCCTCATATCCTATCTTTGTTACAGTTTTTCCATCTAATAAAGATTGCCTGTCCCCTTCACTTATAAGAGAATGATGATGCACATCAAAAGGTAAACATGCGCTTAAATCACGCGGATTAGATACGAAAAGAACGTCTGAACTAGATATTTGATCAAATGCTCTTACTTTCTCTTCGAAAGTTGATATTCCTTCGCGCTTATCATATTGCGCAGCAAGACGCTTCCCTTCCATTACTAATGAATCTTTTAAATTATCAACGTATAATTTTTCATACGAATATAAAGATACAAAATAAAGAAAGGAAACTGTTACAAATACTGCACATACTACTGTCAGCCAAAGCTTCTGTACCATCGTAAACATAGGTTACACCTCAAATTTATAGCCTACACCCCAAACAGTTTGAATGTAGTTTCCACTTTCCCCAAGCTTCAAACGCATCGTTTTCACGTGCGTATCTACTGTCCTTGTACTTCCGGCATAATCATATCCCCATACCTTTTCCAGCAATTGTTCCCGGCTAAATACTTGTCCCGTATGTTGGCAAAGAAAATAGAGTAAATCAAACTCTTTTACTGTAAGAGAAATCGGTTCACCATCAGCCTCAATCTTCCTACTTTTTTCATTAATAAGAATCGGTCCAAACTGAATCTCTTCTTGTTGCTCTTGCTTTGTATAACGTCTTAATACAGCTTCCATACGAGCGATTAGTTCACCAGGACTAAATGGCTTTACAATATAATCATCTGCTCCCATACGTAAGCCGTTCACCCTATTCCACTCTTCACCTTTTGCTGTTAAAAATATAATTGGTACATCTGACGTTTTTCTAATTTCTTTACAAACTGAAAGTCCATCCATCTCTGGCATCATAATATCTAGTACAACGAAATCATAATGATCCGTCTCTAATTTTTTTAGAGCCTCTTTTCCATTTTCAGCTTCTCCCCACTCGTATCCGAAATTATCTAAGTACATTCCAACAAGCTGCCTCATATCACTTTCATCATCTACAACTAATACCCTATATTTATTCATTGTCCTTCCCTTCCCTCTCTATGAGTTGAAACGGCCCTTTTCCTACTTTAATTGTTTGTTTTATTTTCAAATTCTTCATATCCATGACGCACACTTCATCACTATCATAGCTTGCTACGTACCCTTCTGCTCCGCTCTTCAAAAATGCAAATGGGTTCGATCCTACTTCTGCAGAAGCCACCTCTTTATACGTGCTAACATCAAACTTTCTAAGCGTATTCGAACCGTGACTTAATGCATATACATACTTATTATCCTTGGTTATATTCACAGGCATAAACGGAGCATGTAAAGAACGCACCATTTCTCCGCTTTGTAAAGAATACACTAATACTTTCTCATTGACTTGATTTCCATCACCATGTCCGCCAATCCATATTTCTTTCCCATCCGGACTAATTGTTGCTCCCGTTGACGCTGGGGGAATCATAAAGGATTGTATCACTTCTTTTTTCTTTGTATCAATTGTCGTTAGTTTCGTATCATAAAAGTTTAATACAGATAATTGGTTATGGTACTCTACCATCGTTATTGGTCCTTTTCCGGTTGACACACTCCCTGTCTCTTTCCCTTTTATCGTAAAGAACCTTACCTTTTGAGCAGTCTGATCGGCAGCAAATAATTGTTTTTTATCTTCAGATACGATTACATTTACAATACCTTTTCCAGTTTTATATTTTTTCACTTGTCTTCCTTCTGCTAGTGAATATACATACATGTACTCTAACTGCTTACCATATACAAGTATATCCTCGCCGTTTGGAAGTAGTGCAATTCCTGCCATCGGTTCATTAAGTTCCCATGTCGTAATTAACCTTTTAGTTTGTTTATCAACAAAACTAATACTACCTTCTTTTATATTCGTTGTTATAATAACACTTTTATCTTTAGCAATCGGTGTATATGAACTTCCTTGACACCCTACTAATAGAAATAAAAAACAGAGAAGAAAAACGTACTTTCTCAAAAGATTCCCTCCATCTTCGGATGATTTCGTTATAATTGTAAAATAACAAATAAATGTGTGGAAAGTGTGAAATTTCCCTTTCTTACTTCATTTACATATATAATGTACAACAAATAGAATTTGAGGTGTGCAAATTATGCTTTTTCCTGATTTAGCGAATAAAATTGTACGAGAAGTACGCAGACTAATTAAAGAAAATATCATTATCATTAATATACAAGGCGTTATTATCGCAAGTACAGATATAGAAAGAATCGGTCAATTTCATGAAGGTGCACTCCGCTGTGCGAAACAAAAGAAAACTGTCATTATTACAAAAGAAGATGAACAACGTTTGCATGGCGTAAAGGCGGGTATGAACCTCCCTTTACTATTCCATGACGAAGTAATTGGTGTCATTGGAATTACAGGCGAACCTGAAAACATTTCACAATACGGCGAAATATTACGTAAGATGACCGAACTACTCATTCATGAGAACTACTTTTTAGAACAACTAGAACTTGAACACCGTTCTTATGAAGCATTTGTCTTTGATTGGCTTCAAAATACAGACTGGTCTCCAAGCTTTCTCGATCGCGCAAAAACACTTGGTATTGATTTATATAAGAAGAAACAACTTATTTTGTTCTCTATCGATCAAAATGACACGATGCTTCAGCGTAAGATTTGGCAACACGTACGCAATCTATTAACAAAGGAGCATCTATTTGTTCGCTGGGGAAATGATCGATTCATTTTATTTACAGCCACAAACTCCAAAGAGCAAACGTATCAATTTTTAAAACGATTAAAACAAGACTGTGAAACTTTGTTTTCTATTCCTTTATATATCGGGATTGGACAATCCGTTACGCCAAGCAATATGAACTTATCATACGAACAAGCATTACAAGCTCTTTCCGTATCACTTGAAACGAAAAAGATTGTATTTAATGAAGATTTACGTTTAGAAATGTGCTTACAAGATATTTCTGCTGAAACGCGGGAACAGTTTCTAAGACGCACCATCGAAAACTTACTATCATCTTCTGAGCTTATGCACACTTTACGCTTATTTATCGATTATAACCAATCCTATAAACAAACAGCTGAACAATTACATATACACATTAACACATTGCATTACAGGCTTAAAAAGATTGATGAGCTTACAGGACTTGACCCGAAAGAATTCAAAGACTTAAACATTTTATACTTTTCGCTCCTTTTATTAGATAATCAAACAAAAAATAACGATAAAACAGATTAATCTTTAGATGATTATACATAGAAAGAATCCCTCGACTTTTTTATCATTATAATGAAAGCACTGTGACAACGTTTTTTATTATGACTAATTACGTTAACAGTTTGAGGGGGATTTCCAATGTTAGAAAAGCAAATTATTCATTCATTCGTATCCATTGTTGGCGAAGATAATGTAGATACATCCAATATGGGGCGTTTAACGTATAGTTATGATGCCACTCCAAACTTCCAAGCAATGCCTGACGCAGTCATTGCTCCTCGTAATACAAATGAAGTAGCTGACGTGTTAAAAGTATGTAACACTCACAACATTCCTGTATATGTTCGTGGTTCTGGAACAAATCTTTGCGCAGGAACATGTCCACTTGAAGGCGGTATCGTCCTTATTTTCCGTCATATGAATAACATTTTAGAAATTGATGAAGAGAATTTAACAATTACTGTACAAGCTGGTGTTATTACGCTTGATATTATTAAAGCGGTAGAAGAAAAAGGTTTATTTTATCCACCAGATCCAAGCTCGATGAAAATTTCTACAATCGGCGGTAACATTAATGAAAACTCAGGTGGATTACGCGGATTAAAATATGGCGTAACACGTGATTATGTGATGGGTCTTGAACTTGTCTTACCAAACGGCGATATTATTCGTACTGGTGGTAAATTAGCAAAAGATGTAGCTGGTTACGATTTAACTCGTTTATTTATCGGTTCTGAAGGAACGCTTGGCGTCGTAACTGAAGCCATATTAAAACTTGTTCCTATGCCTGAAACGAAGAAAACGATGCTTGCACTATATGAAGATATTAACGAAGCTGCACGTGCTGTTTCTTCTATTATTGCAAATAAAATCATTCCAGCGACACTTGAGTTTTTAGATCAGCCGACAATTGAAGTAGTAGAAGAATTTGCACAAATCGGTTTACCAACTGATGTAAAAGCAATTTTATTAATTGAACAAGATGGTCCACCTGAAGTTGTCAATCGAGATATTGAAAAAATGGCTAACGTTTGCCGCTCTATGAACGCGGTCGATGTTCGCGTTGCAAAAGATGAAGCGGAAGCAGATGCACTTCGGACGGCTCGTCGTAGTGCACTATCAGCACTTGCAAGATTAAAGCCTACTACTATATTAGAAGATGCAACAGTACCACGCTCACAGATTGCTCCGATGGTTGAAGCTATTAATGCCATTGCCAAAAAATATAATATTCCTATTTGTACGTTTGGGCATGCTGGCGATGGCAACCTACACCCAACTTGTATGACAGATGCTCGCAACGATGAAGAAATGCACCGAGCTGAACAAGCTTTTGCTGAAATATTTGCGAAAGCAATCGAACTTGGTGGCACGATCACTGGTGAACATGGTGTTGGCGCGATGAAAGCTCCGTATTTAGAAATGAAATTAGGTAAGGAAGGTATTGCTGCTATGCAGGGAATTAAACAAGCCTTCGATCCAAATAACATTATGAATCCAGGAAAGATGTTCGCGAAGGACACTCGCAAAAGAGTGGTGGTTGAACGATGACAACATTAAATAAAGAAAACATTCAAAAAGAATTTAAAGAACGATTAAGTGAAGACGAACTACTAAATTGTATGCGATGCGGTTTCTGTTTACCAACTTGCCCTACTTACATTCAATCTGGATATAAAGAATCACATTCACCACGAGGACGTATCGCATTAATGAAAGCGGTCGTTGACGGTTTAATTGAGCCAGATGAAGATGTTGAAAACACATTAAACGTTTGCCTTGGCTGTCGTGCTTGTGAACCTGTTTGTCCATCTGGTGTGAATTATGGCCATTTGTTAGAAGAAGCCCGTGATATTATTAATCAAAATAAAAAGTTCTCAATGCCAGTGAGAGCTGTTCGTAAAGTCGTGTTTGAAGGACTATTCCCGCATCAAAATCGAATGCGAACATTAACAGGATTAATTGGATTTTATCAGCGTTCTGGTTTACAAACGCTAACACATAAAACAGGGGTTATGAAGTTATTCCCTGAAACACTTGCAACGATAGATCTTGTTTTACCAAAAGTCCCTAAAATGAAAGCAATGAAAGATCGTCCTGAATTTTTACCTGCTAAAAGTACAAAGAAGAAACAAGTTGCATTCTTCACAGGTTGTTTAATGGATACGATGTTTTTAGAAACAAATAACGCAACGATGAAACTTCTTCAGTTAGCTGGTTGTGATATCGTTATTCCGAAAACACACAGTTGCTGCGGGGCATTACATGGGCATGCTGGTGAGAAAAGTGGAGCAAAAGAATTAGCGAAACGCAATATAAAAGCATTCGAAGATTTAAACATCGACTATATTATTACGAATGCTGGTGGTTGTGGAGCTTACCTCGTAGACTACGATTATCTTTTTAAAGATGATCCACAGTGGGCTGAACGTGCAAAGCAGTTTGTTTCTAAAATTAAAGATATTACTGCTATTCTAGTAGAACTAGATTTCCATAAACGAAACGACTTACGACTCACGCCGCAAATTATTACGTATCAAGACTCTTGTCACTTACGCAATGTTATGCGAACATCTTCTGAACCTCGTATGTTATTAGAATCAATCCAAGGCGCAACATACCGTGAAATGAAAGATGCGGACCGCTGCTGTGGTTCTGCTGGTATTTACAATATTGTTCATTCAGAGTTATCAATGGAATTTCTAGATTACAAAATGGACCGTGTGCATGAGACAGAGGCAGCAACCATCGTTACTGCAAATCCAGGTTGTTTATTACAAATGAAATTAGGTATTGAACGAGAGGGTCTTTCTCATAAAATGAGAGGAATTCACATTGTAGATTTATTATTAGAAGCAATTGAAACTAACTCGTAATAACTTGTAACATACGTAATAATAGGAAAACGGCTATCTCCTTCGTCTATGTAAAGAGATAGCCGCTTTTTTGTCTGCTACAACATTAAAAATATGTTACTTTATTATAAAAAAGAACAACAGAAACATTACAGTTTTGTAAAAATCAATCCAGTATATTCCTCAAAAAAACGCTCAAACCATTGATGCAATGGGATTCTTCATTTTCCATTTAGGAAACTTTATCCAAAAACCCCCTCTTAAAACTAGGTATTAAAGTGCTGAAAATTCCTTTTATACTCTATGTTTCTCTTATTTTTCCCCTTTTTCACCCTTAGGATAAATTAGGTAAATTTTAAGTCTATGAATTTTTTTCCATCTTTTTTCTCGCAAAATCTATGCTACGATGAATTTGTCAGTCAGACAGGCTGTCAAAAACAAATCGTGTGAAAACAAATTAAAACTTTATATAGGGGGACACACATCATGAAAAAGCGTGTTTTATTATCTGTAGCTGCTGCAACAGCTCTTACTTTAGGAGTATCTTCTTTAGATGCACAAGCTGCAACAGTACAACCATCTAATATTAAGGTTCAAAATATTCAGCATTCAAAAGTAATGATGAAACAAATGAGCCAACAAGAATTACAAGCATTCTTACAATCTATGGGCGTTGAGTCATTAGCACAATGGCAGCAAGGAAACTTCCAACCAAATTGCATTATTCCTGGTCAACAACCTACTGAAAATGTTGTAACTGAGCAACCAACAGCTAAGCCAGAAACTCAAAAGCCTGCTGAGGAAACTCAAAAACCTGCTGAACAAAAACCTGCTGAAGAAGTTCAAAAACCAGAAGCTCAAAAGCCTGCTGAAAACAACAATACTCAAAAACCTGCTGAACAAAAACCTGCTGAGCAAAAGCCTGCTGAAGAAGCAAAATCTTTAAGCGAGTTCGAACAACGTGTTGTTGAATTAACAAACGCTGAGCGTGCAAAACAAGGTTTACCAGCTTTAAAAATCGACACTGAATTAAGCAAAGTAGCACGCATTAAATCTGAAGATATGCAAAAAAATAACTACTTTGATCATAATAGCCCTACATACGGGTCTCCGTTTGACATGATGAAGAAGTTTGGTATTTCATATACATCTGCAGGTGAAAACATCGCTCAAGGCCAACGTACACCTGAAGAAGTAGTACAAGCTTGGATGAACAGTGCTGGACACCGTGCAAACATCTTAAATAATGGCTTCACTCACATCGGTGTTGGCTATGTAGAAAGCGGCAACTACTGGACACAACAATTTATTACGAAGTAAATAGATTAAAAGAGTCTTCCCATAATGAGAAGACTCTTTTTTACGTTTCATAACTTTCTATTATGTATGAGTATAAAGCATAGAACATAAACAAAATAGAACCACCACTTATTACGCTAAGTAACACATAAAATCCCCATTTCAAGTTCAAAAACAATGAAAACAATATACTACATGCCATCACTTGAAAAATCCGCCTACTCACTAAACGAATCTTTTTTAATTTGATTGGGTCTTTTTCTGTACTCTGAACTTTTTTAAACGCCTTACTCAGCATAAAAAGAAACATACTAATTCCAATTGTTAGTCCTGTTTGAAAGGATATCATGCTTCCAAAATTAATAAAGAGAATGAGCATATGGATAAACAACATAAATAAAGTAATCGTCTTTAGAAATCCACTTATAATGACATGCTCGTCTTCATTAAACTTATATATATTATGTGAAATAATATACATCAATCCATGTAAGAAAATAATAAGGCAAGGAATAAGTGCTATAACAATTTGTTTACTCACAAACTCGTTCGGCCGACCATTTTCATTCCAATGTACTGCCATCTGATTCGGTAAATATGGATAGAGACATAGAGTAACTAAAAGACAAGCGAAAAATATTCCTAGTATATATTTATATTTGATCAAGTGATTCTCACCTCTCTTTTCTCTTAACGGCTTCGCTTCTTTTAGAGAAAATCCTGCAAAAATCTACTTTTCTCAAATTTAAACTTACACTTTACGCATTCACCCTTTGAAATTCTTTCATGGTATTGTTTAATTTTGTAGGAAATGATACATCAACTTCAATTTCTTCTTTCGTAATTGGATGTAAGAAGTTTATCTTCATCGCATGTAACGCTTGCCCCGACATATATTTCGTTTGTCCACCATATAATACATCTCCAACTAACGGATTACCGTTATGGCTCATATGAACACGAATTTGATGTGTTCTACCTGTTTCTAATTGTAACGTGACGAGCGTAGCATTTTGGTTTTTAAAATACTTCTCTACTTTATAATATGTTATAGCTTGGTCTCCCTTTGGAGAAACACGTCGTCTCGTCGCATGATGGCGATCTCTTCCAATAGCTGCGTCAATTGTTCCTTGCTTCTTTTTTACTTTCCCTTCCACAAGCGCCGCATATGTTCTTTTAATTTTTCGTTCCATTAATAAACGATCCATAATTGCACCAGCAATTCTATGCTTAGCAAATAAGACACCACCTGTCGTATCTTTATCTAACCGATGAATATGACGAACCTTCGTCTCTAAACCTTGCATTTGATAATGAAAGGCAACAAGATTTGCAAGTGTTCCCGTTCCACCTTTTTCAGCAGGATGCGTATCCATGTTCTCAGGCTTATTTACAATGAGTACGTGATCATCTTCATATACTACATCTAATTCACCATATTCAGGCTCTACACCGTATTCTTCCCCCATAAACATATGAACTTGTAACTTATCGCCTTCTTTTAAAAGCTCATTCCATCTTCTCTGTTCCCCGTTAACGGTAACACCTTTTTCCATACGAAGCTGATGTAACAACTTTTTCGGTATTTCCCATTCTATTTTTAATAACGAATCAATACTTATACCATTCCATTTCGCTGGAACAGTAATTTCGCACCATTCGCCCTTTTTCTTCGTTTCCATACTGTATCACCTTATTTCTATTGATTCTCTCATTGTAACGGAAAACACAATTTGATGCACCGTCAAAAATAGTGGACAGCCTTATAGTAGACTGCCCCCTCATGCTCTACGCCTTTTCATTTCCTGCAATACTTCTTCCGCTTTTTGTTCATACGATAAATCTTTAAAGAAATCCGCCAATCTTTTATAGTCATTATACGTATCTAATAAGTCATCCATCTTTTCTACTTTCATCACTTGTTGTTTTTGTTTCATTTTTACTGGATAACGATAGCCCGATACTTCTTGTATTTTGTAATACTCATCCTCTACTTGAATGACCTTTACAAGTTCCTCTTCTTCCGCATCCATCGTATACCCATCAAAATCTCTAAGCAATTCATAAATGATATGAGTCCATTCATCTTTTGGATAAAATCCTTTTTCTAACCGATAACCGACAATGCGATACATATGCCCATCGTTTTCTGCAAACTGTACTGTATCATTTAACTTAAACTTAAAATAACGAAACATTGCCTTCACCTACTTATATGTAATGTTCTTATCACATACTATTTGCAAAATGTAGGTCTTGCTATTCATAAAAAATACTCATCTTATAGATGAGTATTTTTTATGATGATTTTTCTCTTTTCTTTCGAAATGGTAACCACCAGTTCCAGTCTCCAAACAATTTCATTAAACTTGGTACGAGCATAAGACGAATAATTGTTGCATCAAGGAATATCGCTAATGCAACACCAAGCCCCATTTGCCGTACTGGTAAAATATCAGTAAAGGCGAACGCACCGGTAACAACAATCATAATTAAAGCGGCGGACGTAATAATTCTACTTGTTGACACAAGTCCTTCTAACGTTGCTTGATCATTATCTCCTGTTTCTTCATACAGTTCATGAATACGCGAAATAAGAAAGACTTCATAATCCATGCTAAGCCCAAAGACGAGGCCAAAAATGAAGATTGGTAAGACAAATAAAACTGGACTCGCTTCTAAACCAAAATGACCACCTTCAAATAACCAAACAACAATTCCAATTGTTGCGCTTAAGCTAAGTATATTCATAATAATCGCCTTAATCGGAATGAGTATAGATCGAAATGCAAATAATAATATAACGAAGGTCGATCCAAATATAACAGACATACCAATCGCAACTTTATCTTTAATTTCATCTTCTAACTCTTGTTGGAACGTCGTCATTCCGCCTAGATAATACGTAACATTCGTTTCTTTATAGTTTTGTTTAAAATCACGAACCCACTGTTTAGCAGTTTCAGTACGCGGTTTCGTTTTCAAAAAGATTTCTATCGTAGTCTTATTCTCTTTCGTATATGCTTCAAATACAGGGGCTAGTTTTGCTGCTTCTGGCGACTCTAATAATCCAGCAACTTGATCTGCTTTCATACCAGTTAACCCGTCGTATAAACTTCTTACTTCATATACTTTCTTATCATCTTTTAACTTTTGAACGACTTCTTCTACCTTTTGTAAACTTTCTTTTTCTTTCATATCTTTTTTCGTCTCTACCACTAATGTAACATCAGCATGTGTTTTTGCAGTTTCATTAAATGCCTCTTCGTACTTCTCATATGCAATTCTTGTATCACTTTGTTTAGGTAGAGCTTCCACGTCAGGGAACTGCAAATTAGCTGTACGTAATGGTAATAAGCAAATAACAATAAATGTTGTAACAACAATAATCATCGCTATTGGATGTTTCATTACAAATTGCGCAAATTTACGCCATGCCTTTGCCGGCGTATGTGCTACTTGATTCTTTTTTAATATTCGTTTACCAATTAGTGATAATAACGCCGGAAGAAGTGTGAGTGAGAATAAAATACTCATAATCACAACAATCATTCCGCTAATTGCGACAGACTGAATATAATCAATCTTAAAGAAAAACAAGCCAGATAATCCAACAAATACACATAATCCTGAAAATACGATCGCGCGCCCTGCTGTCTGATATGTAATTGCAATCGCTTCTTTTACCGTTCGCTTTGCAACTTCCTCTCGAAAGCGATTTACAAATAATAGTGCAAAATCAATAGATAGCGCAAGTCCGATCATCGGTGCAACATTTAACACAAAGATAGATAGTTCCTTATCGCTACCTATAAAGTATAATATGCCCATCGTACTAATAACACTAAGTGCCCCATTTACAATTGGTAAAATTGATGCTAAAAGGCTACCAAATGAAAATAGTAATACGAGGAATGCAATCGGTAACCCAATCATCTCTGCTACTTTTAAATCATTTTGCGTTCTTTCATTAATCTCTTGATTAATTTTCGGAAACCCTGTAGGCGTTACTTTTAATGCTGCATTACTTTCCTTTTCGATTTTATCAGCAAATTGTAATGTCGTTTCCATTCGTTCCTTATTTGTTTTCCCGGAAAATAAAATTGTCGCATAGCCGATATCATCTTGTAACATTTCTTTATTTTGTATCGGGTGATGGAAAGATTCATATGTCTCTTTCTCTTGTACACTTTTTACAATTCCCTCTACTTGCTTTTGAAATTCCTCATGTGAAACACCCTTATTTTTTTCAAAAACCAGTAGCAGCGTATCTTGAGACCTCTTAAAATCTTTATCTAAAATTTCTTTCGTTTTTTGATAGTCCCCTTCCGTTTGAAAGCCATCGCCACCTAATACTCCCGGTAGCTTTGGAGCGAAAATACCGAGTGCTATCGCAACCAGTAGTAGTGCTACAATTACTGTATAACGAAACTGATACAAAAAAGCTCCTAACTTCCCCCACTTATCCACTTTATGTACATTTGTTTTCAAACATTTTCACCTACTTTACATAATTCAATTGTCATTTATACTGTATCACATCTTCATGCAAACAAAAAACGTCTAGAAGAACTATAATAATAGTTTTTCTAGACGTTTTTCTATCTCTCTTTATTAAGACCAAGCCTCTCAGTAAGTAAACGATGGCAATAAATCGCGATAATTAATAGAATACCACCTACGCAGTAACCTGCTAAAATATCAGTTGGATAATGTACATTTAAAATGACTCTACTTAATCCAATCGATACGATTACTATTCCCAACAAAATCGTTATAACATATTTCCCAGTCACATTCTTCAAATTTGCCGCAATAATATAAGCAAGAAACCCGAATGTCATAATAGATAACATTGCATGCCCACTAGGGAAACTATACCCAAGCGCATCAAATGCTTCATTTAACGACGGACGCTCCCTTTTCACAATTTCTTTTATCCCTTTATTCACAAGATGTGTTGTTAAAATGCCCATTGGATACACGATCATCGCAGCATAATAACGTTTTCTCCAAAAAACAAGTAAACTTATAACGAGCGTAGTTACAATCCCAATGGCAGACCCTAATTTTGTATAGTGTGAGAAAAATGTAAGCGAACCTTCTGTTTGTAATCCTTTTACTAATCCTCGGATATATGTATCCATCACTGTAACGCCACCAGCATGTACTCGCCAAGCAACAATGCCAAATACAGCAAGTAATAAACCGATACACATTCCCTCATATTGATGCAACTTCTTCAAACGATTTCCTCCTACTATGAAAAAATGCGATTTCTACTTTAGAAACCGCATCTCCTTACTTATTTACCTTTTGTTTTTAGCTCTGTCCAGTAACGATCATAGTCTTTTAACTTATCATCTACATCAACAAGCCATTCTGTACGATCTAATTCTTCTTTCGTTAAGAAAATCATATGGTTATCGCGATATTCTTTACTATGAAGAGGGTGAGCTTTTTCATTAGGATTACTGTATCCAATTGACTCGTAGTTTTTCACACTTACTTTTTCATCTAATAAGTAGTTCATAAACTTCTCTGCAAGCTCTTTGTTTTTCGCACCTTTTGGAATTGCTAACGTATCAGCCCAAATTGTGCCGCCTTCTTTTGGTACAACGTACTCTACATCTTTATTATCTTTTGCGATAAATGCTGCATCTCCAGACCAAACCGTTCCGATCCAAGCATCTTCTGTAATAAACTTTTGTTTAATATTATCTGTATCAAATGCTAATAAGTTTGGAAGTAGCTTCTGTAAATCAGTTGCTGCTGTCTTTAACTGCGCATCGTCTTTCGTGCTGTTTGAGAAGCCGTTTTTCTTAAGACCCATACCTAATACTTCACGAGAATCGTTTAATAAAGTTACATGCCCTTTATATTTCTCATTCCATAAGTCATTCCAGCTTGTAGGTGCTTCTTTCACATACTTTTTATTGTATGCAATACCAGTTACACCCCAAGTGTATACTAAAGAATATTTATTCTCTGGATCAAACGCAGGTGTTTTGAAATTAGAAACCATGTTTTCGATATTTGGGATATTCTTTTTATCTAACGGCGCTAATAAATCCATTTTTGCCATTGTTTTAACCATGTAATCAGACGGCTGAATTAAATCATACTTCGCGCCACCAGCTTGTAATTTCGCAAGCATTTCTTCATTACTTGCATACTTATCATAGTTAATTTTCACATTATATTTCTTTTCAAAATCTCTTAGCACTTGCTCATCAAAATTGTCAGCCCAGCTATAAATGTTTAACTCTTCTTTCTTTTCACCACAACCAGCAAGTACACCAGCTACAAGGCTAAAGCTAATTGCTGCGCCGGCTAATCTTTTCATTAATTTCATCGGTTTATTACCCCCTCGTACTTTCTATATCGTTCGTATTATAAAGGAAGGTGTCCTCCAGAGTTTTCTTCACCATCTGCACCTTTGTTACGGAAGATTTCAGATAGAACCATTAATCCTACGATAGCTACAATTAAAATTGTAGAAAGTGCATTAATTTCTGGTGATACTCCGCGCTTAACCATACTGTAAATGTATAATGGCAATGTTGTTGATCCTGGTCCTGATACGAAGAAACTAATTACAAAATCATCAATTGATAATGTGAATGTTAATAATGCGGCTGAAATAACTCCTGGTGCAATTGCTGGGAACGTTACATAACGAAACGTTTGCCACGGCGTTGCTCCTAGATCATTCGCAGCCTCTTCTAAATCACGTCCCATACCAGATAGACGTGCTGCTAAAATAACGACAACAAATGAAATACTAAATGTAATGTGTGCAATAATAATTGTTGTTTTGCCAAGTTCCATACCTAATTGACTAAATAAGATAAGTAAAGATAATCCCATTAAAATATCAGGAATTAAAATTGGTAAATACACAAGACCGTTAATAGCACCTTCATAACGATATTTATAACGATGCAATGCAATCGCGAAAATCACGCCAAGAACTGTCGTTACAATCGTTGTTACGATCGCGATCGTCATACTATTTACAAACGCATCAATAACATCTTGTTTTTGAAATAAATCTGTATACCAATGGAATGTAAAACCTTCCCATTCCGCGTTAATGCGAGAATCATTGAAGGAATATACCATTAAAACCATCATTGGAAAATACAAGAACAATAAAATTAACCAAGAATAAGAAACTAAAAACTTCTTCATCTTTGCCTATTCCCCTCCGTTCCCATCATATTTATATACTTTCGTTGCACGATAATATAAGTAAATTAACAGAACAGAGAATAGAACAACAATCATAGATAACGCAGATCCAAACGGCCAATCACGCGCTCCTAAGAATTGATTTTGAATTACGTTTCCGATTAACGCTACTTTCGATCCACCCATAACGTCTGATACAACAAACATTCCGATAGAAGAAACAAACACTAAAATAGAACCCGTAGCAATCCCTGACATCGTCATTGGTACTGTAACATTCCAAAATGCCTTTACTGGTGTTGCACCTAAATCATAAGCTGCTTCTAGCTTACGCTTATCAAGCTGCTCAATCGCTGCATACACTGGTAAAATCATAAATGGTAATAAAGAATATACCATTCCGAGTATTACAGAAGGTGTATTATATAGTAAATTTAAAGGTTCACTAATAATACCTAGTTTTAATAGCAATGTGTTTACAAGACCTTGTGAACGTAAAATAACAATCCATGCGTATGAACGAACAAGAAAGTTAATCCAAAACGGGATCGTTGCCAATAATAAAAGAATTGAACGGTATTTACGATCAACAATTGTAATTGTATAAGCAAATGGATAACCAATTACTAAACAGATTACTGTTGTAATAACTGCAATCTTAACAGTTTCCCATAACGTTCCCATGTATAGTGGATCAAACACACGAGCTATATTCTCTAACGTAAATTGCATTTCCACTGTTCCGTATGCTCCGCGCTGCATGAAGGCAAATGCCAATACAAACAGAAGGGGAATTAGGAAGAAGATTAACAGCCACGCGACTGTAGGTAGTGCGAGTAATTTCCCTTTTTTCAATTTAAGGTCACCTCGTCCTCTTGCTCCCAGCCTACGTATACATTATCTCCAATGTTCCACTGCGTTGCTTCTTCAGCAGTTTGATATGCCATTAGTAATTCTGATGTTTTCTCGTCACGTACATACAGCTTTTCCATATTTCCAACAAACTCAATGTCTTCAATATGTCCAAGATGGTATTCTTTTAAAATCGGCTCTTCAACCGAACGTACCTTTACGTTTTCAGGGCGAATTGCTACATAGCCTTCCCCGTTTTTCACAATATTATTTTCACCGATAAATGTTGCAACGAACATCGTTTTCGGCTTATTATAAATTTCTTTCGGCGTTCCGATTTGTTCAATATGTCCTTTATTCATAACAACAATACGATCACTCATGCTCATCGCTTCTTCTTGATCGTGCGTTACGTATATGAACGTAATTCCTAAATTACGTTGTAAGTTTTTCAATTCACGTTGCAAGTCTTTTCTTAACTTAAAGTCTAACGCCCCAAGTGGCTCATCTAGTAATAATACACGCGGGTTATTTACAATCGCTCTCGCAATTGCTACACGCTGCTGCTGTCCACCAGAAAGCTTCGCAGGTTTACGATTACGGAACTCAAGTAACTGCGTTAAACGCATTGCCTCTTCAGCACGCTCTTTCTGCTCTGCTGCCGGTACTTTCTGCATTTTCATACCGAAACAAATATTTTTCTCCACATTCATATGTGGGAATAGCGCATAATGTTGGAACACTAAATTCATATGGCGCTTGTACGGTGGCAAATCGTTAATCTTTTCATCATCTAATAAAAGATTCCCTTTAGTTGGAGTTTCAAAACCTGCGATCATACGAAGTAACGTCGTTTTCCCGCAACCACTCGGTCCTAAGATTGTTAAAAATTCTCCTTCTTTAATATCTAAAGAAAGAGGTGGGATAATCACTTGATTTCCAAAATGTTTTTCTACTGCTTCAACTTTAATAATCTTTTTCATTTTCCCGTCCTATCTACCTTAAATTTTAATTTTTATATTCATGAATAAATATTTATGTTCTATAGACTATTTTTTGTTTCGATCCAAACAAAAATGATTATTTAACAAGCGTTCGCTTCTATTCTTTATGTATTATGTTTGATTCATTTTCGCACGATACATAACGTCGAACAGAAAAACCCCTTCCATTGCGAAGGGGCTATTATCATACGGCTACGCCTACTGATAAACACCATCATCATTTTAACAACTTTCGTATGAATTTTAAAGCACTTTTTGTAGAAGAGTAACGAATTTTCATATCAAATGCCGTAGATTGGGCCAAAATGCTTTTATAATGTGAAAAAGTCCGAAAACTTTCTTCCCCATGATAACCCCCTAATCCACTACTACCGACGCCCCCAAAAGGTAAATATGGCGTTGCAAGATGATAGACAACATCATTAATACAACCTCCGCCATATGAAATATTACTCGTCACTTTCTTTTGTACTTCTTTATCTTCAGAAAATACATATAACGCTAACGGCTTTGGATGTTGCTGAATTGTGTCAATTACCTCTTCTATGTTGTCGTACTCTACAATTGGTAAAATCGGACCAAAAATTTCATCTTCCATAACCGCATCTTGCCATGTAATGTTCGTTACTACTGTCGGTTCAATATGTAATGTATCTTTCTTATAGTTCCCGCCAATTACGACTTGACCATCTTGTAAAAATCGACATAATCGTTCAAAATGACGATCACTCACAATTCGCACGTAATGATCATTATGCAGTGGCTCTTTGCCATACTGCTCCGCAATTTCGTGTCGTAATGCCTCGATTAACTGTTCTTTCACGGAAGCATGCACATACATATAATCCGGGGCTACACACGTTTGCCCTGCATTTAAAAACTTCCCCCACACAATTCGTCTTGCTGTTACATCTATTTTCGCATCTTTATGTACAATACATGGACTTTTTCCGCCAAGTTCTAACGTAAGCGGCGTCAACCGTTTCGCAGCTGCTTCCATCACAACTTTTCCAACACCAACACTACCTGTAAAGAAAATATAATCAAATGGTTCCTTTAACAATTCCGTACTCTCTTCTACACCGCCTTCTACTACCGCTACAAGCTCTTCTTGGAATAATTCCTCTAACATTCTCGTAAGCACTTTTGAAACATTTGGCGTTAACTCTGACGGCTTTAAAACAACTGTATTTCCAGCTGCCAACGCTCCTACAAGTGGTGCAATTGCTAATTGAAACGGATAGTTCCAAGGTGCAATAATAAGTGTCACACCGTACGGTTCGGGCACTACTTTCCCCTTTGATCCAAAATGGGTGAGTGCTGTTCGAACACGCTTCGGTTTACTCCATGATGAAATATGCTTCAATTGAAAGGAAATTTCTTTTAATACATACCCAACTTCCGTTGTAAACGACTCGTGAATTGACTTATTTAAATCTAATTTCAACGCCTGAAATATTTCTTCTTCAAAACGCTGAATGCCTTCATAAAGCTTCTTCAAATTATTCTTTCTCACTGCTACACTTCGCGTATGGCCATTATAAAAATATTCCTTTTGTTTATTTACAATAGAAGAAACGCTCATTCATTCACCTTCCCCCACTATTTTTATCCAATTCTTTCATTATTTATATAGACTTCATATTATAATAAATTTCTATTCGTAAAGTTACATTATATATAATTTCTTCTTTTATATAAAATTCATTGCTCACAAAAAAACTACCGAAAGAAAATCTCTCGGTAGTTTTACTGTATTAACGATATAAGCGAACAGCACCTGCAGAATTATCATCAGCTTGTCCTACTACTTCAAACTTTAGGCCAAGGTTCGGTAAAATACGTCCTGCATCTGGAATCTGTTGATTAATATACGTTTTCGAATCATCAAACTTCGGCACACCTGCTAAGCCATTATACGTATACGTTCCACGCGTTGGAGATACAACTTTCCATGCTGGCGTTTTATCAAATGAGAACGCCGCATCAGCGATTTGGAATCGTGTACTACTGTCAATTGTCGGTTTACCATTTAAAGTTCCTACAATTGCTTCTGGATGAGAGTCAACTACACCAAGGAAACCATGTCCTGGATGTAAACCAACCCAGTTATCTGTGTAAGCTGAGTCTGCATACCATACAACCATACCAGAGTTATATTCTGGACCGCGAGCAAATTTCAATGCGCTATCTGATCCAGTATGATTTCTCCACTCTACATAGTAGTTATGTTTTTTCTTCTCAGTTCCGTTAGAAACTGCGAAACCATCTAATTTAAATTGTGGTGTACCTTCTGCATCATCAGAGAATACTACTTTACCATCTACTGTTAATGAAGCATTATCAAGTAGGAAACCGTTTAATGCTAAACCACCATCTGTAATGTACTCAAATGTTAATTTTACTTTCTTACCTTTGAATTGGCTTAAATCATATGATTTATCAACCCATTTTCCATTTGTCGAATCTGCATTTCCACTATTTGCTTTCTCACCAAGTTTTTCAATTAGCGTTTTTTGCCCATCTTCTGTTACAGCATGTACTTCAATGAAATCATACTCTGCTTCGATTTCATATAACGATTTGAAATCAAATTTCGCATTCGTTGCATTCGTTAAATCGAACAGCGGTGTTTCTAACGTTGTATGAAGATTGTCACCTTTTGTGCTGTAGTAATACTGCTTACCAAATGCTGGAGCAATCGTTTTTATATCTTTATCAGGTAAGTTTACACGAATCATACCTGGACGGTTCGTTTTCGTAACACTTTGGTCTAAATATGTTGCTAGACCGATACCTTTATTTAATTTCTCGTAATCTACTTCTACGATATTCGCCCAGTTACCACCAATTGTTTTTTGGAAAAACTCTTTATTTTGTGGTGAGAAACTCGTTGGCGTTGTTCCTGCAATCTTACCAGCCCAGCTTCCGCCACTCATAACAGACCAAGCTTGAATTGGCTCACCATGACCAGTATAGTCTGTATCATACTCATCTGGAAGGCCTAAATCATGACCATATTCATGCGCGAATACACCAACTGCGCCATCTTCTGGCTCAATTGTGTAGTCGAATGCCGCTATCTTTCCGCCCCAATATGGAACTTTCGCTTGTGTACCTTCAATTGGGAATGGTTTTGGTCCAACTGTCCAGCGATGTGACCAAATTGCATCGTCACCTAATTTACCACCGCCCGCTTCTTGTCCAACACCTGCATGAATAATCATTAAGTGATCAATTAAACCGTCCGGTTGCTTTTGATTTCCATCACCATTTACATCGTATTGATCGAACTGATCAAACTCAGATAAATCAATACCGCTATCTACAGCTGCTTTTAATGCATCTTTTACTAAATCACGAGGTCCTTTTGGTCCTTTATTATCATGACCTGTAGCAGCATCCGCACCGTAATCAGCAGCTTTACCAGGAACTGTTAACCATTTTGTAACTGTTCCGTCTACTGTGTAACTACCACCAGATTGCTCTTCATAATATTGTTTAAACGTTTCGATTTTGCTTCCATCCTCTAACGCAAATGGCTCATCACCGAATAACATTTTTTCATAATGTTCTTTGTTAAAGTCTTCCGAATACATATAGCCAGGCTCTTTATCGATATTGTTATGTTTAAAGTCAGCGTACTCTACAAGTAAAACGAGTACTTTATCTTTACGAACATCACCGTTGTACGCTTTTTCCTTTGCTGGAGATGTTGGTACTTTACCATTTAGACCACCCCTAACTGGTCCTGTCGCTGCAGGTGTTCCTGTTGCAGGTTTGTCTAACTTTTCTTTCGTATCTGCTTTCGCATCTTTCACTTTCTTTAAAAAGTCCGATGCTTCTTTCGTAAGTGGGTCCCCATTTGTTACTTCTTTCCCCGGATTTTCACCCTTTTTGTTCTCTACGTATTTTTCGACAGCTTTCTTTGTTTCTTTCTCTGAAGCCTTCGAATCAATTACCCCACGTTTTTTTAGCGCATCCGCTAAACGTTCTTCCGGAATTAAATGATCATCAACTGGGCTCGTAGCTGTCTTATTCACAGGCGTTTCAGCATATGCAGATTGAGTACCAGCTCCGAACGAAAGACCTAATACAGCTGTCAAAGCGATTGAAGATAAAACTTTGAACGGTTTCTTGTTCATCCCTTATTTCCTCCCCTAATAAATAATATGTATTACAAATTGAATTTTATTAAAAATTCAATATTTTTTCAATATTTAGTCATATTATGTAATGTTTTTAATATATTTGTAAAAATTCCATAGTTAGCATACGAGTATATCACAATTCAACAATGTTTTCTGAAAATATTGAAAATATTTGTCAGAAACTTTATAATCGCCATAGAGGGAATTTAATGGGGATTTTATCTTTGTTTTATCTACAAAATATTTGATAATTCACTACATAAAAATACAAAATCCGATTGCATTATCACGTATTCTGTAGCAGCAGTTATGACCGATAATTAGGGAGGAATTACATTTGTACAAAGATAAGACTGACGCATTGGATCAAGAATGGATTGATTTAATACTTGAAGCTCTAGACGCTGGTATCGCTCTACAAGATATCGAACATTTTTTCCAACGTACGAAACCATCAAGCCAGGCTCAATAGGTTTGTTCTTTTTAGCGAAGTTTATGTTATAATAATGACATCATAAGACGACGACATATTGATAGAAAGGTGCGCAAATATGATTGGAGAACGTATAAAACGCCTGCGTTTACAAAAAGGTATTTCATTAACTGAACTTGCCGAAAAAGCCGGTGTTGCTAAATCTTACATTAGTTCTATAGAACGAAATTTACAAAAAAACCCTTCCATTCAGTTTCTTGAAAAGATCGCAGCAGTTCTACAAATTCCAGTTGACACTCTACTTCATGATGAAACAACAAAGGAAAATCACCTAGACTCCGAATGGACACAACTCGTTAAAGATGCGATGAGCTCCGGCGTCTCCAAAGAACAATTTCGTGAATTTCTTGAATTTACAAAATGGAAGCAAGATCAAAAATAATAAATAGAAAGAAGTGCTTACAATCGGCACTTCTTTTTTCTTTATAAAAAAAAGCGGGGGATACCCGCTTTTTTATTATTTTTCTTCTCCAGCTTCTTGGTTAGCATTGAATGTCCATTCTAAATTCAATGAATCACCTTGGAAGATATTTTGGTCTTTTCCATCATCTACAAATTCAAATTGTACCCATAAATAATCCTCTGTACCAGCTTCTAATCCACCCTTTTCTCCCCACTCAGGAGCAAAGATGTCTTTAGCTAAAAGATCTGGGTCAGTTTTTTGTAGGTCTGCTAAAGTTGTTTCATATACAGGCTCACTTTGTTTATCCCAGTTCCAAAGGAATTTCACTTTAACGTGCTTACCAAAGTCTTCACCAGCATTATCACCTTTTGCATCTTTTACAGTATACTTTGTCGCTAGTTTAACATCTTTAATTGTTAATGAACCGCTATTCTTTAATAAGAACTCTTTCTTAATAGAATCCCCTGGTTTTAAATCTTTAATATCTACAAGCGTTTTAGGGTCTAATGTAAGATCTAACGTCCCAGCTGCAAATGTATTGTTCGATACTTCTTTATCGCTAAAGTAAGCGAATGTTCCTCCACCAATTAAAGATAACCCCAATGCTGCTGATGCAACTCCCATACCTAATTTCTTTTTCAGACTCACAATCAATTCCCCCTAGCTGTTTTTTATATTTTTTATTGCTATCTCTTATTTAAAATAAGAGATATAACTAAAACTATATTAGCTTAGCTAATATTTGTTCTTTTTTAAAAACCTTATGTTCATTATAACGAACATACCTATATAAATACAACACATATTTATTAATATTTTCAGTTATTTTCATTTCTCAATATTATTTGGAAATTTCAGTTAATTATTGAAAAATAAAGAAAAATTTTGTTGATTTTTTGACCTATCTCCACTAATTAGTAAGCTTCGTCTATCTAACTACCTCTTATTGGCTAAATAAAATAAGCAGGACACGAAAAATAGGTGAGTGATAGTGCTCTCTCACCTATTTGTTTTATAATCTCTATCTGCTTTGAAATGTTACTATAATTTACTTGCTATCTTTATTTTTCTGTTCTTCTTGTTTTTTACTTTCTTCTAGCTTTTTCGCTTCTTCTTGTTTCTTCTTCTCTTCTAGTTTTTTCGCCTCTTCTTGTTTCTTCTCTTCTAGTTTTTTCGCTTCCTCTTGTTTCTTACTCTCTTCTAGTTTTTTCGCTTCCTCTTGTTTCTTCTTCTCTTCTAATTCCTTTTGTTTCTCAGCCTCACTCACTTGTTTTGCTGTTTCATCTACTAGTAACTTCTCAAAATCTTGAATTTTTTTATCAATCACTTGTAAATTAACTTCTTTATCAACATACTCACAGTTTTCTTTCACTTTATGGAAGCCAGCATTCACATACGAGAATACTTGCTTATTCGATGCAGTTGTATTTCCTTTTAACTCTTCTTGTACTTGATTATAAGGTTCTTCTATTGATTTATATACTTTTTGTAACGCTTCTCTCTCAGCAACTATTTTCTCACGCCCTTGCTTCCACGTAACAAGCGCCTGTTCTAACTCTTGAGTGGAGGTAGCAGTTTCTTTTAATTTCATCCCTTCATACTCATGCAAAATGACTTCCTTATGCTGCTTAGCTTGTTCTATTAATTGATCAACTGTTTTTGGAAAAATACTTGCTGTAGAAATAGTGGCCTCTACTTTCGTTTCATGAATGAAAGCTGCTTCTGTATAAGTCATCATTTGAGAGCCTAAATAAAAAGTAATAGAACACAAACATGGCAATATAAGCATCTTTTTGAATTTGCGAGGTGGCTTCAGCATTTTAATCTCTCCTATCGAACAACTTGTTCTTTATCAAGAACTATATCTTTATTATAATAAAGTGAATTACAAAATGATATAAAAATTATGTTTCTTTTTACATTTCACTTTTAACAGAAAAAGAGACTATCACTTTTGATATGATCCCCTTATAGTAGACAGGAAAAAGAAAGCACATTAACCTGTTTACTATGGAGGGGATTTTTCTGT